>CAYMME010000154.1:0-17226 GCA_964391465.1 uncultured Planctomycetales bacterium
CCCGACGCCTACGGCATCTACCTGGTCGACACGCTGCGCGGGCGGGAGTTGATCTACCGCGACCCCGAGATTTCCAGCACCGCGCCCATGCCGGTTCGGCCGCGGCCGATGCCGCCGGTGCTCGCGTCGCCGGTGGCGGGCAACGCAACGCAAGCGAAGGGCGTCTTCTACTTGCAGGACGTCTACCAGAGCACGCAGGACATTCCCCGCGGCACGATCCGCCGGCTCCGCGTCAACGAACTGATACCCCAGCCCACTCAGCGCGTGCCGTATTCCAGCCACGTGCGGTTCGAGGTGCTCAAACGGGTGCTCGGCACGGTGCCCGTGGACGAGAACGGCTCGGTGGCGTTCGAAGCGCCGGCCGGAGTGCCGCTGCAATTCCAGGCACTGGATCACAACGGCATGGCGGTGATGACCATGCGAACGTCCACGCACTTGCAGCCGGGCGAGCACGCGAGTTGCGTCGGCTGCCACGAGCCCCGCACGGCCACCCCGGTGGTTCAACCCTCTCCGCCCTACGGCGAGGTTCTACAGTTGGACCCGCCAGCCGGCCCGCGGTACGCGGGTGGACTCAGTTTCGCCAAGACCGTGCAGCCGGTGCTCGATCGCTATTGCATTGGCTGCCATGGCCTGAACGAGACCGCGGGCGAGATCGATCTGCTCGGCACGATCGACGCCACCGAGCAGAAGGTCGCCAAGACCTTCCACCAACTGCTCCCCAGCACTGCCTACGCATCGCTGACCCGAAACGGTCGCCTGGTGAAGATCGCCCAATACGCTCGCGAAACCTGGTACAGCAAGCCGAAGGACTACTTCGCCCACGGCGGCACGCTGGCCAAGATGCTGCTCGAGGACCACGAAAGCGTCGACGTCGATCTCGACCCCGAGAGCCGCCGGCGGATCATCGACTGGCTCGATCTGAATGCCCCACTCTACGGTACGTACTCCTGGAACAAGGACGAGTGGCGGCGGCCGAACCCGGAAGGCGAGAAGGCGCTGCGCACGCACATTCGCGAACGATTCGGCGACGAGTGGGCCGAGCAGTCGTTCGCCGCATTGGTCAACGTGGCGCTGCCGGGCGAGAGCCGCATCCTGAAAGCGCCGCTGGCGCTCGCGGCCGGCGGCTGGGGGCAGGTCGAGCAGAACGGTTGGAAGCGCCGCGACGACCCGAGCTATCGGAAGATGGTCCAACTCGTGCAGGCGGCCATCCAACCTCCGCCATACCGCGACATTGCCGGCACCTGCGGTCGCGACGAAAAGTGCATGTGTCTGAGTTGTTGGGTGCGCGAGGTGAAGGAAGAGCGACAGAGGCGAATCGCCGCAACAAGGTAGACTTCCCTCGGAGGAACATCGATATGAAGCTGACTGGATGGTCACGACACCTCCATATCGCGGTTGCCATGCTGAGTTCACTGCTGTGCCCTGACGAGGCCCCGGCCGCGGAAACTAGGCCCGACAAGAGACCGATGTTGCGGGTGCCATTGACGAATTCCATGCCCGCGGTGGACGGCAAGCTCGAGGAGTCGTACTGGAAGGATGCGGCAAAGACCGGTCCGCTTCAAGTCACGCGGGGCAAGCCGTCGAAGGCGACCACGGAGGCGTTCATCTTGCGCGACGCCGATCATCTCTATGTCGGCGCACACTGTACGGGGAAGGATGCGGCGGAGGGAGGAGCCAAGTCCGGCAAGCCCTCGAAGACAGTGGAAAGCGTCGAGTTGCTGATCGACTCGAACGGTGATCGGAACTCCTACTACCTGATTCGGATCACCTCGGAGGATGGCGGCAAGGTCACCTCCTCCTACAACGAGCATACGCCCCCCTGGCACGACCGGACGTGGCAACCGCAGTTCAAGTCCGCCGTGACAAAGGGCACGAGTGGCTGGACCGTTGAGTTCGCTCTTCCGCTGAACATCTTCAACAAGAACAAGACGCTCGCATCAGAGATCGGGTTCAACATCCGGCGGACCGGCATGCCCGGAGGCGAGACCCACTGCTGGCAGAGTGCGGCTACCCGTCCCGACGAGTGGGGACTGCTGACGGGCATTCCGGCGCGCGAGAGTCTTCCGAGGCCCGATTACGGAACACGCGGCCTCAACAGGTGGTACTTCCCTCCCACCAAGGCTCTGACCTCCCTTCTGGCCGAGGACGACGGGCGGACGATACGGCTTGGGCCCGGTTCCGCCCACCCCGGCGCGACGGGCGAGGTGAAACTGGAACTGGAGGGGTTTCTGCTGACGGGCGATCCTCATGCGCGAGGCCTCATCTGGGACCTTACCGTCAACGAGCAAAAGGGAGAACTCTACGTACTCTCCGATACGAGACCGGTAAGAGGAGTGGCTGAGGTGCGGGTCTTCGACCGGCGAGGCGAATACTTGCGGACGATCATGCCGTTCAACCCAAGCTTGCCCCACTCGAGCGTGCAGGACCTCTGCCGAAAAACGGCACGGGAAGGGGAAGCGGAGTTGGTAATCCCGAAACTGTTTGAGACCTGGGGCGAACTCACCCTGTATGGCCAGCATTTCCAGAGGGACGCTATGGAGAATGCGACCTGATGGAGGATTGCCCCCGGAGGGATGGACCTCGATTTACCATCGAGAGCGAAACGAGCCGTTTGAAAGCGCCTCCTGGACCCAGGACTGGTGGCACATTGCCGATTTGCAGAACTACTTGCCCTTTCAGTCACTTCGCTACCCCTACTTCTGTTTCGACCCCAACGGCTTGCTCTACGTCTCGGCGGGGCAGAGTTCCCACCGAACAAGACTGTACGGCTATCATTGGGAAGTGGGCGAGCAGCGGGAAGGCCACTACAGTTGGAGGGTGAGTGGAAAAGGGGAAAGGCGGACCCATATCTGGAAGTGTCGAATGTATCCGGGCGTCAAGGTTGAGAAACGGAACTCTTTCGGCGGCTTCGCCGAACCGAGCGGACTGGTCCTCGACGGAAACCACTTGATCGTGGCGGATGCCGGGAACAACCGCCTCCGAGTACTCGGGGAGGACGGTCGCCAGGCCGCATCGATAACGCATTATCAACACGAAGGAAAGAAGAAGCCACTGTACGGTCCAACCGCATTGGCCATCGATCACGAGAAGAGCCTGTACGTTCTCATTGCTTCGGAGAAGAGACCGGCAGCCGAGCGAGCCGAGCGAACGTTGCCGTTGTTGCGAAAGGCTGTGCTCGCCGCGGCGGCGAAGCCTCCGGAGGCCCCCAGGAGGCTGATCAAGATCAAGAGTTGGCGAGAGCCTGATCTTCTGTCCGTGTCGCAGCCTCTGCATCCCGATGTACTGCAGATTGCCGTGGACGCCGGTGTATCCCCTCCGTTGGTGTGGGTGGCCAATGGCGCCGGCCCGGGGAGCCTGCTGCAACTGGCCGGCGGCGATCTGTCGTTGAAGAAGGAATGGATAGACAGCGGCGCGACCCTGTCCTGCCCCAGGCAGAGCGGCGATCAACCCATACTCAACATCGACCCGCACACCGGCGACCTCTACATCGAAGACGATTCCAACTACCGCCTGAAACAGTACGGGACGGTTTACCGCATCAACCAAAATGGGAAAGTGCTCGAGAAGTGGCCGCCCCTGTTCTTCGACGCCGGAAAACGGAAGATGACGTCGCCTTGGTTCACGTTGGATTACGAGCGCCATTTCCGTTATCCGCAAGAGCCGCTGTTCATCGACTCTATCTTCGGCAAGGACGGTAGAGTCTACCGGTGGAGGTTGGGGAAGGCCGGAGTGGAGATTCTCCGCTTCGACCGCGTGGGGAACCCAATTCCCTTCAAATCCACGGGAACGAACGCCTTGTTCGTCGATCACGCGATGGAGGTGAACTTCTGGCACGACGTGTATCACGGCATGGACGTCGACCGGTACGGCAACATCTACTACGTCGCGAAAGTCGACGTCGATGCGAAATCCCGGCCCGTGAACGCGTACAAGGCCCTGCACCGCCAGGTGAACGTATACGACGCGGACGGGAAGCTGCAGAAGCGAGGCCTGCTCCGCTTGGATTGCGTACGCGACATCCAGGTCGACGAGGAAGGGAACTTGTACGTCCTCTACCGTCCTGCCAACCGACCCTGGCAGGAATACCTTGTGCTATCCAAGTTCCGTCCGTCGGGGGGCGAACCGCTCTGGTCCCGGCGGTGGGAGGGCTACATAGGCGTGGCCCAAGTGGCCAATCCGCCTTGCCATTGCAGTACCCTGATGTCTCACCAAACCCTCGACGGCAAGGGATACCTATACGCCGCCGGCAAGTTCAGTGTTCAGGTGATTAATTGCGAGACGGGGAAGCTCGTGGGCGAATTCGGAAGTTACGGCAATATGGATTGCCGGGGCAGGGGCAGCAGGTTTCCGCACCCCGAGCTTCCGTTCGGAGCGATATCCGCAGTCGGCGTCTGGAAAGACCGGCTCTTCGTCGTGGACGTGCTCAATCGGCGCATCGTCAAGTGCCGCATCGTCTACGGAGAGGCACAGGAAACAGGGCCGGGATCGTAACGTTGCCACGAGTCCGGCCACGCTCGGAGTTACGGACTACGTCCTTCGTATCAACGCGCGACAAGGTGGATCCCTCTCTCGGAGGAACGCGGACATGAAGTTGACCGGATGGTCACGACGCGTCCATATCGCAGGCGCCCTGCTGAGTTCGTTGCTGTATCTTGATGGGGCACCGGCGGCGGAAAGCGAGGCCGACAAGAGACCGAAGCTGCGGGTGCCGGCAACGGACACCAGACCCGTGGTGGACGGTAAGCTCGACGAACCGTGCTGGAAGGGCGCGGCCAGGACTGGTTCGCTCGCGGTCATGCGGGGAAAGCCGTCGAAGGCAACCACGGAAGCGTTCCTCCTGCGGAACGCCGACCATCTCTACGTCGGCGCGAGCTGCACCGGTAAGGACGCGGCGGAGGGAAGCGTCAAGGCCGACAAGTCCGCGAAGAAGGTGGAATCCGTCGAGTTGCTGATCGACTCGAACGGTGATCGGAACTCGTACTACTTGGTTCGGGTCAACTTGGACGATAGCGGGAAAACCACCTCCTCGTACAATGAGCACACACCTCCCTGGCACGACCGGACGTGGCAGCCGCAGTTCAAGTCCGCCGCAACAAGCGGCACCGATGGGTGGTTCGTTGAATTCGCTCTTCCGCTGGACATCTTCAACAAGAACAAGACGCTCGCATCGGAGATCGGGTTCAACATCCGCCGGACCGGCATGGCCGGAGGCGAGATGCACTGCTGGCAGGGCACGTTTGCGAATCCCGACGAGTGGGGAATCCTGACCGGGATTCCGGCCCGGGCAACTCTTCCGAGGCCTGACTATGCGAGACCCAGTTGGTTGTACCGCTCCACAACGAAAGCGAAGAGAACGTCTTGGGCCGAAGAGCAGGAGCGATCGATACGGCTCGGACCCGGCTCCGCTCACCCCGGCACGACCGGGGAAGTGATGCTGGAACTGGAGGGGTTTCTGCTCGCGGGCGATCCGCATGCGCGGGGCATCATCTGGGATCTTGCCGTCGACGAGCAGAAGGGAGAACTCTACGTACTCTCCGATCCGAGACCGGTTCGAGAGGCGCCGGAGCTGCGGGTCTTCGACCGTCAAGGCAAGTACTTGCGGACGATCATGCCGCCGAATCCAACCTTGCCGCACTCGAGCGTACGGGATCTCTGCCGGAAGACGGCGCAGGAAGGGGGCACCGATCTGGTCATCCCGAAACTGTTCGAGACTCTCTGCGGCTCGCTCTCCATGTACGGCCCCTGGTGGAACCTTCCCCAGAAAATGGCGCTGGCTCCCGACGGCGACCTCATCTTGTCCAACATCTACCGGGGGACACTATGGAGAATGAGGCCTGACGGAAGCCTGCCGCGTGAGCGATGGACTTCGGCTTACCATCCGGGGCGAAATGAACCGTTCGAAAGTACAGCCTGGACCCAGAACTTCTGGAGAGTTCAGGAACTGAAGAACTACATGCCCTTTCATTCGCTTCATTACCCCTACTTCTGTTTCGATTCCGACGGCGTGCTCTACGTCTCGGCCGGCCAGAGCTCTCGCCCGACGAAGCAATATGGCTATCATTGGGAAGTCGGCGAGCAAGGAGGAACCTACCACTGGGAAGTGGGCGGCAACGAGGGAAGGGGAACTCATGTCTGGAAGTGTCGACTGCATCCGGGTGTCAAGATCGAGAAGCAGGGTTCGTTCGGCGGATTCGCCGAGCCGAGCGGGCTGGTTCTCGACGGTGACAATCTGATCGTGGCGGACGCCGGGAACAACCGCCTGCAAGTGCTCGGAGACAACGGGCGCCCGGCCGCATCGATAACGCACTATGAACACGAAGGAAAGAGAAAGCCGCTACACGGCCCGACCGCCTTGGCCATAGACCATGAGCGGAGCCTCTATGTTCTCATTGCGTCGGAAAAGAGGCCAGCAGACCAGCGAGCCGAACGCACGTTGCCATTGCTGCGAAAGGCCGTGGTCGCCGCGGCGCGGAAGCCTCCGGAGGCCCCCAGGAGATTGATCAAGCTCAAGAGTTGGCGAGAGCCTGTACTTCTGGCCGTGTCGGAACCCCTGCATCAGGACGTCCTGCAAATCGCCGCGGACGCCGGAGTGTCTCCGCCGCTGGTGTGGGTGGCCAACGGCGTCGGCCCGGGGAGCCTGCTGCAACTGGCGGGTGACGATCTTTCGCTGAAGAAGGAATGGGTAGACAACGGCGACACCCTCTCTTGTCCCCGGCAGAGCGGCGACCAACCCATACTCAATATCGACCCGCACACCGGCGACCTCTACGTCGAAGACGACTCCAACTACCGCATCAAGCAGTACGGGACGGTCTACCGAATCGACCAGGATGGGAACGTGCGCAAGAAGTGGCCGCCCTTCTTCTTCGATGCCAGAGCCTTGAAGACGACCTCGCCGTGGGGGGCGTTGAATCACGAGCGCCATTTCCGTTATCGGCAAGAACCGCTGTTCATCGATTCCATATTCGGCAAAGACGGCAGGGTCTACCGGTGGAAACTGGGAAAGGCCGGGGTGGAAATCCTCCGCTACGACCGTGCCGGGAAACCGATTCCCTTCCCGGCTACGGGGACGAACGCCTTGTCCGTTGATCACGCGATGCAGGTGAACTTCTGGCACGACGTCTATCACGGAATGGATGTTGACCGCGAAGGTAACATCTACTATCCGGCGAAAGTCGACGTCGATGCGAAGTCGCGCCCGATCAATGCATACAAGGCCTTGCATCGCCAAGTCAATGTATACGACGCGGACGGGAGGCTGCGGAAGCGAGGCCTGCTCCGTCTGGACGGTGTAAGAGGGCTCCAGGTCGACGACGAAGGGTACCTGTACGCACTTCACCGGCCCACTCAGAGACCGTGGGAAGAGTACCTTGCTCTGTCAAGGTTCGCGCCGTCAGGCGGCGAACCGCTCTGGACTCGACGCTGGGACGGCTACATCGGGCAGGCCGAAGTGATCTTTGCGCCTTGCCATTGCATTACATCACGGCAGCACCAAACGCTGGACGGCAAGGGCTATCTGTACGCCGCCGGCAAGTTCAGCGTTCAGGTAATCGATTGCGAGACGGGAAAGCTGGTGGGGGAATTCGGAAGCTATGGCAATATCGATTGCCGGGGCAAGGGAAGCAAGTTCCCGCACCCCGAGCTTCCTTTCGGAACGATATCCGCACTCGGCGTCTGGAAGGACCGGCTCTTCGTGGTGGATGTGCTCAATCGGCGCATCGTCAAGTGCCGCATTCTCTATGACAAGGCAAAGAGAAAGGAACTGCCCTGACCCTGGGCAAGATAGTCGTTGTCATGCCGGATCTTTCACTTCTCGACCGGAATCCGGTACACCCGTGACTCGATGGCCTCCAGCGTGACGGGCAGCTTGCCGTTCTTCACGTGCGCCGATCGCTCCTCAAACAGAATCTCCGCCTTCGCATTGACGATTCCCGGCACGTCAAGCACGGTCTTCGTGGGCTTGCGCTCGTAGTTTGCGGCGATGATGTAGGTATGCGTTCCGTCGCTCTTGACCATCGCGACGACGTGGTCTCGTCCCTGTATCGTCTCGGGCGTGTTCGCAGTCAGAAGCGGCATGAGCTGCTTCAGCTCAACCGTGACGCTCCTCAATCGCTTCCAGTGGTCCTCCCCCGTGACTTGGCTGCCCTCGCGCGAGTTCTTCAGCCGGCTCAGCGACCAGTAAAGAATGCCGCGAGCACCGGAGGCAATCGCCGTGTAGGTCATGGTGCGCAGCTCTCTCCGGGTCGGAAACCGCTTCCACTCGGCGGGGATGTCGTGGCTCTTCTCCTTGAGCAGACTGTAGTCGAAGGCCTGGCAGACGAACCAGAACGGCTTGCTCGCGTTTGATGCTTCGCGCCAGGCGTCCACGTAGGTCTTGATCCCACGAAATCCGTCGCCCGAATAATGGCTCGGCGGGATCGGCGGAATGGGATAGTAGTCCGCCTGAAGTATGTCGACCGTGTCCACGAAGCGTTTCGCGTCCGCGAAGTGACACACGACGGCCGTGACGGGGTGGTCGGCGTCATGCTTTCTGACGAGCTGGTACGCGGCCGGCATGTACTGCTCGCCCCGGTTGCCCTCTTTCTCCCAGGCGGGCTCGTCCATCGTATGCCACGCCAGGACCGCCGGGTGGTGCCGATAGCGCCGGATGCGATCGATGCACGCCTCGAACTGCATCTTCTTGACGCGCGGACGATACAGCCCGACGAGGGCCTTGAACCCATGTTTCTGGGCCGCATCGAGCCACGCCTTGCCCCCGTCGTGGCCCGAAACACCCTCCCAATGGTACGTGTGCACCAGGTTGAATCCCGCCTCCGCGAGCTTGGGGAAGTCGTCCACGCCGGCGGAGTAGATGCCGACGGGAAAGAAACGCTTTCCGTCAACCAGGACGCATGTATCCCCGACGACTTCGACTCGTGAGCCGGCGTCCGCCGCGGTGACGAACGACAGCAGAATCGCAGTGTGGATGACGCACTGGCGGAAGACGAGGGTGAACATGTTGCGTATTCCGTGATTGTGTCGGGGCTAGTCCGTCTCCTGGATGAACCCGTGATAGAGGCCCATGTAGTAGGGCAGCAGGAAGACCGTTCCGTTGGCCAGGCCGCGCCCGTCGCCGCCGCTGTTCAGGGCCCACGGGTTCGAGTTCCAGTGGTTGAAGTGGCGATTCTCGACCGGGATCACTTTGCCGCTGACGCGATGACCGCAACGATCTGAGACGCCGTCCGTCACGTCCGTGCCCTGTTGCTGGCGCGGGAGCCGGACGACGTCGAGCCGATGACTGTTCTGGTGCCCCCAGTTCAGGCGGTCGAGCGGAAACCCCTTCAGCGTGGCCATCGAATCCTCGAGCCAGCCGTCCCACGGCGAGATGGGATGCGTGCCCCAGATATCGGTGAACTTGGCTCCGACCCCGAAGGCCGCATAGGCGAAGTTGAAGAACGGGTTCATCTCGGGCTGCTCGATGACCCACGCGCTGTAGAACGAGAGGAGGATCTGATCGCGCAGCTTCCTGTCCTTGGTGTACTTGACCAGGTTGTAGTACGACATGAACGCCATCTCGTCGTCCGACTGATTGCCTGAGCCGATGCCCCGGTGAATCTTGTAGATCATGGCGTTGGTGTCGTAGGCATGGTCTTTCCTGAGCTTGCGAATGTGCTCACCGTAGACCGGATCGCCGGTCATGTATTCCGCGACGGCCAAGTAGGAGAGCATGCTCAGCGACTTCAGGCCGCGCTCGATCCACCAGTCGGGGTCGTGGTTGAGCGAGTCCGGCCCGTACATCGACCACCGCGTGGGGGTGCCGTCATGATCGACCAGGTTGTAGCCGTAGCGGATGAGGTGGTTCGTCAGGTCGCGGACCACTTCGCGGACGCGCTCCTTCTCTTCCTCGGTGTCGGCGACCAGGTCGTAGTAGAGCGGGTAGAAGAAGTAGTGCCCGTCGAGTTCGTCCGAGCTGGTGTCACTCTTCCAGTACCACTTGCCGTCCGCACTCTTGGGCCAGCGGGGCTCATACACCTTCCACAGGCCGTCGCGCGTGGCTCGATGCTTCCGATCCCCCTCGATCCGGCCGACGTTGGGGTCGGGCAAGTCAACTGAACGGATGGTGCGGGCCACGTAGCCCTTGGGCGGAGCATGCTCACAACCCTGCGTGACTTTCTGTAGGAACCGCAGTGCCTCGAAGGCCCGCTTGGCCCGGTCCTTCGCCTTGGGGTCGCGCGTAGCGGCGTAGGCGAAGCATTCACCGGCGCCGTACATGCTCGTCCACAACCCGTCGTTGTCGCTGTCGCTGTAGCGGATCTCGCTCTTGTCGCCCGGGCGGGCCAAGCCCACCTCGGAGACGTAGCCGAAGGGCGTGCGCCGGATGTAGCGTTCCATTTCGTCTTCGTAGAACTCGGCCTTCTCGGCCAACGTCATCATGCGACGCTCGATGACACCCACGCCGCCCGCGGTAGCGAACCACGCGTTGCCCTTCGCGTCGACCGCGATGTCACGCACATCGTCGTTCGGCAGCCAGCGCCGGCCCTGCCGGTACGCCCACCCGGTGCCGTCAAAACGAACCGCGCCCCGACGTGTCCCGAACCAGACGACACCGTCCGGCCCGGGTCCGGCCACGGTGAAGTCGTTGTAGGGCAAACCCTCTCGCCCCGTGTAGAACCGCCAACCGTCGCCGGTTTGACAAGCGGCGCCGGCGAGCGTGGCAAACCAGAGTTGACCCTTCGTGTCGAAGGCGACGCCGCGCACGTCGGACGTGCCCCATCGGCGCCCCATCCCGTCGTCCACGACGAGCGGCTTGAAGCCCGCCGTCGTTCGCTCCAGCAGCCCGTCCTTCGTGGCGGCCACGATCAGACCGTCCGCGCTCTGGGCGGCCTGGTTCACGCTGTCGGCGATGTCGGTGTATTGTCGTGGGTCGACTTGGCCGACGATCGCCTCGGGCTTGGGGGCATCACAAGACGCCCACTTGCCGTCGCGGAAGACGGACCACCCCTTGTCGGTGTCCGCGAAGACCCGTCCGTCCGAGCCGAGGTGAACCGCGCGGACGTCGTTGGAGGGTAAACCCTGGTCGGCCGTGTAGACTGCGGCCACTTCCTGGGGAAAACGGCCGATCTTCACGTGCGGCACGGCGGCCTCCGCGGCGGAGGCCAGAGCCGAGAGTGCCAATAGCGATGTGAGTAGACGCTTGAGCTGTGTCATCGATTTCTCCACGTGTTCGCTCATGGCGCGTTGAGCGTGGAAGGCGTATCTACTTGAAAACACCTACGGCCGCCAGGTTTCGCTTGGGCCATGCCGCACGTGGTGCCCGATTCTGTCGTGACGCGGGTGGCGGTTCGAACAGCACCAATCGTAGGTGTCGTCTCTTTCACTTGACCCCTTTGTCCGCTGATCGCTACAATCCCGCTTGGTGCTCTATGCGACCAGAAGAGATTCGAGAGGCTCTGCGCGAACAGCCGTTCAGGCCCCTGCTGGTTTGTCTCTCAGATGGTTCCGTCCACGAAGTCCGCCATCCCGAGGTGGTTACCGTGACGCGCAGAGCGGTACTCATTGCACAAGAGCCGACCAACGGCGACGACGTGCCCGAAGACTACATTCGATGTGATCCGATCCACATCACGCGGATCGAGCCCCTGGGCAAGCGGGCGAGACGCACGAACCGCAAACCCAGGCAGAAGTGAGCTTCCGTCAGAAGCGCAGCGTCGTTTGGACGTAGAAGAAATCGGCGTCGTCGATGGTCGAGCCGCCGGTCTCTCTGGTGAACGCACCGGGGAAGAAGTGTGCGTATCCGACCTCGAAGCCGACTCGGCGGTTGAGTTGGTAGCTGACAGCCAGGTCGATCTCCTGGCCGACGAAGTCGCCGCTCTCGCCGGCCGGGTCCTGGAGGCCGGCGCGGATGAACGCGTCACTGTCGCTGGCCAGCCAGTTGGCGCGATAGGCCGCGAGGATCTCCATCCTCTCCGTCGGGCGGGCAGTGATCCAGAGCGTTGGCTGGATCATGTTGCGCCACGGCCACAGGTTCATGTACGAGTACATCGTCTTCGACGATCCGAACAGCGAGTCGAACCGTTCGTCGAGACGGTCGTCCGGCGTGCGATCGCCGCTGGCGTAGTCCACCGAGACGGCCACCCGCGGCCTCCACCGATGCGTGATGCTGTAGCCGACCTCGCCGTGCGACGCGAACGCCCGGATGTCGCGCTGACCGTTCTCTCCACACTGAAACGCCACGTCGAAGTCGTAATCGAACCCCGTCTTGCCGATCGGTCCGTAGCCGTGCGCGCCCATCGTGTGGACTTCGCGGTCGGCCGTGTCCGGGTCGTCGCGATCCTCGTCCAGGATGAACCAGTACGGCTCGAGCGTGATCCACGACGACCAGCGTCGCCACGCGCCGGTCAGGCCGTAGAACCATCGCTCCTCGTCCCCGTGATCGCGCGAGAGCAGTTCGCGCTGCACCGGCTGCACGGCGAAGAAGTCGACCTGCCAGTCGTTGTGCACCTGGCCGAGCTGCATGCGGAATCCGTCGAACGCGTTCGTCGTGTTCCGAAACCGATTCCGCGACACGAGCCGTCGGTCGATGTAGTCGAACGTCATACGTCCGGCCTGAAACCGAATCGGCCGGTCCTTGCCGAGGGCGTCCTTGAAGTACAGCTCTCCGAACCCCTGAAGCAGGTCGGCCTCGTTCGCGTCCCCGGTCAGCTCCGGCAGTTCGGCCCCGAACTGGCGGGAATCCTGAAACTCGATCCCGAACCTGAACGGATCGGCGATCTCACGGATGCCGACGTAGGCACGCGAACGGAGCACGAACGGCTCGTCATCGGCCAGACCGCGTCGGTAGTTGTCGTCGCGCATCTCGAATCGCGTGCGGTGCTCGAGACCGAAATCGAGCCAGGTCAGTTCCTCGGTGCCCGGGATGCCGGTCTGGCTCAGCGGCCGTACGTAACACAGGAAGGGCTCACCCTGCCGCTTCGCGGCCGCAGCCTTGGAGGACACATGCCAATCAGGCGTCCCGGGCTCGGCCGACTCGTCCGCAACGGCAGGTTGGGAGGCGGGTCGACTGGTAGCCGCGTTCTGCGCCGCCCCTGATTCTGATCGCATCAAGCCCAACACAAGGCCTGCCAGGAAGATACGACGCACTTGCACGTCCAGCATGCAGCTCATCCTCAAGCGACAGTGTCCGCGACCTCAGCCTCTCCATCGGGGGACACCCTCGGGATCGGGCGGCAAGGGTCGGCTCCTCACTATACCTTTCCAACGCCCCGCTGTGAGGGGGGATGCACATGTTGCACTCGGATCGGACGGGCGACCGGCATGGGACCAGGGAACGCCGAGCGGGCCCTGCCCCGCGGTCCGGTTCCAGCCTCTCCGACTCCGCCAAGGCGGCCAACGGCTTCGGCAGCCCCCGACGAGCGGCGGTTGACACCGGCAAACCCAGCCTGTACAAGAACCTATGCTGCGGTGGTGTTGCCTCCATGTGGCCCGCCCGAGAGTCGTCATTCCGAGTGGGAGCGGATCGTGAAGAACAAAGTGGCCCTGATTCTGCCGAGCGTCATGCTGCTCGCAGTAGTTGGCCTGTTCGTATTCACGCTGTTGCAGGACCCTGAGAGGCCGCTGAGCGCTGCCGTCGAGAGGGCCGAGCGTTCGCTGACGCTCTACAGCCAGGACTTGGTCCGCCTCAGCGACTTGCAGCGCCGGACGGCGAACCTGATCGCGGAGGCCTCCCTCACGACCAGGCCCGAGACCGAACCGGCCGCGGACGGGGTGAGCTCCGAGGATCTCGCCGCCGTGGCTGAGGCGCGCCCGGAAGCGCTCGACCGGATTAATGAGGCCATAGGGGAGGCCTTCAAGGACCCGATCGTACGGCATCTCACGAGCGAGCTGGAAGGCAAGTACCAGAGCGCCGGCCCGAAGCCCGAGGCCGAAGAAGTCCCCCAGCCCCGAGTCAGTGCCACGCCCGACGGGCTCGCCCGGCTCCAGTCCGAGGTGGACAAGGCGCTGGCCGAAAACAAGGGCCTGCTGAAAGCCGCGCAACGAGAGATCCAGCAGGCGATGTCGCTCAGCGAGGGCGGGGTCGACGGTCGGCAGCATGCGGGTCTGAATCGCATGGGCGGCGTCGTGGAATATCACCTGGCCGCGGACGCGTTGCGGCAAGCCCGGCTGACGCGGCTCGAGACCGTGGTTCCCCGTCGGCGAATCGTGACCGCCGTGCAGAGGCGGGCCCGTGCCCTCGGATACGTGAGGCACCTCGAAACACAGAAAGTCGGGGAAGTGGCTCGGGAGGTGAGCCAGCAGCGTGATGCGGTGCGAGCCGGTCTCCAACAAGCAACGGGCGAATTGGCCGCGTTACAGGCGGAAATCGACGACCTCAAGCAGCAACTTGTCGAGGCGCGAGACGAAGCGGCCAAGTGGTCGGCGGCACTGCTCGCCCAGGAGTCGAAAGGTTTCCCCTACGACGACGTGAAGGCGTTCACGGCATTCCGTGAGCGCTACCTCGCCGCGGGCAAGTCGTGGCGCGAAGCGGTCGCGAGGGCGGACGCGATTCTCAACGGAACGTTGCGCAACGCGACGATCGAAGACCCCGACGAGTACCTCACGCGACCGTACGAGCCTCTGCCCGGCAAGGAGATCACGCCGGATGGAGGCATCGTCTACCGCGAAAAGGACGGTGCGATCCTGGCCGACCGCAAGGCTACGCTCGCCGCCCAGGTGAAGACGCTCGATGCCCAGATCGAGGCGCTGACGAAGTTGGCCGGTGCCCTGGAGACCCAGCGGAGTGCGGCTGCGAAGACCGCGGAACAGCAAGGCGAACTGATTCGGTCGGACGTGGCAAAAGTCACCGCCATCGACGCCGCAGCACGAGAGCTGGAAGACGAAGCCCTCAACCATGCCAACAAGGCGGCCCGGTACTTCAAGGCCGCGGGGTCGCGCGTACAGCAGGAGGCTCGGGACGCGAGTTCGGCCGCGCGAGATGCGCCACCCGACGCACCCAACGAACGGCTGGAGATGATCGGGAAGAACAAGGATTTCGGCGGGCACTTGGCGGCCAGTGAGGCTGATGCACTGCTGATCGAGGCGACCGTGCACTACCAGCGGTTCGTTGATCTCCGCCAGCACCTCGACATCCTCGAGGTCGTCGAGCAGGCGGGCCTCGCGGATGCGGCTCCGCCCACGGCCACGGAACCGGCAACCGATACTCAGGAAGCCGACGACGAGGCGACCGACGGTCTTGACCTCGAGGGAATCAGGGAAGCCGGCCTCGAAGCGGTCGACGGCGCCCTCGAGCAGTTGGACAAGGCGAACTCCGCCCTCAAGGACCATTGGACCGTGACCGCGAACCGGGCCGCCGCCGCGTACCTCGGGGCCAAGCTCGGCAAGGAAGCGAAGAAGGAGGCGTATCTCAGACACGCCAAGGCCCTCTACGAAGCCATCGCTCAGGACCCGCAGGACGACCCCCTGCTTCAGCCCTATCGCGAGATGCTCAACCACATCAACCGGCAGTCACAGTAGTCGGCGGCGGAGTGACGGCGTCGCTGGCGGTGGTGCGCGCGCTCCCGGGCGCCATGAACCTGGCGATGAAGTACCGTAGAATACGCGAGCGGGTGCCCCGTGCCCTGGATGCGACAAGTGTTTGCGGACAAGGATAACGAAGGGGCACACGCACACGACACCCGGTGAGCCGGGCCGCCCCCGGCCCGGACGACAGGACCGGGCGGAGGACCGCCCGGCTCGCTTGTGGGCTCGCTTGTGGGCGGATGACGATTTTGCCTAGCCTGAGATCTTGCCTGGCGCCGCGACGCCGTTTGCCACAGCTCGCGGGCATCCTCGTGCTTGTGCTCGGGTCACAGGTGCCGTTCGCTTCGGCCCATCCGCTCGGTGATAACTCCATCACGCACATCAGCGTCCTGCACCTGCACCGCGACCGCGTCGAGGTCGAACTGTTCATCGACATCGCGGAGATCCCGTGCATGGCCGCCCTGCTCGAGATGGACACCGACCAGGACGGCGAGGAATCCATGGACGAGCAGCGGGCGTGGCTGGTCGAGGCCGTCGCGCGACACCGCTCTCGGCTTCGCCTGACGCTCAACGACCAGCCGGCCACGTTGCGATTGGCCGACGACGTGCCCGCGCCCGACGGCTCGAAGTCGCCGCCGTATGTCATGCTCAAGGACGTCGGGAACCTGCCCGGCCTGTGGACGCTCAAGATTCTCGCCCGGTATGTGGCCGACATGCCGTCCGGTCTTGCCGCCGGCCCGGTGAAGCTCACGTACGAGGATGCCACCTATCCCAAGGTCATGGGCTTGAAGCGCGTGTTGCTCGAGCGATCGAAGGAAGTGCAGGTCGACGAGCGCGACGTGAAGTTCATCGACGAAGGCGACCCGTTCGCCTACGAGCAGTACGACCCGTTCAACATGCCGCAGGAGCGGACGGGGGCAATCACCTTCGTCATTCTCGGCGCAGCCGCCACGACCTCCGCACCGGTCGCGATCGCGGCGGCCCCCGAGCCGGTGCCGGCCACCACGTCGGCGCCATCGAGCGCACCGGCCGGACCGACCTTGGCCGGTCTCGCGATCGAGGAAGTGCCGGCCGCCCCGGGGCAGACGGACCAGGCCCTCGAGACCGCGGATCGGATCATCGCCAGAATCGGAGGGGATCTGAACGCGTCGGTGCTCGTGGTGGTCACGTTCATGTGCTTCGTGTACGGGGCTTGGCATGCCCTCCTGCCGGGACACGCCAAGACGGTCGTAGCCGCGTATCTGATCTCACAGCACGGCCGGCCCCGCCATGCGATCGTGCTTGCCCTGACGGTCACGGCCACACACACGTTCATCGTCTACGTCATGATGACGGTCATCTTCAAGCTCGGTGCGGTCCAGGGCAGCCGTCTCCAGATGTGGCTCGGTGCGCTGTCCGGCGCGATCATTCTGGGCATGGGGGTGTGGTTGGGCTTTCGGGCCCTGACCGGGCGACTCGCCCATCACCACCATCATCATCACGACGAGAAGCCCCCGTGGTGGAAGCGACTGTTCACGCACTCACACCCGGAGACCCCGGGCCATCGTCACCATCACGCGCATGACCACTCACACGATCGCGATCATGCCCACGACCACACACACGATCATGAGCAGGGGCACGCGCATTCGCATGATCACGATCATCACACACATGCAACGCCGGATGAGAGCGGCGGGCAGCGAGTAACGACGCGACAGATTTTTTTTTTGTTGATGATGTGGGGATTCG
>CAYMME010000155.1:0-17191 GCA_964391465.1 uncultured Planctomycetales bacterium
AGACGGTCCGTGTGCCGCTCCCACGGCCCTTGCCGTCCTGGACGTCGAGGTCGTAGCCAACGAAGAACACGTGATCGGCCCACTCGCGGGTGCGGAGCCGGATCGACGACTTGCCGCTCGACGGCGACTGGAGCCGCGGCTCGTACCGGATGTAGTCGTCGCCGTTGGGGTTGGGAACGGTCGCGGTGCAGTCGTGGCAGATGAGGATGATGTGCCGGCCCTCACGGACATGCCGGTCGAGGTCGCCGAGCAGCGTGAGGAAGGTCTCGTACAGGTACTGATAGCCCTTGCCGTACCCGTAGTCCTCGATCCGCTTGACTTGATACCCCTTCTCATGCGGCACGTGCTGGAGCGTCCATTCCAGAGCGAGCTCCTCGGCCTTCGTCGCCGAATCGATCACGATGGTCCGGATCTCGTCCCACCCGCCGGCGTTGAGGGCCTGCTGGATGTCGTTCCACGATCCGGCCCCGGCCACCGGGCGGACATCCGCGCAAGCGTCCGACTCGTCCAACTGCGGCTTGAGGACCGATAGCGAGTCGTCCAGGTCGAAGAACGCAACCGGCCCCGGGGCTGTTGCGGCCAGTGTGGTCTTGCCGATGCCGCCCGGCCCGAATAACACCATCCGATGCCCGAGACCGGTTTGTATCGGGCCGAACGTGACGCGTCCGGCCAGATCGTGTTCAGCAGATGGTCGTGGTCGCGCGGGCGGTACAGGTCTTGCCTTGCCCATGATCAACTCCTTTCATCAGTGGACTGAGATTTGGAGGCGGCGTCGACGCGCTCCACACGGAATGCGTCCTGGCCGAACTCGCGGATACAGAAGCCGGTGAAGATCTTGCTGATGTCCTGACCGACCGGGGTACTCGCACCCACGACGCAGGCACGGCTCTCCTTGTCGAGGTAGTAGCCCGCGTCCAGGCGGACACGGCTCTCGCCGTGGAGGCACTCGGCTGCGAGCACGGCCAGCAAGAGGGATTCCTCGACATCCTGGAACGAGACATCCTTGTCGAACGTGTATCGGTAGACCTCGGTCATCACGTCGCCCTCGTCGCTGTGACTTACCATGTCCCTACTGGGGTCAATACTTCTTGCGGCCGCGATGTGTCGGGCGATTTCTGAGGTACTCGCGCAAATTGGCCTTCTCAAAGCGGTCGTGAATCTGCTTGATGTCCTCGTAGGCGGTGGTGTGGTGAATGCCGAGCTTGCGAGCAGCCCTTCGGACATTGGGATCTTCTAGCAGGAGTTCGATGAGCCACCGTTGCCGGTCGGAAAGGCCCTTCGTGACGGCGGCAAGGTCGGTTTTCAGTTGTCGGAGCTCCTCGGGCGAGAGTCCGTCGCGGCCAACCTCGGAATCGAACGTGTCTCCGAACGCAGTTTCCTGGCCGTCGTCCTGGTCGGGCAAAGCCTCGTTCAGCGACCGCGCTTCTCGGCGGCGATCCCGGAGCTGGGCGCGCTCATGCTTCAGGATGGCTGCGGTCTTGTTGCTGATGATGCTGGACACGAAGACGTGTCGGGGAAGTCGCTTGGGGTCGTACCTCCGCAAGCGAAGCGAGAGGTCGAACCGAAGCTCCTGTTCAAGGTCCGCTCGATCGGACGCAGTCAGCCCGGCTTTCCCGATCAGTTCCCGTGCCTTCTTCTTGATCAACCATTCTGCAAAGCGCCCCAGCTCCTCTGCAGCCACTCGGACCTCCCCAGGGCCAGCAAGGAGGTCCAGCTAGCGACGGGATGTCCGGAGAGCGCCGCGTCAAGGCAAGCCGCTGTCGGTGTTGATTGGCCAGTCACGCGAGGTCTTCCTTCCGAGCCCTGTAGGCACGACGAAGCCCCAAGAAGGGGCCTGGCAAAGGGCTCTCCTCGGGGCTCAGTCGGACGTCCTTTCGGACGTTCTTGCCTGAGTTGCTGGTCGCCAGGCCACGCCCTCACGAGTAGGGCCTGACAACCGGCGTAACAGGGCGCTACATCTCGCGTAACACTTCAGGAAGAATGGGAAGGGAGGAAGTGAATCAGGTCGACCACTCGATGTCCGTGCCCGGATCATAGCACGGACTTGCACCGCATCTGATACGTGGCATCTTCAGGTGCTCCGCAAGACGCCGATCGTACTGGGCGATGTTCTCGACGGCTCGTCGAATGGCCTGCCGGCATGAGTCTTTGACCCGCCGGCGGTCATCAGCAGCCTTTCGAAGGCGGCCGCCTAGGCCTGTAGCTCGCCCGATTTCATCGGCGAGCCACTGCATTTCTTCGCGGATGCTCGTCTGGCGGCCGAGATCGTTATTGTCCTTGGCTTCGGCGAGCTGCTCCTTGAGATCATCGTATCGTGCGCGGTAAGCGGACAAGGCGTCAGGGTCGGCTACCTCTCCCGCACTACCCAGTGAGAACTTCTTTGGATCCTTCGCGACCGACGCTACGATCTGCACGACGTCCAAGTTTCGACGGGGACTGGAGAGAAGGATGTGCAGGTAGGCGGCTCCTTTGCTCGGCAGCAGCAGGAACTCAGTACCGCCCGCGTACCGTACCTGCCACACATCGCCTTTCTTGCGGAATACATTGTCGTCGACGAGCGTTGGTTCCTCCATGACCTGCGGGACAATCTCTCCTGTGGCCGCGTCACAAACCAGACGCAATAAACACGATGGAGGCAGCGTCCTGTCTAGAATTGCATCAGCGTGTTCTGCAATGGCGTCCCGGACAACATTCCAGACTTGACCAGCGCGCCTCTTGTGAAGCTCAAATATCTTCAGGGCCGTGTTATCAGGTGAGCCGTCAAGGTGACGAAGGACCCGGCTGACTTCTCCGTATCGCGCAAAAAACTCCGGCGGCGACATCTTGGAGACTTGACGTGCCGTCTCAACGTATGACGCCACCATCGTTCTGGGTTCCCCTTCGTCACGTTCGCCAGTAAGAAGATCGACTCCATAAGTGCGTGCGGGTTCCCACTGCTCGAGCTTCGCCGCCAACACTGCGAACCGCCGATCAATGCATTGCGAACAGGAGCCGCAGTGGGGTTGTTCATTCGTTATCTTCCGGGTATGCATGCAGCTGGTGCTTCGACCCACTAGGTCGGCGCACCCGGCCTCGTCGATCAGCCTTAGAACATCAGCTTTCGTGAGCCAGAAAAACGGGTTCTCGACGTCAAATCGCTTGTCCGCGACCAAGCTCAGGATTTCACTGAAGCCCTTGATGACTTGCGGGTGCGTTGTGCGGGTCGCTCGTGCTCCCACCACCTGAGTACATGGCGGGAGATTCAGGCTAACGATGCCATTCTCATAGAACCGAATTCGAGACAGCCCGTACATCTGTGCAACAGTGGCCCCCATTGCTGCGTAGAGAAAGGAACGAGAACGCTGCGTGTATTCACGAGTCAGAGCGGGGCCCTTGTTGATGGTCACGGCGACATAGGCCGGTGGGGCGTGCTCAGCCCGCCTTGCAAGCAGGTCTCTCAAGACACGGTGCCGCTTCGCCAACTTCGTCGTAGGTTCGTGGTGAACAAGAGCCACCTTGCGTTTGTCAAGGACCGCCTCCTGAATCGCCCCGCCCAGCGAGTCCAAGCCGCCCGAGAAGAGGAGCACCTCTTCCGGCGCTGCGACGGTCGTCTCGTCGCTGGTGAACGGCAGGTATTGCTGAATGCTTGGGCCGTCGCCCTTCAGATCCGCAAACTCAAAGACGTACTCGTCCTCAGAAAGGAATCCCAGGGTCGTGCAAAGCGCTTGCTGCATTTGTCGGCCATTCCATAGGCCCGGGTGCCGAACCGGAATCCTATAAAACAACCGACGGCGCCAATCTTCACCCAGGTTGTCAACGCCACTACCGCCGCGAGTGACGGCCTGATCGGCACAATAGACATATGTGGCGATCTCCAGCAGGTCGAGAAATGGCGTTGGGATATCGGATACCATCGGACGTCGGATGTCGTCGCTCTGCAGCGTGACATTTTGTCCTTTCGGGTCTCCGCCCCACATCTGAAGGCGTACCGGGTCGGCATCCGCGATCGGTAATCTCGCGGATGAGGCGCTGCCGCACAAGATTACGCGGTCATTCGCCATCCGGGCGCGCCCCTTCCTTCAGTTCGGCGGAGATCTTTTGCATAGCAACATGTGCAAAGCCGGCTGCGTCTTGGCGCGATATGTCGCTCTGCTGCTTCCAAACCTTCTTACGGAACCACTCGCCGCAAAACTCCTCAACGATTCGAGACGCCTCGTGGCAGTGCAGCCCGAGCGCCTTGCTAAACTGGCTCTGCTGGGCCAGCGTTGTAAACCGCTGCCCTTCGCCAACGTGGTACGACATGGATCGACTCAGGAAGTAGCCCAGACATTTGTTAGTGAGTCGCGAGAAGAAACTCCGGGCAAACGAACTGAATTGCTTCCGTGTGGCCAGCTTTGAGAAAGCGCCTTTTACATCCTCCGAGGACACGCCGAATAGGCTCTTGGTCTCTCGTCCCACCTCATGAGAGATAGTCTCTACGGCGGCCATTTGGGCCATCTCACCTAAGTCAGTGCGGCCCCCGGTCCGGGTCAGGCGAGCGTCAATCGCGTCGGAGACCGCGCCAACAACTTCCATTAACGTAGGGGTGTCTGACACATCTAGCCCAGCATCGCGCAGGCCTTCAGCAAAATTCGGGGAGCGCGCCGCAAGCGGGAGTTGGGTCAACAGCCACACGGTCTGAACGAGGCCAGCGTCCCCCGCGGCAAGGTTCAGTCCCCGCTCCGCTGCGTGGACCGTAGCATTGGCCACTTGTGCGGTGCCGGCGCCGGCGCCGATCAAGGCAACCACCTCTCTCCATTTCCGCGTTCGCGGAAGTTCACCCAGCCTGATATGACCCATTCTGCCCCTCCTGGGAGATGCAACCATTCTAGGCCCACAGAAGAGGCACCGCAATACACTGCTTCGTGCAGGGCGACTGCTTGCGGCCATCAATCGAGACTTACACCGTCGCCTTAGTCCATTCATGACGGTGAGCACGAATGGCTGGAAGAAAAACGCGGGGGTTTAGGTTTCGCGTTCTTTGCGCGATGTGGCTGTAGCCGCGAAAGAGAGAAGCGCCGTTAAGACGGACGAGTCGGCTTTAGGTGAAGGAGAGGGGAGCCGAGGACGATTGGGGACCGCGGGGGCGATAGTTCTCTTTGAACTGCTGTTGGAGATCTTCATCCTGCCAGGCACCGTCCGGGTCGTGGCCGGCCGTCTTGAGCCACTTCTGATATGCTTCCCAGACCGACTTGCACTCCGATCGGCGGCCGCGTCGCGCGCGAGGGCAGGCGACGGCGTTCTCCCTTCCACTGTAGAAGGCCTTACCGCAATATGGGTTACGGCACACGATATGAAAACGTGGCCAAGACTGGCATGCCGCCCACTGCGTGCTCAGTTGGTACGCAACGGGGATGAGTAGCGCGCAGCCACGCTGCCACACCTCCTCGGCATTGATCCGGTCCCAACTCGGTTCCAGGATCACCTCCACGGACACAGCACCACGCTCGCCGATCCATGTGACCGGACGGACGTCACCAAGACACGTGTACTCGATCAGTTTGTCGTGAAGCTCGTCCAAGAGCGGCTGGCCCTGGCGGACCCGGCGCCGGATATCAAGCAGCGCCGGCAGTTCGGATTGCACATCCTCGCGCACCAGGTTCCAGAAAGCCCGTTCGTGGTTCAACTCACCGCGCAGCGCCCAACGCGCCCAGCGGAGATACGATAGGTACTCAGGGCGCGGGTCCAAGCTGTGCTCTTGGAACTCCCGCGTCATTCGTTCCTTCCTTCTCAGCTCCGTAATCAGTGACTTCAGCTCAGAATCCAGTTCATGTCTCTTGCGATAGATTGCCTTGTGGTACTGGCGGGACTTGCCGGGGAAGCTCTTCAACTCGAGACCCGTGGCGGCATCGATGGCACCCCACACATTGTGAACTCCCACCATCGTGAGCCCGCGGATAAGAACGTGCAGAGCGAGTTCCCACCAGTCCGCGTATTCGTTCGCGTCTGGCGCCATAAAGGCGATGCCACATGGACTGTGGAATCCATGTGTGAACTCGCCGAGCGTCGGATTGGCGAGGTGTTCGACGGGCGCCGGCAGCCGGGCATCCGCCCAGGCTGCGAAGGCCCGCCATGGCAAGTCCACAGCCTCAGCCAACTCATCTAGCGTATAGCCTGAGTGCTCGCCGACGCTCGGCATTCTGCATCCTCGGCTACGAGTCCAAGGCCCGCAGCTGAACTCGGTCGTAGCAGCAAGAACCAGCCGCTGATAGCACGGCTAATCTTCTTTGCCCATCATGTGGCCGCACCATTGGCATGCGCCGCTGAAATCAACGCTCTCGGCAACGTCCGAGCCTAGTTCGAAGACCTTGCTGCTTAAGGGATAGTCGGTATCCGGATTGCCGTAGTGCTCCAGCAGGGCCTCCTCCGCCGCATCAGGCACCAAGATGTCATTTCCACAGATGCAACAGTCTTGTATTGCTCCCAGCTCGCGAAGCGCATCCCAAGGTAACTGCTCCCGCTCCAGCATTTCGACGAGTTCTTCGAAAGTACTGGGAAGTTCCGATAATATCTCGGCACGCGCTTCGGCTGTGACCTCGTCCCAGTCCCGTTCCACCTTCCGGCGGTACTCGGTGAAGGCGAAATCGCCTTGAACCGCGTGAAGCAGGGCATACTCAAACAGATCGTCGTTGCTGATGTCAATCCAGAATCGTTCCGCGTGAACGGTACGCAGCTTCTCAAAGATCTCTTCGGTGAGGCTGGGTTCGGCTTCTCCAACTGTCTTGACGCCGTATTCTTGAGCCTGCCTTACGAGGTAGTGCACCTGGTATTCCTGAGGGCACTCCCCGAACCGTTCATAATAGAGGAAGGCGATTCCTTCTCTATCGAGGGGTGCCTCGTCAGTAAGAGAGTTGGGCGGTTTGACGAGCATCTGCAATTCGTTCCTGAGGTCTTGTGCCACGTGATCGAGTGCGCCGAGCGCCCTGCTCAAATGCTTGGCGATACTCGCGGCGAGATGCGGCAGTTCGGCAGTATTCTTGTAGAAGTCTCGGTGCGCCAAGATTGCCCACGCGTCTTGGAAAACAGTCCGGATTTGAATCTCGCAGGCCAGCTCGTGTTCTGTATCCTCGAACTTAAGAGTCAGTTTGGCAGGAACATGTGTGGCTCTGTATCCATCCGGGGCGCTGTGCTCTTCAGGGTCACCAAGCGACAGCCCGTCGGTGGCTTTGAGTTGCTCGAGCAGTGGGGCAACATCTCCAGGATTGTTGACGACCACACGTACCCCAAGAATGTCGCCGAACTCGTCAAATACCTTGTCCGCAGCGATTCCCTTGTCGACTGCCTTGCGGATGATGCTGGGTAGGGTCTTGACTCTGCCGTCTATGTGCGCGATGCGCAGTTTCGCATCGTGCCGGTGTCTGTTCTTTATCATTGTCACCAGCTTGACGATCTCCGACACGCCCGCCTTATACGTAGACTCACGCTCTGAGTAGGTCTTGCTGAGGGCACCGAACGTGCGGTCTCTACCGGTCAAGGAGTCCAGGTACTTGCTCGGTGCAATGTTGAATACAGGCCCGCTTGCTTGCTCTGACATCAGATTTCCTCCGGCTGCGTCGCACCCGTGGCGATGATCTTAGCAGAAGGGGGCGCGGGCGACAATAGGCTAGGCGGCTGTCCGAGCGGTGCGCTTCATGTGACGGTCGTCAGTTCCTGCCACATGCACCGCTGCTCGTGCCAGTCGGTCATGGCCGCGATCGGGCGGAGGGCTTTCTCGGTGATGGTGTCGCGGCCGGCGGGGGACTTGGGAAGGAGAAGGATGGCCTCCTGGATGTCGGGGGCAAGGCTGAGGAGGTTCATGATTTGCGTGACGCGCGGGCTCGTGACGCGGCCGAGCCGGGCGAGGTCGTTGTAGTTCTCGACCTGCCCGGAGCGAAGAAGCTCGTCGAAGTGAATCGCCAGGGCCATAAGCCGCGAGACGCGGGGCACGCGGCCGGGTCTGACCTCTTTCTTCTTGGGTTTTTGACCATTGCGGAGCCGCTTACGGCCGCGACTTGCGGTCCTGAAATGAACATCGTACTCGACAGTCAACGGAACCTGCATGCGTTTGTCTCCTACTTGGCGCCGAGCTCGCCGGCCAGTGCCTTAATGCCGGTCGGGCGGAAGGTGATCGCGACCTTGCCCGCCTTGCCGTCATAGACGACCCGCTCGACCAGGAGCTGCACTACGCGGGCCTGCTCGCGCGGCGCCAGCGTGTCCCACACCGGGTCGAACAGCGACAAGGCTCTGGCCAACTCGCGCTCATCGACCAGCTCCCGGCTCAAGGCGAGAAGCTCCTCGCGGATCTCGGTGCCGCGCTGCTCGGTGGCCCGAATGCGGTCCTGAACATCGGCGAGCCGCGCTGTGGCCGGGGATGTGCCGTGCCCGTTCGTCGCGGTCTCGCGGATGAGCTTTCGGACTTCCGTGTTGTGCCTCTTCAGGTCGCGTTGCAGGCCGGCGCGTTCGGCCTCGAGTTTCTCAACGTTCTCCTGATTCCGCGCTCGCGCCTGGTCGAGGGTCTCCGCC
The DNA here is from genome assembly GCA_964391465.1 of uncultured Planctomycetales bacterium. Lineage (GTDB taxonomy): Bacteria > Planctomycetota > Phycisphaerae > UBA1845 > CAYMME01 > CAYMME01. The sequence continues at coordinate 8,521 of CAYMME010000155.1, forward strand.
AGTACGCCAGGGTCCTGACCGATGCAGCGGATGCGGTCAACCACGAACCGCTCGATCTCCGGCGCCGGTACCGACTTCGTCGGGCAGGTCTCCCATCCGCGTTTCTGCGCAGTCGTGCAGACGTAATAGCGGTATTGCTTGTTCCGCTTGGTGGTGTGGGAATGGATCATCGCCGTGTCGCAGGAGCCGCAGTACAGGAGGCCCTTCAGCAGAGCTCCGTACTTGTTGCGGACGTGCTTGCCGCCGCTGGTGCCGTTCCGGTGCAGGATGACTTGCGCCCGTCCCCAGAGGTCCTTGCTGACGATGGCGTCGTGTTCGCCCTCGTAGACCTCCCCGCGGAACGGCACCTTGCCGATGTAGACCATATTCGTCAACAGCTTGAAGAGACCGGTCTTGGTGAACGGCCCGCCGCCGGTCGTATGTCCCTTCTTGGTCACCCAGCGCTTGTTAGTCCACCCACGCTTGTCGAGTTGCTTCACCGTTTCGATCAGGGACTGCCGTGCCAGGTAGACCTCGAAGATGGCGCGGACCTTCACGGCTTCGGCCTCGTTGACCACGAGCCGGCCGCCGCGGGGGTCTACATCATAGCCGAGCATCGGCCTGCCGCCGATCCATTTCCCTTTCTTGCGGGCCGCGTGCATCTTGTCGCGCGTGCGTTCGGAAATCATCTCGCGCTCGAACTGGGCGAAGGACAGAAGGATATGGAGCGTCAGCCGGCCCATTGAGTTCGTGGTGTTGAACTGCTGCGTGACCGACACGAATGACACACTGTGCTCATCCAGCACTTCCACGATGCGGGAGAAGTCGAGCAGGCTGCGCGAGAGGCGGTCGACCTTGTAGACGACGATGGAGTCGATCTTGCCGACCTCGACATCGGCCAGGAGCCGCTTGAGCGCTGGGCGCTCCATGTTTCCGCCGGTGTAGCCGCCGTCATCATACCGGTCGGGCAGGCATACCCATCCCTCTTCGCGCTGGCTCTTGATGTAGCTCTCGCCCGCTTCGCGTTGGGCGTCCAGGGAATTGAAGTCCTGTTCGAGCCCTTCATCCGTTGATTTGCGGGTGTAGATGGCGCACCGCACGGTGGCGGCAGTTTCGTCTGGCTCGTCGTTCCTTCGTTTGCTCATTTGTTCTCCTCGGTCAGCCCGAAGAAGTGGTAGCCATTCCAGTGCGACCCGGTGACCGCCTTGGCAACCGCCGAGAGCGATGGGTAGGCCTGCCCTTCGTACTCAAAACCCTCGTCGCGCACGGTCACCTTGATCTCGTGTCCTTTATACTTGCGGGTAATGGTTGAGCCGGGCATCGGCAGTCGCTTGTCATGCGGGACCTTGAGGCGGCCCGTGGCCGTCCGTTCTGGCCGAGCGATGTGCGTCGTCTTGTTCGGCGCCCGCAATCGCAGTGCCGTTTCGTCGGCGAGTTCCTCGGCGCGGCGCTGGGCGCGCTCCGACAAGCCGCCCTCGGCCTGTGCCTGAAGACCCCAGGCGATCCGCTTTCGAAGGTGGTCCTTGTGCCGGCTGGTGGTCGGCTCGCCGAAGACCTCGGCGTAGCGTTCGCGCAGTTCGGTGACCGTCATGTCCGCGAGCGCCTTCACTGCTCTGGCTACTTCAGGCGTCATTCTCGTCCTCCTCTCAGAATCTCCCTTGCGCTAACCGCAAGGACGATGAGGGCTCGTTTCTGCGGAAAGCTCAAGTCAATTCCGAGAGCTTTTTTCACGGTCGTCCGGCGCGTCCGACGCATCGGATTCGGTCTGCGGGACGTACCCCCGACGCGACTTCAACCGCAGGAACCCCGTGGCGAGAATGGCAGCGACTTCGTGGAACCGCTGCTCCGGCGTCATTCGTTCCGGCGTCTTGATGCTGCGCATGATCCGTCCTTTCTGTGATCGTCACATGGCAGTTTGCCTATTGGATCAATACGCCGTCGAAGGGCGATGTGTCGGGGGTTACTATCGGCGGCCCAGAGACTGAGCGGTCCAGTTTCGCATCACGGAGAGCGAAGGCCGAGCACTTGCGTCGGGATGAAGCTGTGCTGCAATACGGTTGCCTTGCGAAGGCGCGGACCTCCGATGTAGAATGCAGCCAGCGGATGCATCCGAAAGGAACTAATTACCCTCTGGGGAAGGAACAGTGTCAAGAGATCAAGCAATTGAGATGCCGAACTCCGATGGCTTGGGACTCATTAGCGATGAACCTATCGAAGAGCTCACAAATGACCTGCTGAACTTCGGTCCGCTTGCTCAGGCAATCGCCTCGATAGGCCTGAAACAACCCGGTCCATTCACCATCGGTGTGTTCGGCGGCTGGGGGAGTGGCAAGACTTCCCTCATGCGTCTTGTCCAATCGATCATCAACGCAGAGGGCCGGGAAGATCTTGTTACCGTCTGGTTTAACGCTTGGCAGTATGAGCGAGAAGAGCATCCCATCATTCCGCTGGTGGGTTCTATTCTGAAGACAGTGGAGAGCAACGAAGCTGTGGCGGCAAGAGCAGGGAAAGGCTTCTTGGACGCACTGCGCTCGGTCGCTTATGGTTTCTCAATCAAGGGCCTCGGTATAGAGTTTGATGCGGCTAGGGCAATCGATAGAGAAGCGGAGCTGGCTTCCGCACCAGTTGACGCTTTGCTTGATGCTAGTCTGTACTTCAAAGCTTTTGATCTGCTGAAGGAGCAGCAGGGCAAGATCAAGGTAGTCGTATTCGTTGACGACCTTGACCGGTGCATGCCCGACAAAGCTGTCGCCTTGTTGGAGGCAGTGAAACTCGTTCTGTCGGAGAAGGGATTTGTTTTCGTCCTAGGTGTGGCGCGCAGAGTGTTGGACGATTTCCTGGTTAGGGCGTACAAACGCCACGGCGTTGAGCAGGCGGGTTTGCACGGTCGTTCCTACCTTGACAAGCTCGTTCAGGCGCCATTCCGCATACCGACAGGGAGTCTTGAGTTCAAGGCCTGTGTTGAACAGCTTCTAACGCACATTGGTTTGTTCAATGGTAAGCCGCCGGGAGAGGCTAGGTTGTCCTATAGGGAGCTCCTCGTCGAACAGTTGCTGCCATACTTCGCCGCGGTCTGCGAGGCGAGGCCACGGTCGGCGAAACGTATACTCAACAACATCGGAACCTGGGTGTTCCTATGGAAACTGCGCGAGCAGAGCGACATCCCCGTTGACGAATTGGCACTTCGCTCGGTGGACGCGGCCATCCAGCAGTACGACTTTGAAATGTACCGGGATCTCGTCGAGGATCGACCGGAACTCGCGGAGACACTACTGGCGGAGCTCCAAAGCGGCACTGGTACAGAGATTCCCGGACAGGCTGTGGAAGACGAGGAACAGCGTCTCCACGAAGACCTAGCGGGACTTGAATGGTACAAGCGCGTCCGAAACAACCAACCGGTTTGCAGTTTCCTCCTGTCAGATTGGGGGCGCCTTTGGCTGGAGCGGGGGCAACAACGGGAAACCGTGGGTAAGTCTAGTCCCTTTGAGCCAGTCCGCGAAACGAGGCCCACTCTCACTGAATCCATTCGCGATGCAATTCAGCGGGCCTGCGAAGCCGCCGACTGCGCGTCCGAAGACCTTACCTCACTAGACCTGAGGAACACCAGGGGGGCTGATTGGGGCAACCTACCGCACCTACCTGCTCTGGAGGCGCTCGATGTTCGGGACTGTGGAATCACGAACGACCACCTCGAGATGATAGCTGGCAAGGTGTCAGGCAAGCTGAGGAAACTGGTACTGAACAGCAATGTCATCGGCAACGAAGGGCTGGATGTGCTATTACAGCTTGGGGGACTAGCGGAACTGTACTTGAGCAACAACTCTGTTACGGACGCGGGAATTGCCAAGCTTACCGCCCTGTCCAGCCTAACTAGGATTGATCTTGAGAGGGACAGGATCACTGATGCTGGTCTTGAGAGCCTTGGTAAACTGACAGGACTGTGGATTCTGAATCTGATGCGGACCGATGTGACTGACCTTGGGTTGCCGCACCTCGTTGGCCTGAACCAGCTTAAGAAACTGTATCTGTCGCGCACGACGGTCGGCGACGAGGGACTGCGGTGGCTCGGCGAATGCGACGCGGTGAGCGGACTGGAGGCGCTCCTCCTGGAGAGAACCTTGGTGTCGAGCGCCGGTGTTGCGCACATAGCCGGACTTTCCCACCTCGACACCCTGAGACTACGAGATTGTAGGGGGGTCAATGACAGCGCGCTAGATCAGCTTCGTGCGGCAACGAACTTAGATTATCTGGATGTGAGCGGCACGATGGTCACCAGCGCCGGCATTGACCACGTCGCCACCTTGCCCCACCTCTCAACCCTCTTGATTGCCAGGACTAGGGTCGACGACACTGGGATTCAGGCCCTACAGAGGTTGGCTGCAGTGCACACGCTCGACCTAGGTCAATGCAGGATCACGGACGCAGGCGCTGCGCAGTTGAGCGCAATGACCGGCCTCAGGGTGTTGGACCTCAATAACACCGAGCTCACAGATGCCTGCGTCGAGCACATGAGCAAACTAAAGGGTCTGCAGAAGCTCAATCTGAAAGGGACGCAGGTCAGTGCAGCAGGGCTTTCGACCTTGCGGGAGGCCCTGCCAAGGACGGTCATAAAGCCGTAGACTTGCGGAGGCCACGCAAGAGACACCCCATAGATCGGGCCGAACACACACGCGCCCTTGCGGAGCCCAAGGTTCCTATCGGCGCGCCGGTCGTATTTTCGGCGTTAACCTATTGAGTGTGTGAACCGGAGAGTCTGAGAGTTCGGGCGGGTTCCCGTCGGCTATCGAGGGAAACCCCGACGGTTCCTATCGTGCCCCAGCTGGAGAAACTCGAACCAGAGAGTCGGGCGGGGACGGCGAGAAACGCCGTAACGCTTTGACGCCTTGGGGATATAGAAAGAGCCACGAGGCGTTCGCTCTCGCGGCTCTGCGGTAACCTGCGGACGACCTGAAATCGGTCGAAAAGGTGATGGCTCCTCGGGTAGGACTCGAACCTACAACCTAGCGGTTAACAGCCGCCCGCTCTACCGATTGAGCTACCGAGGAACAGTGTTGCTTCAGTGTCGGCCGACCGGCCCGGCGGTTGACCGGAATTGCATCGCGGCACACCCGCCCGACCAGGCCCAAGCCAGCCAGGACTATACGCAAAAGGGGATAATTTGTCAACCCGACCGGAAACGTGACGAGGGCCCGCCGCCGGTCGATCCCGAAAACCTGAGATCAGCAGTGGAAGCGCGGCGAATGACCCCTATAATTACATGCGGCAAAAGGAAATCGGTCACTCGCTCGAGAGGATGCCGCATGACCAGACATCGGATCGGCCTGGGTGTTGCGTTGGCGTTGGCCGTCGCCGGCTGCGTGGCGCTGACGTTGGCCATCGCCGGCTGTACGGAGAATATCCCCATCCACGGCGCGGCGGCGAAGGGTGACGTCGCAGCCATCGAGCGCGCCCTGGACCGCGGGACCGACGTGGACGAGCCGGACAAGACCGGCAGCACGGCGCTCTACTGGGCGGCCGTCCGCGGACACGAGCCGGCCGCGAAGCTGCTGCTCGACAAGGGGGCCGATGTCAACGCTCGGAACAGCGCGGGCCTGACGCCCCTCCACGCCGCCGCGAGCTGGAAGCACCTCGCCGTCGCCCGGGTCCTCCTCGCGAGCGGGGCCGACCCCGATATGAAGGACAGCGCGGGCGAGACGCCGCTCCACACCGCGGCCGTGAGCAGCGGCCCGGAGCTGGCCAAGCTCCTGCTCGAGAACGGCGCGTCCGTCGACATGCGCAACGAGGCCGGCCAGACGGCCCTGCACCTCGCGGCGAAGGCGGGGGCCGGGAACGTCGTCGCCGCGCTGCTGGCCCACAAGGCCGACCCGAACGTGAAGGACGGAAAGACGAAGACGCCGCTTCTGTTGGCGTTTCTGCATCGCCGCCGCAACGCCGCCGAGGTGCTGCTGAAGACGGACGTCGAGATCGACGATTCGGACGACCGCAACACGAACATGCTCTACCGCGCGTCGTACCGCGGGTGGACGGCGGTCGCCGGGCTGCTCCTCAAGAAGGGAGCGGACCCGAATCGCACGGTCCAGTTCGGGGCGACGGCCCTCCACATGGCGGCGCTCGGCGGGCACGCCGAGATCGTGAAGATCCTCCTCGCGAAGGGCGCGAAGATCGACGCCCGCGAAGACGAGGGCAAGACGCCGCTCTTCATGGCGGTCGAGCGCGCGCAGCAAGGCGCGATCGAGGCGCTCGTCGCCGCCGGGGCAGACGTGAACGCGAAGACCAAGAGCGGCCTGTTTCCCGCGTTCGAAGCCGCGCGTTTCAATCGGTTCGACATCACGTCGTACCTGCTCGACCACGGGGCCGACGTGAACGCGCGCCACCGGAAGGAGACGCTCCTGCACTTCTCGGTCAGGAAAGGGACGCCGGACCTGACCACGGTGATGATCGAACACAGGGCCGACCTGAACGCCAAGGACGGCGACGGCGGCACGGCGCTGCACCTGGCCGCGCTCGCCGGGCAGGACGAGGTCGCGAAGCTGCTCGTCGCAGCGGGCGCCGACGTCAACGCACGGAAGGGCGACCGGACCTGCCCGCTCCACGACGCGGCCCAGAGCGGCAGCAAGACGATCGCCGCCCTGCTGCTCGCAAAGGGCGCCGACGTCAAGGCGGCGGACGGATTCGGCGCGGCCCCGCTCCACTACGCGGCCAAGAACGGCAGCGTCTCCGTGGCCGAACTGCTGCTCAAGCACGGCGCCGACGTCAACGCGCGGATGCTCCAGAACCTCACGCCGCTCCACTGGGCGGCCATCGAGGGCGAGACCGGCATGGCGCGGTTCCTCATCGCCAACGGAGCCGACGTGAACGCCAGCGACGATGACGGCGAGACGGCGCTCGAGAAGGCCGCCGCCGGAGAGCACATGGGCCTGGCCGCGCTGCTGAAGAAACACGGAGCCAAGCAGAAGAACACGAAGCCGGAAGGGGAAGAATAGACCGAAAGGAGCCACCGACGTTCGATGAACACGCCGGGCGAAGACAAGCCCACACGCCCGCCTGACATGCGCCCCCGCTGAAGACACTATGCGGAACCAGGAACGATGCGGTCAAGAAGACAGGGATCTCTCACGAGTTGGACGATGCGGACATGGCTGGCTGCGCTCACGGTCCTTGGCATCCTTGCCGCCGGATGCGGAAAGGAGGAGGAGGCCCGCTCGCCGGTCATCAGCACGGACGGCGAGAGCGTCGCCCACGTCGTGAAGAAGGGCAAGAAGCAGTACGTGGTGAAAGACGGGGAGCAGGTCGGCGGGAAGTATGAACAGGTCAGCGCTCCTGTCTTCGGCGCCGGCGGTGATTCGGTGGTGTTCAAGGCGTCGTCGGGGGGGAAACAGAGGGTCGTGAGAGACGGAGAGCGGATCGGCGGCGAGTACGACGAGGTCGGCGAGCCGGTGCCCAGTCCGACGGGCGGCTCCGTCGCGTTCCGGGCACAGTTACAGGGAGAATCGTTCCTCGTGAACGGCGGGGTCAAGGTGCCGGGGTCGGAGGGAGTGATTGGCGATCCAGTGTTCGACGCCCAGGGTACAATGGCCTACATGGCCGAAAAAAATGACAAGACGATCATCGTGAGCGGAGATCGGGTGTATGGCCGCGACGATCCTGGTATTACGACTTGGACGATGAGTCCCAGCGGTTCGATCGCCTATGTGGCAAATAACCCCAACGCGTACCCATCAAGCGCGTATGTTGTGAAGGATGGGGTGAAGGTATACGGGCAAGAGACCGCAGCAGCGTTCGGCAAACCGGCGTTGAGCTCAGACGGGAAGTCGATGGCGATTGTCGCCGTCCGGCACATGGGGGGAAAGGCCCGGGTACTTCTCGACGGCGAGCAGGTTGGTAGCGAGTACGATCGCATTAAGGGGCTAAAGTTTAGTGCCAACGGTCGTTCGCTTATGTTTATCGCAGAGAAAGACGGCAAGTACCTGGCGGTGCGAGACGGCACCCCGGTCGGTGATGCGTACGACAGGGTGTGGGGTACTACATCCAGCCCGGACGGCTCCTCGGTGGCTCTTGTAGCCCTAAAGGACGGGAAGCAGTTTGTGATCCTGGACGGCAAGCAAGTCAACCCGGCTGGATTCACAGCCTTCGGGGCGCCGTTCTTCAGCCCCAACGGCCGTTCAGTTGCCTATCTGGCTTGGGCCGGACGCCAAGTGTTCGTTGTCAAGGACGGTAAGAAGGCAAGTGAGGCGTTCGACAGCGTCCATTCCCTCAAGAACAGCCCTGATGGAGCCGGGATCCTGTTCGCGGCCACGCGCGGCAAGAAGGTGATCCGCGGCGCGATACCCTGGTAAAGATGCTTCCGGCGAGGGGTTGCGGCGGGGGCCTGCAAACTCCTATAATTAGGGCAAGGAAGGATTTCTCGGGGAAGAGCGCCGCGAAAAGGAGTGTGTGCATGACCCCGAAAACCAATCGAGCGAAGAAGGCATTCACGCTGACGGAGATGCTCGTCGTCATCTCCATCGTCATCATCCTCGCATCCATGCTGGTCCTGTGCATCGACGGCCTCTACACCTACGCCATCCGGCTCCAGTGCCAGCACCGGATGGAGCAGATCTGGAGCGCCTGCCTCATGTACCAGAACGCGAACCGGATCCTGCCGAGCTCATGGGACTACGACCACGGGCGGCCGTGGTACGCGATGTTGCAC
>CAYMME010000156.1:0-17163 GCA_964391465.1 uncultured Planctomycetales bacterium
AGAATCCGGAACGCGCTATGACAGGCGTCGCACGTTTCGGTCACCGACTGCCAAAACGCCACGAGTATGTCCGCGTCGCCGCGTCCCGCGTGCCCGTGCAGGTCTGTGGCCTGGTCCCGAAGCTTCTCTGCCAGTTGCACGAAGGCCGTCCGATGCTCGGGGCTGATCGCCGCTTCATCCAGGACGCCCGGAATGTGCCGGGCCGTTTCCGCCAGCGCCGCAGCCGACTGGCCCACCTCTTCGATTCGTGCCTCCCGCATCGGAGCGTTGCCCGACGCGTCCGACCTCTGGCTTAATGTGGTGCGATTCAGGTCGTACATGACCTCGCGCAGCCGGTCGTTGTGCACCGCGTGCATCGCGGGCTCGCCCCGATCCGTCAGTTGGCGAGGAGAGCGGTGTTGCTGGTCCGCCGTACACGACATGACCACGAAGGCCATGAGGGAAACTGCGAGACACCCGCACCCGCTTGCCCATCCAGAACGTCTCAGCATCTGCATGACATGTACATCCAGCCGTTCACGTTTCTGTGTCGATATAACCGGGCGCTCGCGCGTTGACCGTGACACTACTACTGCCTGAACGGCTCGACATTCGGAAAGGATCTCGGGACGGTCCGACTTGCCGGCGCGTGGCGCCTCGACCTTTTTCGGCGTGCCCCGAACCTCTCACCATCCGGAGCGACGCTTGTCCGTCACCTCCCTTCTTGTCACATCTGCCCGCTGGAAGTGCATTACTAGCATAGCCCGTCAAGGGGCGCGATGCAAGGGAATTTCGCAGGCCTGGCCGGCGGGGTCGCACGACCAGCCCCGAAGGGGCGCAAGTCGATGGCCAGGGGCGTGAACCCCTGGAGTGCACGGACCTCAATACCCCGGAAGCCCCGGCAGGGGCGACACTTCGCCTCACCGCGGCCGCTCCCTCATCCCGATGTACGTCGGGATGGTTCGGATCAGATACCCCTCGCCAATCCCAAGACACGGCGCTAGCGCTGAAACACCGGCAAGAGCTGATGCTGCGGTGTCAGCGCGAGCACTACCAGCGCGGTGGTGTACACGTTCCCGTACCGTGCGTCCCGACCCACTTCCCCGCTCCACGACCCGTCGCGCCGCTGATTCGCCAGCAGCGTGCGGGCGAGGATCGGATAGAAACCTCTCCAGTACTTCCCGCCGAGCTGGAACATGGCGTGGCTGCAATAGAACGCTCCGTAGTGGAAGCGATCCTCATCCGATCCGACCTGAGCGTTGTACCGGTCGAAGGGATGAGCGAGCAGCCACTCGCCCGCCGTCCGCGCGATCTCGGTGTCATGCATCCCCGCGAGCGAGTAGGCCAGGATCCCGGCCCCGGCCATCCCGCGGTTCGGCGTCCGCTCCATGCCCGCCAGCGCGTAGACGAACGTGCCCTCGCGAACCTCGAAGCACCGCTGCACATACCCGAAGCCGTTGTCGATGACCTCGGTCCGCACGCCGAAGCCCGCGTTCTTCGCCGACCGCAGCGACAGCAACACCCACGACGTGACCGACAAGTCCGAGTCATTGGGCGGGAGGCTCCGGGCCGGAGGCACGATGTAGCGCCAGCCGCCCTCGTCGACGCGTCTGCGTTTCCGCGATTTCTGCTGCTCGCACGTGTAGCGGAGCGCCCGCTCGATCACGGGCCGGATGTCGCGCGACCGCTCCGGCCCCGTCATCCCGTAGACCTCCGAGAGCGTCAGGCAGGCGATCGTGTGATTGTAGATCGCGGCCAGCGAGGCCTGACGGTCGGCATAGCCGGACCGGGCATGCCGGGCCGAGAGAAGCCCGTCGCGAGCCTGACAGGTGACGATGTAGTCGAGGGCGGCGTCGATCTGGCGGCCGTACGGTCCCGCCCCCGGCAGATGCCCGCGAGCCAGAAACGCCAGCACACAGAGACTCGTCACCCCCGGCTGGCCCGTCCGGTCGGTCGGGAACGAACCGTCGCGTTGCTGCGTCCGGGCAATCATCACGAGTGCCCGATCAATCGCGTCGTCGACCTGCTTTCGCCGCTCGGGCGACAACACGTCGCCGCTCGGCGCCGCAGCGCGCGCGGCGCCGGTCGATGCCGCCACGAGCAACGCCGCGAGAAGACCGCAAGTCGTCGGTTGTACGTGCCAGTGCATCACCCCACACCTATCGCTGAAAGACCGGCAGCAACTGGTACGGTGGGCTCAAGGCCAGCACCGCCAGAGCCGTCGTGTACACGTTGCCGTACCGACCGTCGCGCGCTTTCTCCGGATCCCACGAGCCGTCAGCGTGCTGATGGTCCAGCAGCGTCTTCACCAGCGTCGGGTAGAACTGCGCCCAGTACTTGCCGCCCAACTGGAACATGGCGTGGCTGCAGTACATGGCGCCGTAGTGGAATCGGTCCCAGGATGATCCGACCGAAACGTTGTATTGATCGAACGGATGCATGAGCAGCCAGTCGCCGGCGGCCCGGGCGGTGTCGGTGTCGTGTCGCCCTGCGAGCGACAGAGACAGGATGCCCGCTCCCGCCATCCCTCGGTTGGGTCGGCGGTTCCCATGCAGCAGGCCGTACAGGAACGTGCCGGCCCGCAGGTCGAAGCTGCGCTCCACGTAGGCGGTTCCCTGGTTGATGGCCTTCGTCGGCACCGGGAAGCCGACGTTCTTCGCCGACCGCAGGAACATGAGCTGCCAGGACGTGACGGACAGGTCGGAGCTGTAGCGCCGGTGCAGATAGCGCCACCCGCCGTCGTATAGTGGCGTCTGCTTGGGGCCCTTCTGCCAGTCGCACGTGAAGACGATGGCGTCTCGAATCGCACGCCGCATCCGATCGCGGCCCCGACCTCCGGTCATGCCGTAGATCTCTGCCAGCAGCAACGCGCTGATGGAGTGGTTGTACGGCGCATTGTGCGTAGCCTCCTGGGAGCCGCGACCCACGAGGGCGATCAGCCCGTCCTCGTTCGTGCACGACAACACGTAGGCCACACCCCGCTCCATCGGTGCGCCGTACGGTCCCTCGCCCGGCAAGTGACCTCGGGCCAGGAACGCGAGAAGACACAGGCTCGTGATCCCCGGCTGCCCGAGATCCGGGGCCTCGAACGCCCCGTCCGCCCGCTGATGCCGGGCGATCCAGGTCAGGGCCCGATCGATGGACTCGTCCACTTGCACGCGCTGCTGCGGAGAGAGAACCGCGCGACGAACGCCTTGGTCACCGGCACTCGGTGCGGAGGCGGGCTCTCCGGCCGCGGCGACCGACGTGAGGCCGGTGAGCGTCACCAACGCAACGATTCGCAATGAAGGCATTCGCACGCTCCTGCTATCTCTGAAAGACCGGCAGCAACTGGTACGGCGGGCTGAGGGCCAGCACCACCAGTGCAGAGGTGTAGACATTGCCCCATCCTCCGTCACGGTTGCCCTCACGATCCCACGAGCCGTCCGACCGCTGGTTCTCCACGAGCGTTCGCGCGAGGGTCGCGAAGAACGGATCCCAGTACTCCCCGCCCAACTGGAACATAGCGTGGCTGCAATAGAACGCGCCGTAGTGAAACCGGTCGAATGGCGATCCGACGTGGACGTTGTACTGGCTGAAGGGGTGTTTCAGAATCCATTGCCCGGTGGCCCGGGCGGGCTCGGTGTCGTGCAGCCCGCCGAGGGAGAGGGACAGGATGCCCGCGCCGGCCATGCTGCGCGTGGGTCGGCGGTTGCTGCCGCGGATCGCATAGACGAACGTGCCCCGCGGCTCATCGAAGCACCGCTGCACGTACGCGATTCCGTCGTCGATGACCTTCGACGGCACCTCGAACCCGGCGTTCTTGGCGGAGCGAAGGAACAGGAGCTGCCACGAGGTGATCGAGAGGTCGGAATCGTCGAGCGATCCGCACTGCTCGAGGTATCGCCATCCACCTTCGTCGACCGGCCAACGCTTCCGGAACTTCTGATGACGGAGGGTGAAGCCCACCGCCGGTCTGAGGACGGCACGAATGCGGCTCGACGTGGCCGAATCGGTCATGCCGCACAACTCGGAGAGGGCCAGGCCGCCGATCGCGTGGTTGTAGATGCCGGGCTTTCCGCTGCCATGTAGTGAAAGGAGCCCGTTAGCTCTCTGGGCCTCGATGATGTAATTCGTGCCCGCCTTGATGTGTCGGCCGTAAGGCTCGGCGGCGGGGAGATGTCCGCGCGAAAGGAACGCGAGCAGGCACAGGCCGGTCACCCCCGGCTGCCCGCTCCGTATGGTCGGGAACGATCCGTCGGACTGCTGCTCGGTCGCAATCCACGCCAGGGCCCGATCGATGGAATCGTCCACACGCGTTTGAAGTTGAGCCGGCAGACCCGAGGAACGAACGCCGCGGTCCTCGGCGCTCGGTGCGGAAGCGGGCTCTCCGGCCGCCGCACCCGACACGAGTCCGGCCAGAGCCAACAACACAACGAGCCGCGACAGAGACATTCGCACGCTCCCGCTATCGCTGAAAGACCGGCAGCAACTGGTACGGTGGGCTGAGGGCCAGCACCGCCAGCGCCGACGAGTAGACATTCCCGTATCGTCCGTCACGATTGCTCTCGCGATCCCACGAGCCGTCCGGTCGCTGGTTCTCCACCAGGGTTCGCGTAAGGGTCGTGAAGAACGGACCCCAGTACTCCTCGCCCAACTGGAACATCGCATGACTGCAGTAGAACGCGCCGTAGTGGAACGCGTCGAATCGCGTGCCGACCTGAACATTGTACCGGTCGAAGGGATGCCGCAGAATCCACTTCCCCGTGACCTGAGCCTCCTCGGTTCCGTGCAACCCACCCAGCGAGAGGGACAGGATGCCCGCGCCGGCCATGCCGCGGTTGGGCCGACGATTCTCGCCACGGAGCCCGTAGACGAACGTGCGTTGCTGCTCATCGAAGCACCGTCGCACGTACGCGATTCCGTCGTCAATGACCTTGGGAGGCACGTCGAACCCGGCGTTCTTGGCGGAGCGAAGGAACAGGAGCTGCCACGAGGTCACCGAAAGGTCGGAGTCGTCGATCGATCCGAACCGTTGGAGGTAACGCCATCCGCCTTCATCGACCGCCCAGCGTTTGCGGAACTTCTGATGACGGCAGGTGAATTCCACCGCCGGTCCGAGGACGGTACGAATGCGACTCGAAGTGAACGGATCGGTCATGCCGCACAATTCGGAAAGGGCCAACCCGCTGATCGCATGGTTGTAGATGCCCGGCGTTCCACTCCGGTATCGCGAGATGAGCCCGTTGGAGTTTCGACACGACATGACGAAATCCGTGCCCGCCTTGATATGTCGGCCGTAAGGCTCGGCGTCGGGCAAATGACCGCGCGAAAGAAACGCGAGCAGGCACAAACCGGTAACCGCCGGCTGCCCCGGCCGCTGGGTCGGAAAGGACCCGTCCGAGCCCTGCGTGGACGCGATCCACGCCAGGGCCCGATCGACGGATGTGTCCACGCGCATCCGTTGTTGAGCCGTGAGGCCCGCGGGACGAACGCCCCGGTTCTCGGCCTTCGTCGCAACGGCGGCGTCGCCGGGTACCGCGGCGCGGGGTGCACCCGAAGGCTGCGCAATCGTCCGGGGCGGAAGAACGGCAACCATGACCGCGGCCGTCATGCAAGCGTTGCCGATCCAGCCCATGTTGCCAGGCTCCAGCTTCGGTGCGTTGTCGGGGCCACCGCGGGTCACGGCGCTGGCGCCGCGTCCGGTACGAGGTCGTTGATGTTGCGGAAGTAGGCTTCGATCGCCCGGCGGTACTGCTCGGGCGGCGTCGTGTCGCGGCCCTGCTTCAGCTCGTCGCGAAGTTTCGAGACCAGCACGTTCCAGTCACGGCCGGCGACGGCGGCGCCCGCGCCGGATTGGCCCTCACCGCCTGCGCCCTGTCCGCCGTGCTGCCGCTCGGTTTCCAGACGCATGGCGAGTTCGGCGGCGAGGGCGGCCGCATACTCGCGAACCTTCTGCATCTGCTCAGTGGCTTCTTGCGCGTAGAGTTCGGCGGCCCGGGCCTGAGCGCGGGCGAGGGCCTGACTGCCGAAGCCCTGACTCGAGCCGGTGCCCGAGCCCGAGCCGGATCCCGAGCCCGGCCACATCCAATTGCCCTGCAACGCGATGTTCGAGCGCAGTGCGGCGCCGAGCTTCTCGCACGCCTTGCCCTCGTTCTCCAGCATCGCCAGCAGCGCTTCGAGCGTCGGAGCCGGGCACGGCCGCTCGGGCGGCGGCATCGCGGCGATGGTCTCCTCGACCATGGTGAGGATCTCGTCGAACAGTCGCTCGGCCTTGTCGAACGCCGCCACGGCACCGGCCTCGAATTCGTGTGCACTCGGCAACTGGTTGTCCCAATGGGCTTTGGCGGCGGCCATCTGGCTGCCTGCGATCTCCATACTGACCAGCTCCTCGAGTTCGCGCGCCTTCGGGCCGATCTCATCCGACATGCCGTTGAGCTGCGCCGCGACGCGATCGAGCTTCACGCCGAAGTCCATCGTGTCGGCTTGCAGCCCTGTCTGAACGACGGCCGCGGTCCGGCCGTAGTCGTCCGCCCGCATCGATTCGACCTTCTTGATCCATCCCAACTGACGGGTTCGTAGCTTCGCGGCCTCCGTCATGCGGTTGGCGATGAACAAGGCGAGCTTGCCGTCCGGATCGTCCACGGATCGCCCCTCTTCCAGTGCGTCCCGAAACGACTTGATGCTCTCGACCACGGTCGCCGCCTGCTCGAACGCTTCGTCGCGGCGCCGCGCCGCACAATGATCCGCCAGCTCCCCAGCGGCCAGCGCCGTGGCCTGAGACGCGACCCGACACCGCGCCAACGCGGGCAACCTCCGATCGACGCTTCGCGGCATCCACGTAACGACATTGTTGTGCAACTCCGCGGCCACCTGGGCCAGCTCCTGTTGCTCGGCGAGCAACCCGTCGAGCAGCTTCTCCCGGACGGCCGGACGCTCCGCTTCGGCGGCGCCGATCCACTCGGATGTCTGCTCGTGCAAGGCTCTCTGTCGCTGGGCCAGAAGCGTGAGCTGGTCCCGGATCGTCGTCCCCTCCAGCCGCATCAGGGCCATGAACCGGCGCAGCAACTCGGGATCGTCGGCCAGGATCTTCGACAGCTCGTCGAGCAGCTCCTTCAGCTTGTCGTACTTCTCCTGCAGCAGCTTCGCATACTCGTCCGACACCTCGATCATCTCGCCCGTGCGCGGGTTCAGCCCCGGCTTCTTCGAGCCCAACAGATTCTGCAAGTCATTCAGGAAGACCTGGTGCATCTTGGCCACACGTTCCATGGCTGCCGCGAGCTTCTCCTCACGCTTGACCGCCTCGTACTGCCTCGTGAGAGCGGCAAGCCGCTCCCGGGCCTGATCGATGTGATAGGCCGCCCGCGCGAGGGCGTCGGACTCCTCGACGGTGAACCGGTCCTCGGCCGGAACGTTGCCGAGGTGCTTGCGGGCCGGCGTCACGTGGGCCAAGCCGATGTCATCGAGTTGCAGGCTGATGAACGCGTACGGCGTACCCGACGCCTTGCCTTTCAGTTCGGCAATCGTCTTGTCTGCCTCGGTGAGTTCGTCACGTCCGGTTTCGAGATTGACCCGCGTCTCGTCGTTCCACCGGTCGTCGGCACGAAGCGCCGTGCGCACGGCGTCCGTGGCGGCCTGGGCGGCCGCAAGCTGCGCGTCGAGCTGCTTGAGATACTTGTCGATGGCAAGCTGAAGCTTCTTGCGTTCCGGGTCCTCGAACGAGCCGGCCCATTTGTCGACGATGATCCGATGCTGGCGCGAGCACGCGGTGCACTGCATCGGTACGTCGAGCACTCGCTTGGCCATGCCATTCGGCGGTGGGCTGGACGAGTCGGCCGACGAGGGCTCTTGCTCCTCGGGGCGCCCTTGCGCAGTCGGTGCGGCCGGACTGTCGGGTTGCCCCGGCGTACTCTCGGTCTGCTTGGGATCCTGCTGCGGCGTGTCGGTCTGAGCCACCGCCTCTTCCGAAGGCTTCTGCGCCTCGTCCGCGGGCTGTTGCCCGGGCTTGCCCAGGGCGGTCATGCCGCGGGTGTCGGCAACGCGCACCGCGTAAGTCACCTGCGAGCCGTGCTTGACCCCGAGTTGTTCGAGGTCGAGCTCGACGCGCTTCTGAATGACCTTCGCATCCTGCTCGTCGTCGAGCGGAATCGGGACGATACGCTCCGTCGACTGACCTTCGTCCTCGACGGTAACGACCAGTTCGGCGGCGGCGACGCCGAAGTCGTCCGCAGCCTTGAAGTCGACCGGGATCGTGTCATCGGGCGGCGCGGCGATCCGTTCGTCCGGGGAGACGATCTCGACGACAGGCGGCTGGTCGCGATAGACCGTCACGCGACACGACGGCGGCGATGAATTCGTGAGCCCTTGCTCGTCGGTGGCAACGGCGGTGAACGAGAGGCTCTTCGTCAGCGTGGTTGCGTAGCGGAACTGCGTGTCCTCGGCCTGCTCGAGGGCGGACACGTCATCCGGCCCGAACCGCAGTTCCATGCGCGAAAGCGGTTTGGTGGCCCCGAACGCCACCTCCAGCCGGCTGCCCTCGAGGGCCCGGCACTTGCGCGGCAGTGCGGCCTGGGCATCGACCGGAAGTCCACTGTACTCCGGCGGTGTGATGCGGAAGCGAATGTCCGCGAGGCTCGGGCGCTCCGCCGGCGTGATGCGATGCCACGCCGTCTGCCCGTCGCCCGCGCGGAACCGATACTCGAAGGCGTCATCCACGACGCGGGTCTGGTACGACAACAGCGCCGGCGCATCCGCCTTCCGCACCGGCGACACCGCCGTTTCGCCGTCGCCGTCCACGAGAAACAGCGTGGCCGATTCGGGATCGCGCCCTTCGATTTGCGCCTCGAGCGTCAGCGCCTCTCCCTTGGGAACGACCCGGTCCCCGGTCAGGGCCGTCACGCGAGTCATGCTGATCTCGCTGCGCGGCGACCAGAATCGCTGCACGAGCACGCCGGTGTGCCTGGGTGCGAAGAGAAACGCCAACAGCAGAACGGCCAGCACCGCGCCCAGCGCATACGCCCGGCTCCGGACCACGTCGGGCGTGACGACCTGCTGTTCGTTCACCAGGCCGCTCATCCCCGTCGCCTCGTCGGACACCTTGTCGATCAGCGTTGGGGCCCCGCGCATCTCGGTCGGGTCCGTGCTCTCGGCCAGTTCCGTGACCGTCGACCATCGCTCCTGCAACGCGGGCACGGCGCGGTCGACCTCGCGGGCCGCGGTGGAGAGCCCGTATCTGCCCATCGCGGTACGCACGGCATACACCACCAGAAGAAGCACCGTCACGCCCAGCGCCGACATCGTGAGGACCGTGCGCCAGCCGGGGTCGAACAGGACGACCATCCAATCGACGGCCATGGCCACGAGCATGCCGGCCAGCAGGACCGTCCCCGCGACCAGCATCACTTCCGTCGCGCGAAAAGTCAGCGAGCGCCGCCGCACCGCTTGCAGCTTGGATTCCATTACCGACGGCAGGTTCACGGGTTCAGAGAGCTGTGACATGGTCAGGGCTCCGTCTCGGGCGGCCGGCGGGTCATCACGCCAACCCGGTGAGTTTCCGCAAGCTCCATTCGACAGTCAAGCATCCCAGGAATATCCACAAGCACATCCACTGCGGCCAGACCGCCTCGCGGGTGACCGTCTCGGACACGACCGGCGACAAATCCAACTGCGCGACGGCCGCCGCCAGCCCGCTCGGTGGCACGACCATGCCGCCGGTCAGCTCGGCCACCTGCGTCAGCAGAGGCAGATTGCACCGCGTGTTTCGCAGCTCGAGCGCCACCTCCGGCTCCACGGTGACGAACGTCTCGACCGGTTCGGCGTGGCCCTCGTCGGCGAGCAGTGTCTGTACCGAATCGCCCGCGGCCGTGAGCGTCAGCGATCCGACCGGCAGGTCCTTCAGCACGCCGGTGTATGTGCCGGGGACGTCCTCATCCTCGGTGAGATCTAGCGTGGCGACGACCTGACCCTCTCGACTGCCCACTACGCGGCAGTCTGCGCCCTGGGCGGCGGCTCCGTTGAGCTGGGCCAGTCGCACCGTGACCTGAACGTCGTCGCCCGCCTGATAGCGTGTCTTGTCCGTGACCAGGCGCACCGTCTTCGAACCGACCGCGATCTCGCGCGCGACTGCCCACCGCAGCAGGTTCCCCCAAAACCCGTGATGGTGTTGATCGCCGGTACGAAAGCGAAGCCGATACGTGACCGGCGCCGCCAGGTAGAGCACGCGTCCGCGGCCGTGTTGGTGCCAGCAGAGGAAAGCGCGCTCGGACTCGGCGGCCGGCGCGGTGCGGACCCGTGGCCGGGCCCCGATCAGCACGTGGGCGGTCGGCTTGGCCTGGGCATACTCCGACAGACCGTGGACGGGCAACTGCTCCCGCCAGATCCGCTCCGCCTCGAGCGGATCGCTGGAGAGTCGCAGGGCCGAGACCCCGGCACCTTCCGCGGTCCGGAACAACTCGTAGCCGCCACGGGCCTCGGCCTCCGCCCGCTGCCCAAGGTCGACCGGGAGCATGCGTTCGAGCGCGTGACCCGGGTAGGCACCCGGCATCGCGTCCTGCCCGGCGATCAACAACAGCGTGCCCCCGCGATCGCCGACGTAGCGGCCGAGCAGATCCTGCTGTTCGGCGGTCAGCACCGCCGGGCTCAGATCGCCGAGCACGACCACGCGATACTGACTCCACGCATTGAGGTCCGCCGGGAGCCGCGGCGTCTCGCCCTCCCGGCCGTGACCGGCCGACGGCGGCTCGTATTGGTATTCGTCGAAGACGATGTGGTCGTCCCGCTTGAACAGGTTGCGCAGGTAGCGGAACTCCCAGCGCGGGAAGTAGTCCACCAGGAGCACGCGTATCTTGTCCTCGGTCACCTCCACCGAGACCTTGGCCGTGTTGTTGTCGGTGCTGCGCTCGTCGGGCAGCTCCGCCACGCGGACGCGAAACTCGTGCATCCCGAGCCGCTCCGCCTTCACCTCGAAGGTGAAGCGGCGAGAGAACGTTTCCGAAGCGACGACGATCTCCTGCGTGTCGATGACGACGCCATCGCCGGCCGAGTCCTCGACCGCCACGAGTTCCGCCCGCAGTGTCTCGCCGGCACACTCGTGGGCATCGACCATCGCGTCGATGACGATCCGATCACTCAGAAAGACGGTGCGTGGACCGTGCACGTGGTGCAGCACCACGTCGCGCGACGCCTCGGTACTCCCGATGGGCACGACGATGAACGGCAGTCCGGACAGCGCGGATGCAACCTGCGTCGGATCGCCTTCCGTGTTGTGGGCGCCGTCCGTACAAAGGACAGCCGCTTCGACCCCCTCGGCGGCGGCGCCGCGAGCGATCTGTTGCATGGCCGCGGCCAGATCGGTGGACATGCCCCCGGCCGCCCGCTCGCGTTTCGCATCGGCACCCGTACTTCGACCGAGTTCGCTTCGCCCGACCGGGAGGACGGCCCCATCGAATCGGTAGCACAGCAGTCGGGCACGCGCGTCGAGGTCCTGCAGCCACGTCGCATTGGCCTCCCTGAAGAGAACCGCCGTCTTCTCGTTCCGGCTCATCTCGGACCAGGCCTGCATGCGGTCGGCCGCACTGGAGTCGGCATTGCCCGCGTACCAGACGACGGCCTCGTCGGCGAGCCGCCGGGCGCGGGCGGCCACACGTTCGAGCGCTTCCGCCACACCATCCACGCGCTCCATGCGATCCGGCGCCAGCAACAGCCGGCCCGACTGCGCGTCGTCAGCCAAGTCCGCGAGCTTCGGTCCCACGTCGTCGGCCAGCGTTCCGTGAATCTGCGCCCAGGCGCGCTTCCCGCCGGGCGCGAACCCCGATCCGCCCGCCGGTCCGGCCACGGACTCCGTCGCGGCGTCGATCTGTGCCTTTGCTCGCGCCGCAAGATCGGTGACCCGCCGCGCGCCGGCGCTTTCGGCGAAGGCGTCACGAAAGCGACCGAACGACCGCCACGCCGCCTGCACAGCGACGGCCGCGCCATCCGTCACGGTGACCGTCGATGCCCAGGGCGACCGAGACCCCGTCGCCGCCCAGCGAACGGCGTCGCCATCATCCATGCCGGGGTCGGTGACGCCCATGCTCGCACTCGCGTCGACCAGGACGGCGACCGACTTGGAGCGGCTGTGCCGAACGGTGGTCATTAGCGTCGGCTCCGCGAGCATCCACAGCACGACCGCTACGGCCGCCCACCGCAACGCGACGAGCACGGGCGTAAGCCACGGGCGGGCGCGACGGAGCTCCCACCACGTGAGCAGGGCAACGACGACCGCAAGAACGATGCCCGTCGCGATCAGTCGCTGCGGCGAGAAGCCCGCGTACACGAACTCCCGAACCACGTTGGACGAGTCAGCGAGCACCTATGCTACCTCCGCCGATCCCCAGCCGGCATCCATGGTCAGCGGGGGTGACTTCCCCTGCCGACGCCGGCTCATCACGCCGGCCAGGGCCAGTTCGCCCAGCATCAACACCGCCAAGCCCGCAAGCAGCCAGGCCCACGCCGGCTTGCTGCGTGCCTCCGCCACCGTGCCCGGCGCATCGGCCAACGGGTCGGCCACGAACTGCATGCCGGCCGCCGCAGTCAGCATCTCGGTTTGCGGATCCGTCCGCGCGGAGAGGTCCGACTCGTTCGCGTCACGTCGAACGTGAAACGGGAAATCGTGCGCCTCACCGCTCGCGTCTTTGAGCGTCAGTCGGTACGTCCCGGGTTCCAGCGTCGTCGAATGCCGGTAGTCGTGGCGGCTGCCGCGCAATCGCGCCGACACCGCAACCGCCGCGCCGCTCGGCCTGGTCATCAGCGCTCCTTCCTGGAAGCGCTCCGCCATGAACGAGGCCGCAAGCGTATCGCCGGGTTCGGCATTCCACTGGGTCGCGGACGGCTGCACCAGATGCCACAGCCACTCATGCGCGAGTACCACGAATGCTTGGCAACTCGGCAGATTGCTCCATCGCACGCCCAGGGGAACGGCCTGGACGATGATCCGTCCGCGATCGACCACATGCTCGACGGCCAGTGCCGACGCCTCGGCGGTCGCGAGCAGGACGGCAACGTCGCGGTCGTCGTCGGACCGCACGAACTGATGCCGGCGGAAGATCCGGGCGCGATCGAGATCGAGTCGCTCGGTGTCGGCCAGGAGTCGTGTCGCAGGATGGTGCGTGGTCGGCGGATGAATCGCGACATGCTGCTCCCGATTGCCGGCGTCGCCGACGGGCTCGTCGAGTGCGAGCGGCGACAGCCCGCTGCCCTCCCGGAACAACCGTTCGTTGAACAGCGCCGGATCGGTCTGGTCGCCGAGCGCGATCCACAGTCCGCCGCCGCGTCGCACGTACGCGGCCAGCTCTTCAACCACCTCGGGCGAAAGCGCGGGGACGTTGGCGAGCACTACGCAATGGAAATCGGCCAGGCGCGTGGTGCCGAGTTCACCGACCTCGACCACCGTGGGTCGGAACACGGACCGCCATTCGGGTGCCTCGTCGGACGGCGCATGGCCGAGGGCCGCGAGGAAGTAGGCGGTCTGCGTCTCGAGCGGATCGGCGCGCGGCGACCCGTCGACCACGAGAATCGGCAGCGTCTCGACCACCTCGACGACCAACCGGCCGGTGTTGTCCATCACGAGCGCGTCGGGGGCATCGATACGACAACTCACCGCGTAGACGCCGGGCGCCTCGAAAGCGTGGGCAATCTCGACCTGCGTCTGTTCATCCGGCCCGAGGACCGGTAGCGACGTGACGCCGATGGACGTCTCTCCGGCCGCCCACGAGAGCATCGTCGCGTCGGTCGAGCGCTGAGCCGTGTTCTTGATCGCGGCCGTCAGCACCAGCGTGTCGCCTGCGGCCGTCACCGTGCGCGAAGCCTCAACCGATTCCACCGACAGATTCGCGGCCAGCGGGTCCGGCTCGCCCACCGACACGACGTTGATCGCGGCCCCGGCCGCGAGGCCACTGATTGTCTCTCGAATCCCCCGCCACGCGGGTGCGGCCTCGGCCCGCCAGCCGTAGGCCTGATCGTCGGTCAGGACGGTGATCACGCGCGTTGCCTGTTCGTCGGCCGGCTCGGCATCGGCCGCCGCCTGCACGCAACGAACCATGTCGGCGGCGGCCAGTGTGGGCGTGAGCTCATGCAGCCGCGACCGCACTTCCCGCTTCGTGTTGGCGTCGATGGGAATGGCAATCGGGGCCAGCCACTCGGGACCGGTCGACGCCACGCAGACGCGCAGGTAGTCGCCGCCGCGCAGGTCGTCGATCAGTTCGTCGGCCTGCTCCAGCACGCGCTCGAAACGGGTCGCGTCCCCGGCCTGCCGCGACGTGGAAAGCGAGGTGTCTACCACAAGAATCACGTCGCGGATGCCGCTCGTGCCGAACCACCGTGACTTGAGCAGCGGCTGGGCCAGAGCGAGCACGAACAGCGCGACGGCCACCGCCCGTAGGAGCATGAGCAGCAGATCGTCCACCCGCCACAGTCGCCGACGGCGGGTCGTGGCTTCGATGAGAAACTGCATCGCGCCCCAGCGCACCACGTCACGGCGGCGGCGGCTCAGCAGGTGGATGACCACCGGCACCGCCACCAGCGGCAGGCCCCACAGGAACAGCGATCCGAGGAAGCTGAGTGACATGTCCGTGGTGGTGGGCTTCGCCCACAAAACAAGGGACTAAGGGACTAAGGGACCAAGGGACGGAGGGACCGACCGGTCGACGTTTCTCCGTCGGACTGCCTTTGCTACGAGATACTCTTGACGCATGCGTACGCTCCCGTGGCGGCAATCACTGCGTCACCGAACGCGGCGCTAGCGGGTTCTTCGCGCCCGCCAGCGCAGGTAATGGCCCAGCGTTTCTGTCAGCGGGCGATCCGTTGTCAGCGGCACGTAGTCGCTCTTGATCTCTGCGCACCGGCTCTTGAGCTCGTCCAGGAACCGCCCGACTCGCTCGAGGTACCGTTCGCGAACCGCGGCCGGATCGAGGTCGATGCGCCGGCCCCACTGCTCCAGACACTGGAAACGAGACCATCGATTGAACGAAAACGACAGCTCTTCCGGCGCCATCGTGTGAAACACCAGCACCTCGTGACCGCGGGCGTGCAAGTGGTGCAGCGCCCTGGTCAGGGCATCGAGGTCGTCGAAGCAGTCGGAGAAGATCATCAGCATCCCGCGCCGCCTGATGCGCTTGGCCAGATCGTGGAGCACGTCGGCCAACGAGGTGTCCCCGCCGGGATGGGCC
Organism: uncultured Planctomycetales bacterium; assembly: GCA_964391465.1. Taxonomy (GTDB): domain Bacteria; phylum Planctomycetota; class Phycisphaerae; order UBA1845; family CAYMME01; genus CAYMME01. The sequence goes on from CAYMME010000156.1 coordinate 15,162, forward strand.
TGACTCCACTCCTCGAGCAGCACGTGCAGGTGACTGGGATTCGCGCGGGGCGGAATGTAGCGCCGGATCGCGGTGTCGATCAGAGCCGTCCCCACCGCGTCCTGCTGGTGAAGCACCATGCGGGCCAGGCAGGCGGCGGCCGTCAGGGCGTAGCGAAGCTTCGTGGGCGTGGACAGCCCGAACCCCATCGACCCGCTCGCGTCAATCACGAGCAGGGCACGGAGGTTGGTGACTTCCTCGAACTGCTTGATGTAGTACCGATCCCGCTTGGCATAGACCCGCCAGTCGAGCAGACGGGCCTCGTCACCCGGGCTGTAGGGTCGGTGCTCGGCGAAGTCGGCGGTGCTGCCCTTGAACGGCGAGCGATGCTTGCCGGTAACGAAGCCTTCGACCACGCGCGTGGAGATCAGCTCGAGCTGCCCGAGGCTGGTGACGGCCTCGCGGTCGAGCAGGTCATTCTTGCGCAGCCGCGCCGACCGTGTGTGCGTATCCGCCACAATTGCACCCTACCCGGTCACGCCCGCTGGCGTCGGGCGCATGCCCCAAAGGGGCAATGGAACGTAGCCAGGGGTGACGCGAAGCGGAACCCCTGGATGACTTCGCTCCGGTACGTGTTGAGCGTTGGGTGCCACTGGCAGCTTGCCTGCCAGTGTCTTTGCCGAGAGACACGGGCGGGCAAGCCGCCCGTGGCACCCAGATGCACGCTCCGCCGCTGCTGAGAACACGCTAACCACGTACTCGCTCCGCCCCTGGCTATCCATGAAAGGCTCCTTCGGGGCCTGTTGCCGAGCAGTGACGTTCTCTGCTCAGCACTGCCGACGCTGCCTGGTTATGCTCGCTGGCGCCGCCATGTGGTCGAGGCCGTGGTCCGGATATTCACGGTCGGGGCCGCATCGCTCGCCGTCGCCTGCGCCACGGGTAGCAGGCGATTGACGATGTCGTCCGTGGTCTCTCCGGCGGCCTCGGCGTTGAACGTCGGAATCACGCGGTGGCGAAGGACGGGCAAGGCCATGGCCGTCACGTCCTCGGTCGTCGCGTGGTATCGCCCCTGGAGGATAGCCCGCGCCTTGGCCGCCAGCAGCAGAAAGATGCTCGCCCGCGGGCCGGCGCCCCAACTCACCATCTCGCGGATGAACTTCGGACAGTGATCGTGCCCCGGCCGCGTCGCGCGGGCCAGGTTCGCCGCGAACTCGTACACGTGGTCGGCCACCGGAACCTTGCGGACGATGGCCTGCATGCGCTCGATGGCTTCGCCGGAGAGAATCGCCTTCGGCTCGGTGGCGTACTCCGTGGTCACGCGCTTCACGATGTCGATCTCATCCTTGACCGTGCGCGGGTACGCCACGTGGACCTTGAACATGAAGCGGTCGAGCTGGGCCTCGGGAAGCGGATACGTCCCCTCCTGCTCGATGGGGTTCTGCGTGGCCAGCACGAAGAACGGATGCGGCAGCGGATAGGTCTCGTCCCCGACCGTGACCTGCCGCTCCTCCATCGCCTCGAGCAGTGAGCTTTGCGTCTTGGGCGGCGTCCGGTTGATCTCGTCGGCCAGGATGATGTTCGCAAACACCGGACCTTTGATGAACCGGAACACGCGGGTGCCGGTGGTGCGGTCCTCCTCGAGCACGTCGGTGCCCGTGATGTCCGCGGGCATCAGATCCGGCGTGAACTGGATCCGCCGGAACGACAGCCCGAGCATGGCCGCCACCTCGGAGACCAGCCGCGTCTTGGCCAGCCCCGGCACGCCCTCCAGGATGCAGTGGCCTCGGCACAGCATGGCGATCAGGAGTTGCTCGATCACGTCCTCCATGCCGACGATCACGCCGCGAAGCTGCCCGATGATCTGCTCGTAATGCCCGTGCAGCTCCTCGACGGCCTGGACCTCGTCGGCCGGGGCAGGGGGTCCGCCGCTCTCTGCCATCGTCAAACCTCCAGAAAAAGGGACATACCAGAATGCCATTAAGCTAAGCTGCATGTTGTTGTTCTAGCAGGCGTTTGCGTAATT
>CAYMME010000157.1:0-17155 GCA_964391465.1 uncultured Planctomycetales bacterium
ACCGGTTCTGGGCTCGGTCAGCCGCGTGACCGCCACAATCGTGGCGCGGACCCAGGCGATGGCGCCAAGGGCAACAGCCCTTGCTTTCGTGGGCGAGTGGCGGTACTAGAGTGCGAGCAGCCCTGTATCGGAGACTCGCGAATGGAGCTCACTCCCTTCGATTGGAACGCAATCATCCTTGGCCACTGGAATCCGGCTATTCTAACACCCGCCGGCATCGCGAGACGCCTATTCGGGCTCCAGAATGCCACGCCCGTGAGGGTCGAGGTGCCCATGGATGGTCTCGCCCCCTACCGCGTTGTGCACGAGCATACCCTGGTACTTGCGGACGCCAATCGGTTGTTGATCGGGGCGATGGAACCGTCATTCGATGTGCTCCACAACGCCATGGAAACCGCGGTGAAGGCGCTCAATGCCCTACCGGAGACGCCAGTAACGGCCGCTGGTTTCAACGTGCGGTACAAAACCGAGGATCCTCCTCCACATCTACTTGATGTGACACGGGCACAGATTGATAGCACACTGGCCGACGCGGGGTGGACCATCGTGCGGCGCGAGCTGACGCGAGCTTTGGACGCTGAACCGGGTCGCATCAACCTTGAGATCAAAGAGGAAGACGACGACCAAAGTATCACGATTGTTTTGAACTTCCACAGACACTCAAGCGAGCACGCAGACCTGATCGAGTGGCTGAGCACACCAGTAGACAGGATCAAGGAAATGACCCGGCGCACCTGCGAGGCTGTCCTCGGCAGCTGCCCGGCGGAGGTTGCGCAATGAGCAAGAAGACGAACACATCCGCGGAAAAACACATCTCGTACAGGCGGGCGGAGACGATTGCCGGCAAGCAAACCAAAGGCGACACAGCCTGCGTGGCAGGAGACGAACGTACCGCGGCGACCGGAAAAACAAATGGCACCGTTATCCTACGCTACGCTCCCAAGGCAAGCCGCGTGAAGGAGGATACGACACGGTGAGCCGCATCGCTATGCTATGCCGACGCACTGGACCTACACTGACGCTGACGAAACGGATGGGCTCGCCCAAGGCGATATCCTGGAGTTAACGAACGATCTCACCGATCTGCTCGTACAGGTGCACCCTCACTTTCGTGACCCGAAGTACCTGGCCTTCATTGTCCTGACCCAATCATGCGACCTGGTGCGACGCAACGACGAATGTCGCGCTCACTACATCAACCTAAGCGTTGTCCGCTCATTGGAGGACGTTCTCCTTGACCTGCTTGACATGGAATGCAATCCCGTCGCTCGGGGCGTGTATACGGCAGAAACCAAGCTACAAGCCAAGAAGCTCCTGGAGCGCATTCTAAACCAGAACGAGCAGGCAATGGGACTTTTCTATCTTCATGACGACGCGGACGCAGGCATCGCGGTCCCATCGGTGGCACTCTTGCGTGTCACTATTGCCGTCAGGTCTCAGCATTATGACCTTCTCCGGGAAGCGAGACGGGGAAGGCTTGCAGAGGCGTTTCGCAACCGGCTCGGCTGGCTCGTCGGCAACATCTTCTCGCGCGTCGCTGTCCAAGACTGGCACGAACGACCAAACGGAACCAAGGAGCTTCGGAAACTGGTAGACCAACATCTGCGCCCCGATGAGGCAACTCACGCTCCGCTCTGGGTTCCGACAGCGCAGGTTGATGAAGCGAAGCGGCGTTACATTGCGCTCGAGAGCTTGCCACGAGGGGATATTGTCAAGACGTTGGCCGCTCTGGAACCACCGCCGCCCCTCGACCAGGCGATTGATGCGGTGCGCCGCGTTGTGGAAGGCGCTCTACCAGACCTTAGCGAGGATCACATCGAGACGATCGCGCAGCGTTTGAGGAACGATGCAACCTTTGCTAAGGTCATCAAGCGCAAGTGAGAGTATCGGTGTGGGCGTAAACGAGCCACCGTCACGCAGGATCCAAACATCATCGCAGCGGACCGAGCCAAGCTCAAGATCAGCCTCTCGGCGAAATGAATCCATCGGGATGTGGCAGCCGAGCACGACTTCGGCGGTGGTTTCGATGCATCGGACGGCCGCGACGACGACGCCGTGCGCGGTGTGGCTCGGGGCCTCGGGCGCCGTTGACTGCCGTGTGGTTCACGGTGTGTTGTTCGCCCTGATCAGAAGTGCACGTCCAGTGCGCTGCGGTCGGCGCTCTCGATGCCGGCGGCGAGCCAGTCGTTTTCGGGGAGGATCTGGCGGGCGAAGAAGCGGGCGGTTTGGGTTTTTCCGTGGTAGAACTTGGCTGGCTCGTTGTCGGCGATCAGGGCGGCGCGGGCTGCTTCGTCGGTTGCTCCTTGCTCGGTGCAGATTTCCTCGAATCGCTTGTGGGCGATGGCCGCCTGGTCCGTTAGCAGCATCGCCATCAGCAGGTTGCCGAACATTCGCAGGTATGGGGCGGCCGACAGGAGGGGGCCGTCTATGTCGCCGCTTTGGCGGGCTTGGCCCAGGCCGAACGTGATGCGCTCCAGTTGGGCCTTGCGGGTGGTCGCGGCCTTGTACAGGTCGGACACGGCCTCGTTGCTTTTGTGCCGGTCGATCTGCTTGCCGAGGTGCTCCATGAACTGGATGAATAGCATGCCGCCCTGCCGGCCGACCTTGCGGCCTAGCAGGTCTAGGGCCTGGATGCCGTTGGTGCCTTCGTAGATCGACGCAATCCGCGCGTCCCGCAGGTACTGCTCGGCCGGGTAGTCCTTGAGGTACCCGTACCCGCCGTAGGTCTGCACGGCCAGGCTCGCGACCTGGAACCCGACATCGGTGCAGTAGGCCTTGCAGATCGGCGTGAGCATGTCCACCGCCCCGCGGTAGCCGTCGCGGGCCATCACGTCCTCGTCATGCTCGCCGAGGTCGACGTACAGGGCCGTGCTCAGCAGCAGCGCCCGCATACCCTCGACGTACGCCTTCATGGTCATCAGCATCCGTCGCACGTCCGGATGCTTGACGATCGGCACCCGCGGAGCGTCGGGGTTCTTTATGTTCTTGGCCTCGACGCCCTGAATGCGCTCGAGGGCGTACTCGAGGGCGTTGAGGTAGGCCGACGACCCGATCCCTAGCCCCTGCACGCCGCACGCGATGCGCTCCTCGTTCATCATGTGGAACATGGCTTCCATGCCCTGCTGCTCCTTGCCGACGAGGTAGCCGATGCAACCGCCGTTCTCGCCAAAGCTGATGTCGCAGGTCGGCGAGGCGTGGATGCCGAGCTTCTCCTCGATGCGCGCGCACACGACATCGTTCGGCTCGCCGTCGAGGCGCACCTTGGGCACGACGAAGAGGCTCAGCCCCTTCGTGCCCGCGGGGGCGTCCGGCGTGCGGGCGAGCACCAGGTGAATGACGTTGTCGGTCAGGTCGTGATCGCCGCACGAGATGAAGATCTTGTTGCCGCGGATGCGGTAGTGGTCGCCGTCGCGTTCGGCCGAGGTGCGCGTGTCGCCGACGGCCGAACCCGCCTGCGGTTCGGTCAGGCACATCGTGCCCTGCCACTTGCCCTCGTAGAGCGGCACGGCGTAGTCGCGTTTGAGGGCGTCGTCGCCGTAGGCCGCAATCACGTTGGCCGCCCCGCGCGACAATCCCCCGTAGAGCGAGAACGAACAGCACGCTCCGCAGAGCATTTCCGCAACAGCCAATCCCACGACCTTGGGCAGCCCCGCCCCGCCCAGTTCGGGATCGGCGTCGATGCCGATCCAGCCGCCCTCCACGTACTGCTTGTACGCGGCATGGAACGACTCGGGCGCGTGCACCTGTCCGTCCTCGAGCCGCAAGCCGATCAGGTCGCCGTCGCGGTCGATCGGTCCGACCACGTCGCGGGCCAACTTCAGCGCCTCGGTGAGCAGCAGCTCCACATCCTCGCGTGACTGCTCGGAGAACGCGGGCAACTCGAACAGCCGCTCGATCCCGAGTTGCTCGAACAGAACGAAACGCTGGTCGCGGTCGTCGTAACGAAACTGTGTGTCGGCCATGTGCACGAACCTCACAAACGCGCCGGGTGTCGGCGAACCATGTGTTCCCTGCCAGCTCCGTAGTTTATCCTACACGCACCCCGGCGTCGATCCGTCGTGACATCCGACGCCCGATCCACAGCGTCAACCGGATGACCAGGAACAGCACGACGAACAGGACGATGCATACGGTCGCCCAGCCGAATTGACGCACGTGCGACGCGATGCGCAACACCGGAGCCCGGGCCTCCTCCTTGCTCCGCTGCACGAGCACGCCCCATCGGTAGCCGGGGACCGGCGCGTAACCCACGAGGAACTCGCGTTGCAGGATCGGGTCGTGGTGCGATGCGCTCCAGCCCTCTTTTCCCCCGAGCACCTGCTGAAGCGCCTCCACGTCCCGCCAGAGGGGTACGGGGTCCCCGCGCCTTTCCGGAAGGGGATTCTGCGGATGCAGCACGAATTGGTATCGATCGTTCACGAGCACGACGTCGATGCTCTGCGTGTCGTCTTCCGGCCGGCCGCGAAGCGTCGGAACGTGTTGCAGCCAGTCGGCGAAGTGCTGCAGTGTGAGCGTGCCAAGCAACACGCCAATCGGATCGCGATGCCTCTCGCGCCCTTCCGGATGCCACACCGGCACCGCCACGGCCACCATCGGATACATCCTTCCGGCCGAGGAGACGTACGGCTCCGAAATGTGGGTCGACTCGACCGGTCCCTTGCCGGTCGGCCCGCGATACCAGTCCCGGTCGACGTAGTTGTTGCCGATGATGTTCGGCAGCAGGTACTCACCTGTCGCGGCATCGTAGCGGGCCCGCCCCAGCATCGTCGCGTCGGCGGACGCGAGGGCCCAACTGTGCAGCGAGCTGTTGGCGGTTGCCCGCGCGACGTTGCGCAGATACTCCTGAATCGGGATCTCCCGCGCGAGTCGGTTGAGCTCCTCGACCGGTGCGCTGCGATCCAGCGCGTCGCGGTACTTCTCCGCCGCAGGAGTCATGCCCCGCAAAGCGAGCTCTTGCAGTTCCCTGCGCTCGGCGTATTGCTCGACCATGCCCTTGGCGTGGGTCAACTCGCGTTCGACGGCCCGGGCAACCCAGTGGGCCGCGCCGAGATTGGTCTGCAATACTTGATCGATGAGCAAGCGCTGTGATTCGCGGAGCGCCGTGCGCCATTGCGCGATTTCGATCCAGGCCAGCACTACGCCCACCAGGGCAACGACCAGCAGTAGCATGACCGCGTAGCGCCGGTGCCGGACCATGGTCTTCTTGAGCACGTAGAGCATGCTGTCGCGGCGTGCGTCGATGGGCTCGCCGGCGAGGTAGCGCCGCAGGTCCTCGGCCAGCGCGGCGGCCGACTGGTACCGGCGATTGGGCTCCTTGGCCAGTGCCTTGAGCACGATGGCCTCGACTTCCGGGTTCACCTCGCGCGACAGGCTGGAGGGCCGGACCGGGTCGACCTCCTGAATGATGCGCAGCGTCTCGCTCAGCATTCCCTCGACCGGATACGGAAACCGGCCGGTCAGGATCTGGAACATCATCACGCCGATCGCGTACACGTCGGTGCGGGTGTCGGTCTCGTCGTGGGCCCCGCGGGCCTGCTCCGGGCTCATGTACGCGGCCGTCCCCACGATCTGCCCGGCCACTGACATCATGGTCAGGGTGTCCTGCCCCGCACCGCCTTGGCCGAGCTGCTTGGCCAGACCGAAGTCGAGGATGTGCGGCTGCCCGTCGGCGTCCACGAGGATGTTCGAGGGCTTCAGGTCGCGATGGATCACGCCATGCTGATGTGCGTAGCTCACCGCGTCGGCCACGGCCGCGAAGAGGGCCAGCGTGTCGCGACCGTTCCAGGGGCGTGTCCGAGTCGGCCCATCGCCGCCCGATACCTTCCGCTGCTGCTGTGGCGCGCACACGAACGCGTCCATCGGCAACCCCTCGACGTACGGCATCACGTAGAAGTACTGCCCGTGGGCCAGCCCCGAGTCGTACACGGGTACGATGGCCGGGTGCTGCAAGCTCGCGAGCGTCTCCACCTCGTGCTCGAACCGGCGCTTCGCCTTGTCCGAGGCGAACAGCGACTGGAGCATGACCTTGACCGCAACCATCCGCCCCGTCGCGAGCTGCCGGGCCCGATAGACCACGCCCATGCCGCCGCGCGAGACCTCTTCGATGATTTCGTATCCGGGAATGGCGTCGGTAGGGAGTTGCCCGCGTCTCGGAATCGAAATCCCGGATCCCGTCGCGGACCCGCGAACGGTCGCGAGATCGTCGACGGCCTCGAAGTGCTCGCGCAGGTCGTCGGCGACCTCCGGGTGGTCGGCAATCAACTGCTCGACAGGCTCGGCCTCACCGCGGGCCTTCCGGTCGAAGTACTCATTCAGAACACGGCCGACGTGTTCGTCGTGACGATCCGCCTCGTCCATGCTCGTCGGCTCGCTCATGACCCTCACCCGCCGCCGTCCCAGACGCGGCACTCCACGCCCACCGCCCGGAATCTCCGAGTGTAAGGCGACACTCACCGCCCGGCAAACCTGACCCCAACCGCCGCCAGTCGTTGAACACGAATCGCATCGCAAAGGGTCCAGGCCGCAGAGATCGACCTTAAATCATTGCCATAAATGAGCTTACGGCAAGGAGGCCCTGCCACAAGAAAAGCACACATTCCGCGTGAGGGCTTCGGGCCCGGCTCGTTCATTCCCTTGTCAGGCAATGTGCAGAAAGGGAGACAGCCCATGCGACGCGGATTTGGACAGAATGGATTGACGATCAGCAACCGGCCGCTGAGTGAGGCCGGGGTGGCGGGCGAGTTCCTGGCCGACCTCGGCGAGTTGGCCCAGGTTCGGACGGTGCGTGATTTCGCCCTGCTCAGCCAGTTCCCGGATCATTGCGCCACGCTGGCCGACTGGCTCGGCGTGAGTGTCGAGATGATCCGCTCCATCGCGGCCCGGGCGGCCGCACTCGTGCCCGCCGAGGAGCTGAAGGCCGCGGCGGATCGGGCGCGGGCCACGCTGCGGTTCCCGCTCGGCATCCGCCCGCCCCGTGCGGCGTAGCGGGCACTCGGGGAGACGGATTCGGGGGGCCGCTCACCGGGCACGGTCGTCAGAACAACGCGCGGCCGGTCTTCACCTGCAACACGGCTTCGCACAGCGGACAACTGTTGTCCTCGGTATTCCGTAACACTTCGGTCTTCAGGTTGGATGCCACTGGTCCCGACGTACGTCTGCATCCGCCGGTGCCGACGTACCGCAGCAGCACGGGCAGACGACTGTGGTGTCTCACACAGACTGCACTCTTTCCGAGCCGCGACGGTGAGGGAGCGGCAATGCTTCGCCTTGCCGCGGCCGCTCCCTCACGGTCGCGGTTCGGATCAGATACACTCCGCCGGCTCTGAGACACTACACAAGCTGCCCGTGGCACCCGAAAGAGAAGTTGTGCCGGACCATTCAGCCCAGGCTGAGCGCCACCAGGCCTAGCACCATGGCGCCGGCCGCCGCCAGGCGTCGCCGAACGTCACCCTCGGCGAGGAGGCGCGTTCCCATCATCGCTCCGACGAGAATGCTGATCTCGCGGGCCGGGGCAACGTAGCTGACGTCGGTGAAGACCATCGCCGTGAGCACCAGGATGTACGACAGCGGATGGAGCAGGGCGACGCCGATGGTCTCGACGCGATGCGTGCGCCACTCGGTCCGTACCGCCTCCCAGTGTCGCAATGCGAACGGGGTCAGCAGCACCATCAAGGCCAGGTCCGACGCCCAGATGAGGAGCAGCGGCGGCACCCGAAGCGTGCTCACGGTGTACTTGTCCCAGATCGTGTAGGTGGCGATCGCTATTCCCGTCAGTAGGGCGTACGCGACGGCTGATCGCGCGCGGGCATCGCGAAGCTTGCGCGGATCACCGGTTAGAAGAAACACGCCCAGGGCGATCAGCAGCGCTCCGCCAAGCACGAGGGGGCCAGGGCGTTCGTCGAGGATGACCACGGCTCCCGCCATGGCCAGCAACGGCCCGGTTCCGCGAGCGAGCGGATACACGAGCGACAGGTCACCGAAGCGGTAGCCGCGTTGAAGCAGGACGAAGTAGACAAGGTGCAGGGCGCCGCTGCCGACAAGGAAGGCCAACGCGACCGGCCCGAGTTCGGGGCGCTGGATGACGATCACACCGACGGCCAGCGGTGCGTATATGGAGACCGCGACGACTTCGAACAGCCAGACGAATGCGGCACCGCCGGCCACACGCTTGGCCAGGAGGTTCCAGGTCGCGTGAAGGAACGCGGCCGTCAGAATCAGCGCCAGCGCCCATGCGGTCACGGTCGATCATCTCCCGCGAATCCGCTCCGCGGCTTGCGACGTCGTCGGTCGGCCGGCGCCGTGCGCGACCAGTTCCATCGACGCGACCGGTTTGCCGTCGGCGGCCTGGATCATCTTGACGATACCGTAGATCGGACCGTCGGCGGCAATCCACGTCGTGCGGCGGTACGCGATCTTCTCATCGGTCCAATCGGCGTCGAGGCGTCGGGCGTTCCACACGCGACCGGCCGCTTCGATCTGCTCGCGACGCACCGTGAGCTTCGCACCGACGCGCCGAGCGTGTCGACGCGGCCGGTTCAGGTCGCGTCGCACCTTACGCACCGCCGGCAACACGAGCGACTTGCCGCTGAGAATCATCTCCACTTCGATCGTGACTCCCCGATCGTCGCCGTCCACGACACGCAGCAGCATGCGGCGGTCGTCGAGCATCCGGTAGACGGCCCGGTCCCCAACGGCAGCGTTTTGCAGGGGCATGAGCGGCGCCATGTCAGCAGGGGCAGGGGCAGGCGCGATTGCGGCAACCGGACGAGTCTGCTGCGTTGCCGGCACGGCGCTCCGCGCCGGTTGTGTCGCGATGGGCGGGGTCCTTCTGCGGTCAGGAACCGGAGGGGCCGGTTTCGTTCTCGGCGGCCGAGGTTCGAGACGTGTGGTCGGCCGGCTTGTCGGGGCGGGGCGATCCGGCTCACGGCTCGGTGCAGGTGCCGGTTCGGGATCCTCCTCGCGGCAGCCGACGGTGAGCATCACGGCGACGAGAAGCAGGCACATCCGCGCACCGTACCTCGTCGCCGGATATCGACGGCGCACGCATTCGTGGTCCGGCGTCGCACGGGTCACCGCGGCGTCCCCGCGGCCCGGTAGATGATCCGGTACGTCGTCGGGGACACGTTCGTGACCGTGACGGCTCCGTTGGCGGGAATCACCGAGAGCGTGTCGGCAAAGCGCTGGTAGTCGGTCTGCGCCGGCGGCGTGTCGGGCAGGCTTTCGAGCAGTCGGATGATCGCGGCCCCGATCAATTGGTGGGTACGGTCGGCTTCGGGCTTGCGTTGCGGCTTCCCCAAACGTCGTAACGCTTCGGTCAGGCGCGCGACGGGCCCCGGCGCAGCCCCGGCGGTGGTGTTGCCGACCATCTCGGCCCGCAGCACGGCCCGCCGATGGGTCGCACTCCCGAAACGCTGTGAGTCGAGCGTGAGCAGGAACTTGGCTCCCGCCTTGCCCGCGGGGTCGCTAAGGATGACAAGTGCGGCTTCGGTCTCCGGCCAGCGAGCCTGCTCGCGGACACTGAGGCCCTCAGTCGTGCGCGTAGCCGATGACGGCAGCTCGCTTTGAAGCGATTCGGTCGGTGAGGCCGCGAGAGCGATCTTGCGGTACGCCCATTCGGTCTTGAGCCCGGCGCATCCGGCACAGCAGCCGCAGATCCAGGTGAGCAGAACGATTCTTCTCATATCTCGAGCGCTTCGAAGCGGCGCCCTCCCATCCACATGACGCCGGCGCAAACGGCAAGTGACGCCACGACGATGGCGACCAGAATCGACATGACGATTGTGTCGATCCCCTCCACCGCGTTCCGTGCGGCGTGGAGGTGGGCGTAGGCGGCCGCCGCGAGGACCAGACAGACGAACGTGATCGATGCGATGAGATTGATGGTGCCGCCGACACCGCCCGCGATACGGGCCGGGTTTCGCTGGTTGAGTACCGGGAAGCGCGCACCCAACCCCACGGCGAGACCGCACAGTCCTACGCAAACCGCAGCGATGATCAACGCGTTGGCCATCGTCCAGTACGCCGACAGATCAAGCATGTAGGCGGAGAGTATGACCACACACAGGGCCGCAAGCAACGTGATGCTCAGGGCGAACATGAGCTTCCCCCGCAGAAGGCGGCGTCGGGACAGCGGCCACAACCCGACCAGCCACATCTGCTGCGTCTCGAGCGAGACCAGGGGGAAGACGAACCGCCCGGTGAACGTGGCCAGAATGAGGGAAACGGTACACAGGTTGAGGAACGAGACAAGCAGCCGCCACTGCACGAGATCGAGATGCTTCGTGATGCGCGGGATGTTCATCATGTACAGGAAGAGCAGCCCGAACAGGATGGCCATCTGCGACCATTGCATCGCGTCGCGCAGGAAGGTGCGCAGATCCTTGACCGCCAGCAGGCGCATCGGTGCGGGCAGGGCGGCGAACAGGACGCGGCCCAGGACGCCCGAGACGTTCACCGCGCCCACGCGCTGCTGAATCGTCACCCCGGCGGCGCGATCGTACGCAACCGCCAGCTTCACGGCGACGATACGGATGACCAGCCAGGTGGCGAACAGGGCATTGGACGCGAGCACGAAGAGATAGAAGCCTGCTTCGTCGATGCGCCCGGCAGCGGCCGCGTGGATGCCGCGACTGACCCACGTGGACGGAAGGGCGGCCGACCGAACCATCGCAATCCGCGCGTAGAACTCCTTGATCCAAAGCCGCTGATCGGAATGCAGCGCGTACCAGGCCGAACCGCTCCACAACAAGCCCGCCAGCAGCACGACGCCGACGAGGATGAGCAAGGCACGCCGGGCCCGCTGTGGAATCCAAAGGGCGATGAGGCCCGCGACGAGGGTGCCGATCGCACCGGGAAGCGGGATGAATGCCGCGAAGAAGCCTGCGAAAAGCAGGTGGAAGTACCAGGGGGCGTTCGACGTGGCGGCAAACGCAAGCATCAACGGAACGCCGAGGACAATGAGCGACCATGAGGAGAAGAACAGCGCCTCGAGGTGCTTGATGCGCACGATCTGGAGCGGCCGGAGCGGGCTGGCCATGAGGTACCCGGCTTCAGTCTGCCGGTACAAGCTTCCGTAGACGATGATCCCGTTCGAGAAGGCCAGCATGACGCTCAGCACGGCGAAGAGCATTTCGAAGATCAACGGCAGGGCCACGACGCTCTCGAGGGCCCAATGGCGGTGCACGAACGCGAAGATGTATGCGAAGATCAAGTACAGGGTCGTGCCGATTCCGGCGAGGAACACGAGGCCGGCCGCGAGTCGAACCGGCGCCTCGGTGATCGTCTGGACGACGCGATTACGGACGCCGGTCATCTTCATGCGCAGCAGAACATGGAACGACGGCGGGCCGAGGGATTGTGGGACGGCGATCGAATGCATGGGCGGGGCGGCTCGTCGGGCGCTGGCGTCACTCCGGAAACGCTTCGGCCTGAGCGTCGCCGGAGTCAGCGGTCAGACCGAGGAAAATATCTTCGAGGCTGGATTGGTGCGACGCCCGTGCCCGGAGGGATCCGAGTGTCCCCTCGGCCACGAGGGTGCCGCGGTGGATGATCCCAATGCGGTCGGCGACAGCCTCCGCAACATCGAGGGTGTGCGTGCTCATGAACACGGTTCGGCCCGCCGCCGTCATCTCGAGCATCAGGTCCTTGACGGTGCGCATGGTTCGCGGGTCGAGGCCCACCATGGGCTCGTCGATCAGAAGGACCTCGGGATCGTGAATCAGCGCGGCCCCGAGCACCGTGCGTTGCTTCATCCCGTGCGAGTACGTCTCGACCAGTTGGTCGAGGAATCCCGCCATCTCGAGCCGGTCCACCAGCTCCTCGAAACGCTGCTTGAAGCGGGGTCGCGGCACACGATACATCTGTCCGACGAAGCGGAGGAACTCGCGACCGGTGAGCTTCTCATAAAGGAAGGGAGAATCCGGCACGTAGGCGATGCGCGCCCGGATGGCGACGCCGTCCAGCCCGAGCGGCCGTCCACACACGTGGATCTCGCCCGCCGTGGGGCGAAGGAGCCCGGCGACCATTTTGATCGTCGTGGTCTTCCCGGCCCCGTTAGGCCCCAGGAACGCGAACAGCTCGCCCGCCGGAACCGCGAGGGAAAGATCCTCGACGGCCCGCTTCTTGCCGTAGTCCTTGCTGACGTTCGCCAGTTCGATCACGTTTCTCGATCCGGGCAATTCACGGGTTGGTCACTCACGGCATCGACCCCTTCGGTTCCGGGCCGGTCGGCCGGGTCGTTCCCGGCCCGTCGGCGGTTCGCCGGCTCAACCGTGCTCCACGCGAAGCCGAGGCATGGCTGGAGCGAACCGCAGCCACCGCGGCGGCGTCGAACGCCTCGTCTACGCAAGTGAACGATCCCAACCCGGGCACCTCCAACCGCTGGCTGAGAACCTCCCCTTTCGGCGCGACGAGCGCGCGAAGCCCCGGGGCCTCGACCACGTAACACTTGATGATCTCGCCGCTACGATCAAGATCCTGCCTGCCCGTCACCCGGACGAGCACCGTCTTGAAGGGCTGGCTCCGGCCGGTAAGCACCGCGAGCGGATCCAGGATGCGCATCCGCCATGAGTGCCCGACGCGAAGATGCGGCAAGTGCGTCAACGGCTTGAACATGTCGGCCACCGTGCGCGTGGTCTCGGAGTCCATCTGCCACCGGTGCACCACCTCACCCGCCGTGAGCGCGCATGCGAAATCCGACTCGTAGTCCTCACCCTCGAGGGTGATGGCGATCGGGGCGCCGTGAACCGTCAGGACAAAGTGATCCAGCGCGCCGTCTTGGCGCAGATAGGCTCGGTTCTCGATGCGAAGGGAAGGGAGGGGATCAAGACCGTCGATGACCGTAGTGGACTTGATGATGACGAGATCGTACGTCGGGATGTACTCTACCCAATTCGTTCCGACCCGCGGGCCTCGGGGTCCGTAGATCGCGGCTTGCCGGTTGTTGGCAACGAAACGCAGGTGATTGGCGGAGACTGCCGGCGGTGCGTTGCCGGCCAGCCACGAGGGCAAAATGTCTCGAACGAACAGGGCCGACATGCTCACCAGCCACAACAGCACCACACCCACATTGAGAACTCTGACGAGCATCGAAGCCCTGCGCCTTGGGGAGGTTCTGCGACGCGGTACGAGTCACACGCCGCGCGTTCCAATCGATTCTAGGATCGAACGACACTGTCCGTCAACGCGAACGAGGCCCGCAGGTCTTGACAGAGCGTCGATCGGCAGCTACCGACTCGGTTCGTGAGATCTTCCCGACGCAAACGCTCTCGCGCCGTGCGTGCTGCGGTGGCGCTTGCCGTAGTTGCAGTGCTTGTCGCAACGGGCTTGTGGCTCGCGTTTCAACGCATCCCCGCGTGGTATCGGCCGGCATTGGTACCCGCCGCGGAATACCAGCATGTGCGCAACGACCTGACCCACACGGTCAACGCACTGTCATCGAGGATGGTCGCAGGCGAGCCCTTCGACTACGAGATCACGCAGGATCAACTTAATCGTTGGCTGTCGGCCCGGATGGCCATCTGGCCCGGCGTCGCCCGATGGGTGCCCTCGTGGCTGGACGACCCGATGGTGGCGTTCGGCGAGGATCGAATCGTGCTGTCCGGCTTGGCGAGTTGGTCGTCGGTTCGCTCGATCGTCTCACTGCACGTGACGCTCTCGGCCACGGACGACGGACTGCGGGTCACGCTGCACCGCGGACAGACGGGTTCGCTGCCCGTCCCCCTGGGTCCGCTCCGGGAGAGGATCGAGGAAGCCCTGGCCGCGTCGCAATCGGCGCGCGAACCGGACGAGCAGGTCACGGCCGCCCACCTGTTCGGAGAAGCGAAGTTCCCCAACCACTTCATCTGGCTCAACGGGAAAGTCCCGTTTCGCATCACGAACGTGGTCACCGAGCCGGGTCGGATCCGTCTGCGGTTCGAGCCGGAGCCGATTCGGGATCGTCGGTAGCCGTCGGGCGGGGCGGCGGCTTCCCCCCTTCACATCACTGCGCAGCCGGACCGCGGGTGGCGGCACGAATGGCGGCGGGCTGGCCGGTCACCGGGATGTCGGGGCCGGCCTTCGTCAGCTTGTGCCCGTTCACGCGAAAGACGCTAAGCGTGCGGGCCACGTAGTTCTGCACGATCACGTACCGCCCGTCGTTGGTGAAGACGAGGCCTTCCGGCACGGCGCCGACCGGCTGCTCGTCCGCGAAGACGAGGTTGATGCCGTCGCGACGGAAGAGCCGCACGAGACCACCTTCGGCACGAAACGGGCTGTCCTTCGGGGCGCTGCTGCCGTTCATGAGGGCAACGGCGGCCAGCTTGCCGTCGGGGCTGAGCACCAGGTGCTCCGGCCCGAAGCCGATGGTCACGTGGTTCACCACGCGCGGCGGGGTGCAGGTCAGGTCGATCACGGCGGCCGATGCGAAGTCGCCGCCGGAGGCACTGTTGGCGACCACCGCCACCGCGCCGTCGGCGGAAATGTCAAGCGAGTAGGGCATGACGCCGACGGTCATGTCGAGGTCCGCGTAGGTGACCTTCTGCCCTTCGATATCGAGCAGTGCGACGGCATTGTCGTTCTGCTTCGATGCCAACGCCCGCTTGCCGTCCGGCGTGATGGCCACGTGGGCAACGGCACTGCCTTCATCCTTGAAGCCCTCAGTGCCGATGGTGACCCGCTCCAGATGCTTGACCGTCTTCCCCTCGATGCCGAGCACGGAGACGGTGCCGTCGGCACGGTTGGCCACCAGAGCCAGCTTCCCGCACGGCGTGATGGAGATCCCCGATGGTTGCGCCCCGGCCTCGACCTCGCCGATCTTCTTGGGCGGGTCGGTGGTCAGGTCGATCACGTGAACGATCCGATCCGGGATCTGCTTGGTGCGATCGTTCGGATCGATCATCAGCGAGTTGGACACCAGGGCCAGTGTCTGGTCGGGCGTGATGGCCACGTTGGTCGGCGGCCCGATCACGCTGTTGGCGATTCCGTCGAGGTTCGTGATCTTCGGCGGGAAGGTGGCGAAGTCCATCACGGTCAACGTGTCGGGCTTCGGGTTCGGGAAGACCTTCGTCGCCCCGTAGGCCAGATCCAGCCGGTTGTCGTTGGCGGAGATCACGATCTGCCGGGCGCCGGGCCCGTCCGCCGCACAACCCACACCAATCGCAAGGAGCAACATGACGGCAACGAGCTGTCGTTTCATGGCGAAGTGTCCTTTCTTCTCTCGATGGAGCGCTGTCCTTCGTAGCGGATCAGCGCCACAGGAGATCAAACACAAGGAGTTGGCCCGCACGGCGGACCCTGCTTTCCCGGAGAAAGGGCGGATTGTAGCCAGGCGTGCGGCGCGTTGAAACCCCTGCTCCACCCTGCCGCCAGATTCACAGCGAGCGGTTGCCGCAGTGGTGCTTCCCGTCGCCCCGGCTTGCAGGCCGACGGTGCGTCACTTCCCGAACTGAATCCCTTGCGCCAACGGCAGGTCGGTCGAGTAGTTGATGGTGTTGGTCTGGCGGCGCATGTAGGCCTTCCAGGCATCGGAGCCGGCCTCGCGCCCGCCGCCGGTTTCCTTCTCGCCGCCGAACGCACCGCCGATCTCGGCCCCACTGGTGCCGATGTTGACGTTGGCGATGCCGCAATCGGAGCCCTTGTAGCTGAGGAACGCCTCGGCCTCGGCCACCGAGTCGGTGTAGATCGCCGACGACAGGCCCTGGGGCACGCCGTTGTGCATGGCGAAGGCCTCGTCCAGCTTCTTGTACTTCATCATGTACAGGATCGGGGCGAAGGTCTCGGTCTGCACGATGGCGGCCGCGTTGTCGATCTCGACTATCGTCGGCAGCACGAAGGTCCGGGCGCCGAACGGCTCGAGCACCTTGGCGCCGTACAGCACCTTGCCGCCCTGCTCCTTGGCCGCGACGAGCGCGTTCTCGTAATCGGCGACGGCGCCCTCGTCGATCAGCGGACCCATCAGCGTGGTCGGATCGAGGGGATCGCCGATCCGCACCTTCTTGTAGTTGGCGATCAGCTTGTTGACGTAAGTCTTGTAGATCTTCTCGTGGATGATCAGCCGGCGGGTGGAGGTGCAGCGCTGGCCGGCAGTGCCGACGGCGCCGAAGAAGGCGCTGGCCAGGGCGCCGGTCAGGTCGCACTTGTCCGAGATGACCAGCGCGTTGTTGCCGCCCAGCTCGAGGATGGTGCGGCCGAGCCGCGCGCCGACCACC
Organism: uncultured Planctomycetales bacterium; assembly: GCA_964391465.1. Taxonomy (GTDB): domain Bacteria; phylum Planctomycetota; class Phycisphaerae; order UBA1845; family CAYMME01; genus CAYMME01. The sequence continues at coordinate 16,185 of CAYMME010000157.1, forward strand.
TCGCCGATCCGCTGCCCCATCCGGGTCGAACCGGTGGCGCTGACCAGCGGGATTCTGTGATCGGCGATCAGCCGCTCGCCGATGGTTGAGCCGCGGCCGACGACCGCGCCGCTGACGCCCTGCGGCAGCTTGTTCCGCTTGAAGACCTCGTTGACGATGTTCTGGCAGGCGATGCCGCACAGCGGGGCCTTGCTCGAGGGCTTCCACAGCGTGGTGTCGCCGCAGACCCAGGCCAGCGCGGTGTTCCAGGCCCAGACCGCGACCGGGAAGTTGAAGGCGCTGATGATGCCGATCGTGCCGAGCGGGTGCCACTGCTCCATCATCCGGTGTCCCGGCCGCTCGCTCTGCAGCGTCGGGCCGGAGAGGAACCGGCTCTGGCCGACGGCGAAGTCGCAGATGTCGATCATCTCCTGCACCTCGCCGTGCCCCTCGGTCAGGATCTTGCCCATCTCCAGCGAGACCAGGGCGCCCAGGACGTCCTTCTTCTCGCGCAGGGCCTCGCCGACCTGGCGCACGATCTCGCCCCGCTGGGGGGCCGGCAGGGCGCGCCAGGCGACGAACGCCTTCTGCAGCTGCTTCATCACCTTCTCGTAGTCCTTCGGCCCGGCCTGCTCGATGACGGCCAGCTTCTCGCCGTTGGTGGGGTTGAACACCTCCAGCATCTCGCCGCTGGTGGCGAACCAGGCGCCGCCGCTGGTGGCGCCCTTCATCCGGGTGGTCAGGCCCAGGGCCTTGAAGATCTTGTTCCTGGTGTACTTGGCCATTCCAGCCGCCTCCCTCTTCTAGAAGACTTCCGTGTTTTCCTGGCACTCGATGTCTAGTCTCGCCAGCTCGTCGAGGACCGGGTTGTAGATCTCGGGGGTCACCGGCCGCAGAACGCCGGGGGTTGTTATCTTGCCCTGCAGGATCATGTGAGCGCCGATGGCGGCGGGCAGAGACACCGTCCGCGACATGGACGAGTCGCCGCCCTC
>CAYMME010000158.1:0-10482 GCA_964391465.1 uncultured Planctomycetales bacterium
ATTGTCGCCTGGGGTGGTGCTACGCCAAACCCGTGGTTGCGGGCGCAAATTCCAGCCCCGCCCCGCGAGGGGCGGACGACACACTGGGCCCGCGTTCGTCCGCCCCTCCGGGGCGGGATGGCATAGCCGCTCGCAAACCAGGGGCTCCGCTGCGCTCCGCCCCTGGCTACAATCGTAGGCCCCTTCGGGGCCGGCGTTTCGCTGTCCTTTGCGAACCACAGCCGTATGTCCAACCTAACCTCTGGCCAGGCGACGGACTTGTTCCCTTTCACTGGCGGTGATGCGAACCGATCGCGCGCGGCTACTTCTTCGCGCCCACGATCATTGAGGCGAGCTTCGCCCTTGCCTGTTCGTAGGCCCCGGGGTCCCGCTCCCAGTCGAACCACGAGCCGGCCAGCGGGAGGATTACCTCTTGGGCCGCATCCGCGCGGCTTGCCCGCTCGAGGATGGCGAGGTACTCGTAGTCCTCGATCCCGTCACGCAACGCCTTCAGGCGCAGGCTGGGGGCGATCCCGTCGTAGCCAACGGCGCGGCCCGGGTAGACGATCGTCCCCTCGCCGTTGTAGAGATGGCCCTTGCCGTTCTTGCGGCGGTCCAGCGTCTTCGGATCGGCCCACGGGTCTTCGACCTTCTGCCAATACGACATGCCGCCCCAGTAGAGCAGGCCTCGCATACGATACCGCCACGCGATCCACGACGGCACTCGGTAGTTGAGCAATGGGTAGTCGATGTGCCACCACGGCGTCGGCTTGCGCTGACACAGTGCGGTGTAGGTCCAGATCGTTTCGCCGAGTGCCTGCCGCTTGGCCGCGCTCTCCGGCTTGAAGAGCGAGAAGAGCGGGCACCAGATGTCGATGGCCCCGTACAGGTCGCCCCAGTCGGCGTTCTGCGTCCACGTCTGCTCCACGACCATCACCTTGACCACCGACTTGGCCGCCCGGATGGCCGGGCCCCACTTCTGCACGAACCGGTAGGCCTTCTTGTCGTTCGGCTCGTCGAGCAGGTAGGTGTAGAAGACCACATCCGGGCGCTTCAACTCGGCTGCGGCGCGGTCCCAGCTCTTCAGCCATGCGTGGAGCTTGTCGCGCTCTTTGTCCGGGTCCTTCACGATGCTCGTGGGCCGGGGCACCATGAATGCGTTGACGTGGTAGCGATCGACGAAAGCCCGCAAGGCGTCGACCTGCTCGGACGGAATGCGGTACGAGCCGTCGGTCTGCGCGACGGGGACAATGGTCCCGCTGGGGGGCGTGGCGTTGACGCGGTGGCGTGTCAGCATCTCGGCACACTGGGCCTCGACCGCCGCCCAATCGGAAGGCTCCTTTTCCTTGTTCGCTTTCGCTCGTTGACGATAGTAGCCGCGCATGCGCGAGGCCGGCGAGCCGAGTGCGGTCTGGAGCGTCGAGACGCGCGGCAGCGCGAAGTCCCACACGGTCAGCGACACCGGGATCTCGACCGCCTTGCCGCCTTCGCCGGTGACCCGGTATGTGCCTTGGTAGTCGCCCGGCTTCGCGTCCGGCGGGACGTACACGTCGACCCAGAACCCGTGCGTCTGGCCCGCGGGCAGGTCGAACGGCACGGCCCTGAGCCGTGCGGATTCAAGCGGCTTTCGCGTCACCGGATGACGGAACGGGATCAGCGGGTCCGGGTACCACCCCGGCTTGAACGTGTCGTTGCGGGACGTGCCGACCGTCATCTCGAGTTGGTGCTGACGGTACAGCTCTGCGTCTTGGGCTCGCAGCACGGCTCCACCCGGGCCCTTCAGGTCGCCGGGCTTGACGTTCACGCCCCGCACGGACGCGTCCGCATGCAGGAGAATCTGGAAGCTCTCCCATTCGTTCCGAGCGGCCGCGAGCTTCACGTCGAGGCCGGTGCCGGCCGGAGCTTCGCGCAGCACGCGCGCGGTCTGCGTCTGCGTCCACACTTGCCACTCCGCGGCCACCGGGCAGGCCGCAGCAGTGCAGGCGGTAATAACGACAGCACAACGAAGGTAGGCTTGCTTCATGGTCGGATCCTCGTCATTCGCATAGACCACAGCGTCGGGAGAGTGGCTTCTCGAGCGTACGACCCCCGTCTATACCGCTGAACCAACTCGAACTCCAGCACAGGCGTGACGTAGAGAGGGGCGGAGCGCGCGCCTAGCCGGTCGGTGCCGGAATCGTCGTGGCGCTGGGTGCGTGAGGGCGACCGTCCGGAACGCAGACGGGCAATCACACGAGAATGGTCACCGACACGACACCATCTGAACCGGAGCAGACGAAGGGGCGGACGTTCCGCCGGCTCCTGATGCCGACGTGGCAAGAGCGCAAACGCGCGCTTCGCACGGAGGCGTGGGTCTTCGTCGTTGGCTCGTACGTGCTGGTTGCCTACGCATTCCTGTTTCCGCAGGACTTCAGAAACGCGGCCCCTCTCTACGTCGCCGCGGGTCTGACGGCGTTCATGGTACGGACCTTTCTGTTTCACATCGGCCTCGTGCTGTTGGCGATTGCGATGGTTGCCGCGGCGCGGCGATGCCGACGGCTGGCGCTGGCGACGCTCCCTCTGTTGCTGGTGGCGCTCGGGCCGGAGCTGTGGGAGTACCGGCCCAAGTCGCCGCCGGAGATTCGCGGCGAGGCGATCACGGTCATGAGCGTCAATCTGCTCATGGTCAATCGGAGCACGGACGGAATCATCGAGGAGATCGAGCGGGCCGCTCCGGACCTGCTGCTGCTTCAGGAGTACACCGTGCATTGGCACGCGGCGATGCGCGAAGCCCTTGGAACGAGCTACCCGCACATCGCGTGCGTCCCGCGGGCGGATTCGTTCGGTGTCGCTGTCTACTCACGCCGGCCGTTCAGCGGACCGGTCGCGAAGTCCGTTCCCCTTGCCGACGCGTCCGTGCCACAGATGCGAGCGGTGGTCGAGATCGCGGGCCGGGACGTCGCCGTGTACAACGTTCACCTGCTACCGCCCCGCCGGTTGGACTATACGACCGTCACGCGACTTCAGTTTGCCGACCTCCTCGACAGGGTGAACGATGAGTCGCTGCCCGTGATCGTGGCCGGCGACTTCAACTTCACGCAACGCAGTCCGCAGGCCGCGGCGCTCGGACGGAACGGCATGCGGGATGCGCACTCGCTCGGCGGCTGGGGCCGAGGTACGACCTGGCCGGTCAACACGTTCTTTCGCTGGGTCCCGAACCTGCGGCTGGATCACATCTACGTGTCCGGCGCCCTGACCGCCACAGGCTGCCGGACCGGTGAGGGCGAAGGCTCCGATCACCGACCCGTGATGGCGGACGTTGGCTTCCGATGAAAAAGGTGTCAGGAAGACTCACTGGCTTCGCCGTGCGTGCTGGGTGAAGTGGCGGTACATCTCGGGCCGTCTGGTGATAGGTCAGAATCGTCGATCGTTTGGGCTTGCCGACAACCATGCGCGCGGAATGGACGCGTAAAATAAACCTGACACCTTTTTCTAGGTGCCGAAGACACCCTTTTCTAGGTGCCGAAGATGAGGCGGGCGATGACTACGTAGGCGTTGCTGAAGGGTTCGGTGCGGAAGAATGTGACTGCGAGGTCGGGCGAACCCACGAACGGGCGGAGCATCCACCCCATTTGGATTCCCACGAATGCGTAGAGGGCGAGCCAGGCGTAGAGCGTGATCCGATGTGCGCTGTGCCGGGCGATGAGAGTGCGGTAGTAGCGGAGCATCACGATCTGGCCGGCGATCGTGGCGACGGTGAACATCGCGGCGTTGAAGAGCAGCGCGCCGCGGTAGCTGCTCGTCGAGAAGTACCAGAACCGCGTGAACGGGCCGAGCGAGGCCAGCGCGATGCTCAAACCGGCCTGGCCGGCGAGAATGGCCTGGAGCGCCTCGCGGAAATCGTCGCGCAGGCCGAGCAGCGTGTTGAGCACGAAGAATCCGGGCAGGCAGAGCAGGCTGGTCGCGAACAGAAGAACCGGCACCTTCGTCGCGGCGTAGAGGACCTGCCGGATGCGCTCCACCGAGTCGAGTTGGAAGCTGCCCATGAACGCGCCGTAGATCGGTGCGATCAGAATGATCATGGCCGGCAGCCACCACCACGGGCGCTCGACGGGCCGGGTCGGATCGAACGGGCCCTGGCCGCGAAGGAACGCGTCGATGTGCGCCGGTGCCGCGGGCATGCCGGGTGAATTCCTTGCTCAACCGCCGCCGAACAGAGCTTGGATGTGATCCAGAACCGCGAAGAAGAAGTTGCCCTGCCGTTGGCGAAACCACGTGAAGTCGAGATCCGGGCTGCCGATGAACGGTCGCAACAACCAGCCCATCTGGGCCCCGACCAGCCCGTAGATGATGACCCACACTTGGAAGATCGATCGTGCCTGCCCCAACGCTTGATCCGGCACGTCGCCCGGCAACTCGTCCAACGGTCCGGGTTCTCGCACCGTTGTGTCGGCCGACTCGGTGCTGTCGTCTTGAGTGTCCTCAGTCGGCGCCGGGGTCGAGATCGGCGGCGGCCCGGTCGCCAGTCGCCGTAGCGTGTGCAGTAGGAACGTCAACGCGACCAATCCCGCCAGACCCAGCAGCAAAACGTTCAGCAGGATCATGAAGGGGTAGCTCGTGGTGCTCAGCGTGAAGAAGGCCAGGATGGGCCCGAACGATGCGGCCACGGTCACGTTCACGACGATCGCACCGACCAACAGCCGCAGGGTCGCGCCCAGGCTCAGGCGACAGCCGACGAGTGCGTTGAACACGTACAGAGACGGAAAGGTCACGAGCAGCGTCAGCAGGAACAGAGCGGGCAGCTTGACCGTCGACGCGAGGATCTGCATGTAGCAGGGCGGCTCGCGTCCGATAATCGCGTACCAGCCCATGAAGAAGCCGTAGGCGGCTCCGAGCAGGACGGCGAGCGGTACAAACGCACGCAGCGGGAGGTCGACGCGGCCGTCGGCAATGGCGTCCACCCGGGTCTTTCGGCCGCGCAGCAACTCGTCGAGTTGAGTGAACCACGAAAGCATGATGTGCTCCGTTGCAGAACGTGATCGGCCGCCGACACGACGGCCGCCGAGCCGGCAAAGACCACTCTGCCAATGAAAGGTACGCTGGAGCCGCCGAGGCGGTTCGCCACGTACACTACCCGTTTTCGCCCGCCATGGGAAAGCCGCGGTTGGGGATAGTCCGCGAGGAAATCCCCGGGCGACGTTGCCTGCCGTGCTCGATGCGTTGTATAAGGCACAGTCACGCTCAGTCCCCGCCGGACGAGCGGACACATGATGCGTCTCACACGATCATGACGATTCTCGTGCCGGGCGGACGGTCGGCGGCGGCGCCGCTCGCACCGGGTCGCGTACCGTGAGAAGCATGGGGACGCAACGGGGGAGTCTCGGGTCGAGGGACACGGGCTCTTCGAGACGGACGGCTGACCCGAGCGAAGAAAGGATGGTGACGCATGACGCGTCGCAGACTCGCGATCGTGCTCGTCGTGCTGCTGGCGTTGTTCCTTTTCGGGGGCGGGCTCGTCGGGCTGTACACCGACTGGCTCTGGTTCCGGCAGGTGCAGTTCGCCGGCGTGTTCCTGACCGTGCTCACCACGAAGCTATGGCTCGGGGCGGCGGGCGCGGCATTCCTGTTCTGCCTGTTGTGGGTCAATGTGCGGATTGCGCGCCGGCCGACACAGGCCACTCTGGTGTTCCGGGGCCAGAACATCCTGGCCGTTCCCGACCGGCACCTCGTGGCACCGAAGGTGAACCGTTTTCTGCCCTTGGCCATGGTGCTGGTCTCCGTCTTCGCCGGTCTGATCGTCGGGAATTCCCTCTGGCGGCAGATGCTGCTCTGCCTGAACCCCACCGAGTTGGGTCAGGTCGATCCGCTCTTCGAGAACGATCTGGGTTTCTACATCTTCCAGTTCCCCCTGATCCAGTCGCTCTATCGGCTGCTCATGGTGGCCGTGGGCTTGAGCGCGGTCCTGAGCGCGGCGGTGTACATCTTCGACGAGAAGGTCGCCGTGACCGAGCACCGGCAGTTCGTCACGCTCCCTCAAGTGAAGCGCCACCTGCTGACGTTGCTGGGGATCATGCTTCTGGCCAAGGCACTGAGCTACCGCCTGGCCATGTACGATTTGTTGTTCTCGCAGAAGGGCGTGGCTGCGGGGGCCGGCTACACCGACGTGAACGTCTTGCTGCCGGTCCTGTGGGTGCTGATCTTCGTCGCCGCGGCGGCCGCGATCGGCGTCATCCGGCTGGCGTTTCGACGGGGGCTGAAGCTCGCAGTGGGGCTGGTGGCGGTTTGGCTGGGCGTGTCGGTGCTCGGGGCCGGCGTCTTGCCGGTCGCGGTGCAACGACTACGGGTCACGCCCAACGAGCTCAGCGCCGAGCGCCCGTACATCGAGCGGAACATCGCGTTCACACGCGCCGCCTACAACGTCAAGGACGTTGAGGAGAAGGACTTCGCCGCCGAGGAGTCCCTGACCCGCGAGGTGCTTCAGGCCAACCAACTGACGGTGGACAACATCCGGTTGTGGGACCACCGCCCGCTGCTGAGCACCTACGCCCAGTTGCAGGCCATTCGCACCTACTACGACTTCCAGGATGTCGACATCGATCGCTACACAATCGACGGTGCGTATCGGCAGGTCATGCTTTCGGCACGCCAGTTGACCTATGCGGCCCTGCCGAGCCGGACCTGGGTGAACGAACGGCTCCACTACACGCATGGCTACGGCGTCGTGGTCAGCCCGGTGAACCGCATCCGCGACGAAGGAGAGCCCGAGTTCCTGCTTAAGGACATTCCGCCCGAAGGCCATCCCGATTTGAAGCTCACGCGCCCGGAGATCTACTACGGCGAAAGCGCCGACCCCGGCAAGACGGCGGACCACTACGCCTTCGTCAACACCGAGGCCCAGGAGTTCGACTACCCCGCGGGCGAGGGGAACGTCTACACCGACTATGAAGGCTCCGGCGGCGTGCCGGTGGGCGGCTGGTTACGGCGACTGCTCTGGGCCCACCGCTTCAAGAGCTTGTCGATCCTCCTCAACACCGACGTGCATCGCGAAAGCCGGATCATGCTCTACCGGAGCATACGGGACCGGCTGACGCGGCTCGCTCCGTTCCTGGACCTCGATCCGGACCCGTACATCGTGGTGAGCAAGGGGAAGCTCTACTGGATCTGCGACGCTTACACGCGCACGTCGCACTATCCGTACTCCCAGCCCATGGGCACGTTCGGCAACTACATCCGCAATCCGGTCAAGGCCGTCGTGGACGCTTACAACGGGACCGTTCGCTTCTACGTGGCCGAGCCCGACGAACCGATCATTCTGAGCTACCAGAAGATCTTCCCCGACATGTTCCTGCCGCTGGAGCAGATGGATCCGGACCTGAGGCGGCACATCCGAGTGCCGAAGTTCCTGTTTCAAGTGCAGGCCCTCACGTACGCGAAGTATCACATGGCCGATCCGCAGGTCTTCTACAACCAGGAAGATCTCTGGGAGTTTCCCAAGGAAACTTACGAGCAGGACGAGCGACAGATGGAGCCGTATCACAACATCATGCGGCTGCCCGGCGAGGTGCGTGAGGAGTTCGTGCTGATGCTGCCGTTCACGCCGCGCGGGAAGGACGTGTTGCGGGCGTGGATGTGTGCGCGCAACGACGGCGACCACTACGGCAAGCTGCTGGTCTACAACTTCCCCAAAGGCAAGCAGCTTGACGGCCCGCGTCAGATCGAGGCGAAGATCGGCCAGAACGAACAGATTCGGGAGCAACTGGCCCTGTGGCGGCAGGGGGGTGACGTGGTCATCCGTGGGAACCTGCTCGTCGTTCCCATTGCCCAAAACCTGCTGTACGTCGAGCCGGTGTTCCTGCGGGCGGCCGCGGGCCAGATCCCCGAGCTGAAGCGGGTCATCGTGGCCTACGGCAACCGGATCGTGATGGAGAGGGACCTCGAGCGTAGCTTGGCCAAGTTGTTCGGCGGCGAAGCGGCTCCGCCCCCTGCCATGGCCAGTGCGAGCCGTCCCGCCGCAGACCCATCGAAGCCCGGCGAGAAGCGCGCGCCGGTCGGCACCGCGCTGTCGCCGGAGTTGGCGCGCCGGGCGTGGCAGCATCTACAGAAGGCCAAGGAAAGCTATCGCAGCGATGACTGGGCCGAGTTCGGCGTGCAGATGAAGGAGCTCGAGCAGGCACTGGAGGCGCTGAAGGACAAGGCCCCCGCCGATACCCCCAAGTAGAGCTGGTCCGATCCCGACGTACATCGGGTACGTGTCCAGCGTCGGGTGCCACTGGCAGCTTGCCTGCCAGTGCGATGACGAGGTCGGGCGAGAAACACGGGCGGGCAAGCCGCCCGTGGCACCCCTTCTCATACACGTTGCAGCAGGAGGTTGTTTGATGCGTTACGCCACGATTGCGATGATTCTCGTGGCGGCCGGTCCGGTGGCGGCGGCCCCGCTTTCGGGGACCGCGCCGTTGGAGGCCGAGGGTGATCTGGCCATGCAGATGGTGGCCGGTGTCGATGCGTTCCTGACGCGCGAGGTGGCCGCGTCCATTGATCGGCGCGGTGCGCTGTGGCACCGCGACTACACGTCCGCGGACAAGTACGCGGCCTCGGTGGCCGAGAATCGTGCCCGTTTGTTGAAGTTCATCGGTGCGGTCGATCCGCGCGCGTCGGTGACGGCGCTGGAATATGTGGCCACGACTGCCCAACCGTCGCTCGTCGCGAACGGTGCCGGCTACACCGTCCACGCGGTGCGCTGGCCCGCGCTCGCCGGCGTCGACGGCGAGGGGCTGCTGCTCGAGCCCGCCGGTCCGCCGGTGGCGCAGATCGTTGCCTTACCCGATGCCGACTGGACACCGGAGATGCTTGTCGGTCTGGCCGACGGCGTGTCGGCGAAGCAGCAGTTCGCTCGAACGCTGGCCGAGAACGGTTGTCGGGTGATCGTGCCCGTGCTCATGGATCGTAGCGACGAGTGGTCGGTTAGCCCGACGATCCGTAGGGTGACCAACCAGACGCATCGCGAGTTCATCTACCGGCCTGCGTACGAGGTGGGTCGGCACGTGATCGGCTACGAGGTGCAGAAGGTTCTCGCGCTGGTCGACTGGCTTGTGGCGCAACGCGGCGACGACGGCCCGCGGGTCGGCGTGATCGGGCACGGTGAAGGCGGTCTGTTGGCGCTGCACGCCGCGGCGGCCGACATGCGGATCGACGCGGTCGCGGTCTGCGGCTACTTCGACTCGCGACAGAACGTGTGGGCCGAGCCGATCTATCGCAACGTCTGGTCGCTGCTGCGCGAGTTCGGCGACGCGGAGCTGGCGAGCCTGGTTGCGCCGCGGCCGCTGGTGGTCGAGGCGTGTCGCGGCCCCGAGGTGGCCGGGCCGCCGCCCGTGCGCAAGGGCCGCGGCGGTGCGGCTCCGGGTCGGCTCGTGACACCGGAACTCGATTCGGTGCAGCACGAAGTCGAGCGTGCCCGCGTTCACTTCGACAAGCTCGGCGTGTCGCAACGTCTGCATCTTGTGGCGTCCGGAGAGAACGGCACCGGTTCCTGCGGGTCGGACGAGGCTCTGACGAGCTTCCTGGGCGAACTGGGAGTGGTGAGGCGCGAACTGACGCGAGCCGACTCACCTCCAAAGGATCTGCGCGGCAAGTACGACCCGCGTCCGCGGTTGCGCCGGCAGTTCGATCAGCTCTGCGCGTTCACGCAGGAGGTGGTACGTCGATCGGAGGCCAAGCGCGTCGCGTTCTGGTCCAAGGCGGACATAACATCCCTGCCGCGATGGACGGAGACATGTGAGCAGTACCGCGACTACTTCCGCGACAAGGTGATCGGGAGCTTCCCGCCGGCCTCACTGCCGATGAACGCGCGCACCCGGCCGCGGTTCGATGAGCCGGAATTCCGCGGCTACGATGTGATGCTCGACGTCTGGCCCGACGTGTTTGCCTACGGGAGCCTGCTGGTGCCGAAGGACATCAAGCCGGGCGAGCGCCGGCCGGTGGTGGTATGCCAGCACGGGCTCGAAGGCCGCCCGCGCGACCTTGCCGACCCGGCCATCGACTCACCCTACTATCATCAGTACGGGGTACAGCTCGTGAAGCGCGGCTTCGTCGTCTACGCCCCGCAGAATCCGTACCTCGGCAAGGACAAGTTCCGTGTCTTGCAGCGTAAGGCGAATCCACTCGGGCGGTCGTTGTTCTCGGTGATCGTGCGGCAGCACGAGCGGACGCTCGAGTTCCTCGGCGGGCAGCCGTTTGTCGATCCCGAGCGTATCGGGTTCTACGGTTTGTCGTATGGCGGCAAGACGGCCGTCCGCGTGCCACCGTTGGTCAAGCAGTACGCGCTGTCGATCTGCTCGGCCGACTTCAACGAGTGGATCCGCAAGAACACGTCTCTGCACTACACGTCCAGCTACATCTTCACCGGCGAGTACGAGATGTTCGAGTTCGGGCTGGGCGAGACGTTCAACTACGCCGAGATGGCGTCACTGATGGCCCCGCGGCCGTTCATGGTCGAGCGGGGCCACGACGACGGCGTCGCCCCCGACG
>CAYMME010000158.1:10492-17025 GCA_964391465.1 uncultured Planctomycetales bacterium
CAACCCCCCTCTCCGGGCGCCTTGCCGGCCCCCGGGGGCTTTTTTGGGGGCGGGGGCCCACGACGACGGCGTCGCCCCCGACGAGTGGGTGGCCTACGAGTTCGCCAAGGTCCGCCGCCTCTACGACAAGCTCGGCATCGGCGACCGCGCCGAGATCGAGTTCTTCGACGGCCCGCACACCATCCACGGCAAGGGAACGTTCGACTTCCTCCATCGGCATCTGAAGTGGCCGAAGCCGTAGTAGTCCGTCACTCTCCAATTCGCGGGTCGCGATTCCTTGGGTGGCCCACCTCTTCAGAGGTGGGGAACACGAATTCGACCTCGGGATTGGCGCCCCCCACGGCCGAAGCCATGGGTCACCTAGCCGAAACTGGCGGGCTTTCGATTGCAGTACTCGCCGCGCGCGACTAGAATACGAATGAGATGTCCCCCGAACGAATTGACAAGGAACTAGCTCGCGATCCGTTCATCCCGCTGCGCCTCCACCTGTCAAACGGTCAAACCGTCGACATTCGCAATCCCGGGTTGGTCTGGATCATTCGGCTGTCCCTGTTCGTAGCCCGCACCGATCGACTCGACAGCCGGATGGCCGAGGATTACGAGATCGTGTCGCTGCGGCATATCGTGCGCATTGAAATGCTCGAGCCGGCCGGACAGGCGTAGCACGGGCGTCACTCCCTACCGGCAGGAAAGGCAGAACGAGTACGAGTACTTGTCGAACGCGCCCTGGGGGTCGTCGGGCCACTGCTCCGGCCACGGGGTGTCTTCGTCAGGTGTGATGGCCTTGCTTTCGAATCGGCCGCGTTCGGTCTGGAAGTCGCTTCGGCACGTCGCGAGGTCCTGGTAAAGTAACGGCACGGTTCCGCCTTGGCCCTTCCACGCGATCCACACGACGCTTGCGGCGGGGATGCGCACGCCTTCGCCGAGAGCCTCGAGCGTCACCCAGCCGGTTGCGCCGGCCGGCGTCTTGCCGAAATCGTGAACCAGCCGAGCGCGTGTGCCGGCATGCGGACCGGCGGCCAGATCGCCCCCGGCGTAAACCGCCATGCGAATGCTGCCCGTGCTCTTCTCCGGCACGAGGACCGACACGGACTTGAGCCGAACATCGCGCTCGGCGGAAAGCCTGCCGCCCAGGGTTCGTACGTGGTTGACCCTCGTCACGCGGCCCGAGTTCATCACGTTGCCCCACTGCGGTCCGGTCGGCTTGGGTGCGTCCACCGTCAGCACCGCTGATTGGCCGCTGTGAACCGGGGCGACCGGCTCCGTCGGGCCGTCGTAGAACGTGCGCCGGTCCAGCGGCAGCGTACCCACCTTGGCGTGGATGGTGACCTTGCCGCTCCCGTGTTCCGATCGCAGATACTCGCAGTCATGCAGCATCGCGGGCGGGTGCGGCCGACGTGTTCCGTTGATGACGATGCGCATGTCGTCCACGTGGACCTCGACGCGGTCGCCGTCGGTTGTCACGCCGGATACTACGCCCTTCTTCATGGTCGGCACCGCGAGGGCTTCGGCAAACGCGGCCTCGCTTGCGTGGGTGTCGAGATCGGAAACCTGGAGGACGTGGTACGACTCCGGAAGCGCCATGTGCGCACAGAGCCCTTTCCCGACTCGGTACACGTTCCACGCACCGAAACGCTTCGACGTCACGCCCCCGTCTTCGAACAGCGTTCCCTGGCCGAGCAGCCAGTTCTGGTGTTGGACGAGCCTCCCGCGCGCCTCGTGCCGCCGTTTGTTGGGGGTCACCCCCGGGAGGATCATCTCGACCCTGAGATTCTGCGACGGGTCTGCGGCGAACATCACGTTGGAGTAGCGCGACTGGCAGCAGTAGCCCGACGAGTGGAGCGAGCCCATCGAGATATGCGGCGTGTTGTAGTAGTACAACGCCCCAGGCATCCAAGGTTGCGTGGCCCACAGGCTCTCGCCGGGCCACCCCAGATGGCGGCGGCCCGAGTAGACGACGGACTTCCACGTCGGGGCCTCTTCGGCCAGCGCGACGAGGAGGGGGTGCGGCTTGATCGAGCTACAGGCGAAGAACATGCCCTCGTCCTGTTTCAGTCTCGGTTCGTTGCCGCTGGCGTAGAAGACTGTGGCCGGTTGCAGGCCCTTCACGCGGGCGTTGTCGTAGTCGAACCGTGGTTCTCCCAATCCGAATGCCAGCCACACGGTGGGCGTGAACCCGTCGTAACGGTTGTCCTCGAGGTAGGCGACCTTGCGCGCGGTCATCGAATGGTTCGCGTCTGCGGTCCGGCAGCGAAACGCGGGTCCTCCAAGGTAGCCGTTCAGGCCGAGCACGATCCGTTCGGCGAACAGCAGGTTGAGCAGATCCGTCGCCCCTCCGCGCAGCTTCTCGGACGGGGCGTGTTGGGCCAGCACGATGAGGGGATTCGTATAGTGGAACTGGTAGCACGGCGAGTTCCACTCCACCCAGCCGCGTTCGAATCGCCAGGCGAGTGCCTTGCTGATCTCGGTTACGTGGCCGGACACGTCGCCGCCGCGGGCCTGTTCCGCGAACATCCCGATCGTCAGGTGCATCAGGTCGTGGTTTTCCGTGTTCAGCGGGGGCCAGTGGGCTACGGTGCTCACCCGGTTCGCGGGCCATGATGTGAGAAGTTTCGTGAGATGCTGCTTGGCCGGCTCGGACATGCGGGGCGTGTCGCGAAAGTCCAGCAGCGACTTGAGGGCCCGGATGAAGCAGATGTCACGGTCCCGCGTGATCACGAACGACGCGAAGTAGGCGTTGGCCTTTTCGAGATCCCGGTTCCGAAGCAGCCGGGCATGGCTCAGCGCCCACCGTCGTCCGTCCATGGGTTCCATGGAGGGTTCGAGCGCCCCGAAGGTGTCGATAATCCAGGTGACGTACGCGTCTCGTCGTTCGGCGAGCTGCGTCTCGTACGCCTCCCCGGACGCCGCCGCCATTGATGGCAGCATGCCGGCGACGGAAACGGCGCACGCGAGATGAAACATGGCTCCCCATGTATGCTTCGTGGCCTTCTTGTTCATGCTCATGATTCACCTCCCGTCGAAGTCGTGCGTTCGTTTCAGTTCGAGCATTCACTCAGCCGGGCCGCCTCCCTACGGGCGCGGTTCGGAAACGCGCACGCACTCTGCGGTCACAGCTCGACAACCGTGCCGTTGTCGGCGGCGGCGCGCGTCTTGAGGGCGACTTCTGTGTTGCGGAAGACCTCCTCCTGCGTGATGACGTGCGGATCGTCGCAATTCGCCCCGGCATGCGCAAGTTCCCCGCGCGAACCGGTGGTTACCCGGACTTCAGCAACCAGACGGCGTGAGCCAGCTCGGGCAGAATGAGCCTGTCCATCGCCAGCCGGACCGCGCCGGTCGAGCCCGGCATCGAGAAGATCACCATCTTGCCGGTCGTTCCCGCGGTGGCCCGCGAGAGCATGGCGGCTGGTCCGATCTCGTCGTAGGAAAGCGAGCGAAACAGCTCGCCGAAGCCGGTCAGCCGCTTCTCGAACAACGCCTCGAGCGCCTCGAACGTCGTGTCGCGCGGAGCCAGACCGGTGCCGCCGGTGAGCAGCACGGCCTCACACGTTCCGTCCGTCGCAAGCTGCTCGATCTGCTCTCGAATCCGGTCCGGCTGGTCCTCGACGATGCGGTACAGGCCCACGGTGTGCCCGGTCGTTTCAAGGCGTTCGCGGATGAGCCGGCCGCTCTTGTCGGTTTCGGGAGTACGCGTATCAGAAACGGTAATCACGGCGCACGAGACCGGACGTTGGGCCTCCCGATGGTGCTGCGTGTGCGACATGAGACTTTCTCCCGGCGTGCTTCCGGTGAAATCGGACGCATTTGCGGGCGGCACCCTAGTGCCAAACGTCACAAACATCAAGACCCGTCGCGTACGCCGGACGTTGCGCAATAAGGAGTTACGTGCAAGTAATGGGTCCGCCGGGCTCCGCCGATACACGCCATGGGTGCGTCTGGTGAGTTGATCCGGCGCGCTCCGGCCGACCGGGCCGCGGTACCGCGCGCGGGGAACGCACGGTGCAAAGGCGTCCCCGGCCGATGGAGGGTTGGAGTCGCCGGTGTGTACGCGCCGGCCCAGTAGTGATTGGGGGAAGAAGCGGATGTCCGACGTGCTCGGACTGTTGGGGCGCGGACTGCTGGCCGATCTGGTCAGTGCGTTCGAGGCGCGGTTCGACGGTTGCGCCGACCCGCTGGCCGACGAAGGTTCGGCTGAGGCCGGTTGGACAGCCAGCCATGTTGCGAACGGCATCGCCCGAGGACTCCAGCTTCTCGACCAGGCCCGCCCCCACGCCGCACTCGAAGTCTTCCAGGAAGCCGCAGCCGCAGATGGTGATTGTGACGAAGCCCGAATGGGTGAGGCTTGCGCCCTGGACGCGCTGGGCAAACCGCAGCAAGCGGGCGATGTGCTCGCGCCGCTGGCCCGCCGGCCGTCTCCCGATCCGGCCGTCGTGTTCGCGCTCGGCTACTGTCGAGAGCGGGCCGGGCAAGCGGAAGACGCCCTGATCGCCTACGCGCAAACCATCCGGATCTGCCCCCAGCTCTGCAACGCCCACGAACGACTAGCGGCCATGCACGTCATGCGGGGCGAGTTCCGGCATGCGATTCGACGTTGTGAAGCCATTTACCAGGGCGATCCCCAGCGGATCGAGATCCGGCGTGCCCTGGCGACGCTGTGCCTGCTCGACGACAGTCCGGCCGAGGCGGTCGATCACTACGAGATGGCGCTGACGCTCGAAACGGACAACTGGGCGGCCCAGGATGACGAGGTTGCGGTCCTCACCGAGGCGGGCGAACTCGAACAGGCGATGGTCTTGCTCGAGCAGCAAACCGAGACGCAGCCGGGCTTTGCCGACACGTATCTGCGGTTAGGTGATCTGCACGCCCAGCTCAAGCAGCACGACGACGCCATCGAAAACTACGTGCGGGCCATCGACCTGCATCCCGACTACCTCGAGGCCTCATCGAAGCTCGGGGCCGAGCTCCTTCGCGTGGGTCGTCCGGACCAGGCCGCCAAGTGGTTCACGCACAGCGTCGACATCAACGATCGATTGCTCGCGGCGTACGCGGGTTTGGGCTTCGCGCAGTTCCGCACGGGCAGCCGGAGCCAAGCCGAAGCGAGCTTGCGCATGGCCCTCGGCGTCGAGCCCAACAGCTCGCTACTGTTCAGCGAGGTGGCACGGATCCGCCAGAACCTCGCGGCCATCCGACGCTCCGCACCTCTGCAGGAAGATGCCCCCGGTGATACCGAGGACGCTCGCGCCGGCGACGACGATTGGCTCGCGCAGGAAATCGAGCGGTACCGGCAGAGGCTAGGCTCGCGCCCGAACCACGCGCACTGGCACTACGAGCTTGCTCTGTTGTTGCGCCACGCGGGCGAGGTCGAGAAGGCGATCTCGCACTACGGCCAGGTGGTCACGATCAACGCAGCGTACGCGAAGGCGTGGACGAAACTGGCTTTGCTCCGGCAGCAGCAGGATCAATGGGAGGAGACGGTTGATGCCTTGGAGCGCGGCATCGATCCGGGGCGTGACCTGATCCGGCTCCATTACGAGCTTGCTCTGTCCTTCACGCTTCCGGCCCGATTCGATCTTACGCTGGAACACCTCGAACAGACGATGGATGCGGCGCAGCCGATCGCCGACGTTGGGGCCAACATCCAACTGGCTCTGGAGACGGTCGGCCTGGTCGATGTCGTGTCCGTGTAGGCTCGCCGCGCCGAACGCGCTCAGGGCACGCGCTTCACATCGAGATCGTCGAACGACGTAGCCGCATCCGCCTTGGTCCACACGCCGATCTTACCCGCAGCAGGGATTGCATCATCCGTCGCTTCGAGGTGCTCCTTCTGGTTCAGCCAGCAGTCGATCTTGCTGCCCTTCATGGTGACTCGAATCGTGTGCCAAGCGCCGGCCGGCACTTCGCAATCGACCGATGCGAGCTTCTTGCGACTGCCGCCGATCACCTTGTATAGCCTGAAGTTGTCTTCGAGCGGATTGGCTCGGCAGATGTAGTAGTTGTCGGCGTCCTGGTACCGCCAGACCGGGCCGCCGCCCTGATCGATCTCGCCGGGGCCGGCCTTGAACTTCACCGACAGCTCCAGGTCCGCGGGTGCCGTCCGGTCGAACACGCACAGGTTGAACGTGGGACGCGGACTCTTGGCACTGGTCAGGGCGAGGGCGTGCGGCTTCGACGGCGCCGTTTGGTCAGCGACTACCTTCCACTCGGCCTTGCCCGTTCCTCGCGTGTAGTCGGTTGCCCAATTTGCCGGCACCGCACCGGCCGACGCGTCGTCAAAACCTGCGGTCCCGGTCCATACGTCGGTTGCCTTGCCGGCCGTGGTGAGCCCGGCCTCGCCGCCGGTGGCTCCGTTCTGGCATCCGGTCATCAGGGCGGCCCCGAGCAGCCACGTCACCCCGCATCGCACGATCTGTGTGTGATTCATTTGTCTACTCCTCTGCGCCGTATGGCGCGTCGAAACGCCGTCCCCCGATTTGCCCATCTGTCCCGAATGCCATTAAGTCAAGCAAGGCACGCCCGTAAGTCTTTTTACTGCA
>CAYMME010000159.1:0-12703 GCA_964391465.1 uncultured Planctomycetales bacterium
CATCCCACCACAACCAACTGTAAACGGGCCGCTTGCGCGCAACGCAACCGCCTTCGGTACGACGGGTGATTTGTTGACGTAGCCTACGTGTAACTTTAGAGTTCATGTAATGTCTCTGATCGAATCGCTCAGGATGGACAAGTCGGCTTTCTCGGTGGCGTCGTTGTCCGACGAGCCCGACGAGAGAGCGTACTGGCATGCCCGATCACCCCACGAGCGGTTGCGAGCGCTCGAGTGGATGCGGCAGGTTGTCTATGGCTACGATCCGGCTTCCACGAGACTTCAAAGAGTTCTTGAGGTTGCTAAACGCGAACCGCGTTGAGTACGTCGTGAGTCTCATCGACCGGGAGTCTTGAAGGCCCGGACTCACTTCGTGCGAGGGGGCGGCACCGGGCGATTCCCGTTCAGGAAGAAGGGAATGTCGCGTGCTTTGTGGTCTACCTCGCCTTGCTCGTCGAGTATGTACTGCCCTGCGTCGTCTGCACCGTCAGGACCGACGCTGTACTGCACGGGAGGTTTCTGGACAGGACGGTAGCGGATCGGGCTACCGTCGGCGGCGAACGGGTCGATTGGCACGCGGGGGAGGTACTCCGGCACAAGCATATCGAGCGACTCAGGGCGGTTGCCTGTCGCAAGTTCGAACTGGCGGATCGCCAAGGCGATGGCGGCCATGCGACTTGCGGCCAGCGTGTGGTAGAGGTCGCCGACGCCACTGAAGAAACTGGGGATGCGCAACATGCTGAGCCCGCGCGTGAGGCCTTTCAAGCCACGTGGGCGATCACGCGGCGGAGGCAAGAACTGTTCCGCGCTCGGCCAGTTCGGTGCTCCGGCGGCCTGAGCCCTCTGGGTGGTGTGCCGAAGCATACGAACGACATCGAGCGTGTACATCGGCCCGAGGGGATACCAGGGAGTCGCGTCCCCTCGGTCACCCGTCCCGCCTGCGGTGTCGCGGAGCCCGCAGTACGATGGATCGCCCATGACCTTCCGAATGCAGTCCAGATCGTTGGTTCGCTCGCCGTAGATGGTCCGGACGAGTTCGGACTGCACGGTGCGGCCGTCGAGCAGGGCTGTAATGACCGCGCCCAGCTGCCTGCCAGTCCGCGAAGAAGCTCCATTGACCTCATTTGCGGGTGTGCTTTCCAGGAGTATGGTCGGCGCGATCGTTTCGATCGTGAGGGCCGTGCGACGCAGCGCGCCCTGGTGGATGAGCGCGCCGAGCATCGTTGAGTTCTTCCCGACACGTTCGGAAGCGCCGATGGCGTCAAGGAGGAGTTCGAGCGCGCGGCTCTGGTGGCGCCCGTTGTGAGCGTCCACGGCGGAAACGAGCAAGAGCTGGATCAGTTCCCCGTGCGCTGAGAATCGATCCTGGAAGGATGTATCCAGATCCAACCGACGGATTCCCCAGTCGACACCTGGGAGGGACCTCGCTTGGTGCGCCAACTCCAGTGAGTCACGGCTGACGGCGATGATTTGCGTAACCTCGTCGCGGTGTTGCGCGATCAGCCGAGGATTGCTGGAGAGATCGCCGACGAGAGTGCGTTGCATGTCCGTGAGCGTCAACGCCGCTACAGCTCGTCGCAGCAGGACGACCGAGTTCTCGTTATCCGGTACCGGCTCGGTGCCGAAGTCTTCGGGGAACACGGGTTGTCCGGCGGCCCGATACTTCTCGATCTCCGTTCGCAGGAGCGTCGTCGCGTGCATGCCCCACCACCAGCGGACGCCTGCTGCGATGACCAGCAAGAGCACAACCGTTGGAACGATCCGCTTCAGCCACCAGAACCGCTTCGGGATCGGCTCGGTCGTTTCGTCTGGGATGGGTGCAGTGCGCGGGTTCATGCCGTCATGGGCTTTGTGTGATCCACTCCACGTCGACAGCGGTGTGTTTGATCGAGGCTTTCCCGCGCTCCTTGTGCGAGTAGGTCATGTGCAGGCGGCCGTCGCGAGTCTGGATCATCGACGGGTAGGCGTAGCTGCCTTTCTCGCCGGGTGGGGGTTCGATGTGCCGCTTCCATCGCCAAGTCTTGCCCTCGTCGTCGGAGAGCAGCAGGGCGAGTCGGTGCCGGCCTCGTTCGGTATCGTTGCAGATCACTACCCATCGGCCGTCGGTCAGGGCGATGACTTCCAGGCTCGAGCTGGGGTTGGGGATTTCGGTGTCCCGGGCCGGGGACCACGTCACGCCGTCGTCGCGGGACATGCTCATCAAGGCGCGCCCAGGTTCGCTGCCCGTATCGCGCAGGTAGGTGACGAGCGTGCCGTCCTTCTTGCGGACGATCGTCGGTTGGATCCCGCCGTCGCCGACGATCGGGCCGCTGGCTCGCCACGTCTCGCCCAGATCGTCGGAGATGGCCACGAGTGACAGGTTGAAGCCATCTGAGTAGAGGGGCAGCAGGATGCGCCCGCTTGGGAGGACGAGCGGGTGAATTCGCGTCATCCAGCCGGTCTGTCGCTTGACCTTGTCCCGGGCGGCCTCCACCACCAGCCGCGGGTACGACTTGGCGTACTCGCCCCATGCGCCCTCGTCGCGCCCGAGTTCGCGAAAGGCCCGCTCGATCGCCTTGGGGAACTCCTCGCCCGGCTTGAGCATGATGACGTCCTGCCAGGACCACTTCGGCGGGCCGTCGGCCTGATACTCTTCGGCGATTCGGTACTTGAGGAGGCTGCGCTCCCAACGGTTGGCCCGGACGGCGATCCAAAGCAGCCACAGACGCTGCCGGGCGTCGATGAACAGCACGGGGTTGCAGTCCGGGAAGCCCGGCGTGTCGGCCATGACGAAAACCGGGCTCCACGTGCGGGTGCCCTTCTTGAGCCGGGCTCCCTGTACCATCACGTCGTCGGCGTTCCGCTCTCCCGATCCGTAGAACCAGCACGCCAGCAGATCACCGTTGGGACACTCGACGATGCTGCTGCCGTGAACATGCTTGCCCTGCGGGGGAAAGATGAGCTCCCCGCGCAGAGCGGGCTCGGCCGCGGGCGCTATGCTGGAGCACGTCGCGACGAGGGCGGAAAGGAGAAGGATTCTCATGGGTGACACCTCCAAGAATAGACGGTTGCAGTTCTTCTACCCCAAGTGCGCCACCGTGTCACTTCGCAACGAGGGTGGCCCGTGTCTTCAGTCGCGGGCGCTCGACGGTGCGCATCGTGCCGCAAAGCAATCCGAGCCGCGACCACTACGGAGCGGCCGGATGCCTTCCGCTCGTTCGGTAGCGTGAGAATATTCGGGGTCGTCATCGGTCCGGCCCGCTTCCTGACGGTCGCGGTTCGGATCAGGAGGGTGCTGACCCGTCAGGTCGGTTCGTGTGCGGCTGGCCGTTGCGAGCGGTGTGCGGTACGATTCGCTTGCAACCACAGATCACGTTTGGCGCTGAGCACTCGGAGCAGAATCATGCGTAGTCGCAGGTCGTTTGCGGTCGGTCTCGGGCTTCTGTGTCTCACTGTAGTGGCGGTTTGCGAAGCGCGGGGCGCGGCGCGGCAGTTCCACGTGTTGTTCGGCGCGAACGAGAATGTGGAGCGGCGCTGGGACGGGGGCGTGCGCGTGACGGACGGGGAGCTGGTGAGCCTGCGCGAATGGAAGTTCCAGGCGCCGGACGCCATCGAGTCGCCGGACCGATGGCGCTGCGAGTCCCGGTGGATCAACGCCCGTCGGTCCGCTCGGTGGGAGCCGACGATCAACGCAGCCCGGGCGGGGTACCTGCAACGGCCGGGATTGCTGATCGCGGTCGAGGGCCGGAAGCAAACCGCCGTCGAGATCGAGACGCCCCAGGGCAGTCTCCGGTTCATGCCCGCGAAGTTCGACCTGTGGACGCAGAAGCTCTACCTCGCCGGGAAGGCCCGCGTGCGGGAGGTGCCGCTCGATACTCGTCTCAGTGGGGAGGGCACGTTCGACGATCACCCGGCCATCGCGGCCGGCCCGAACGGTGAGATCTGGACGGCATGGATCAGCTACGGGCGCGATGCGGATCAGATCCTTGCTCGTGCGTGCGTGGATGGGGTGTGGGGCGAAGCGGAGGCGATCTCGCCGAAGCCGGGCGACCACTACCGTGTCGACTTGGCGTTCGACGGGAAAGGGCGGTTATGGGCGGTGTGGGCGGCGCAGCACGACGGCAACTGGGACCTCTATGCGCGCGTGCGGGCCGACGGTCGCTGGGGCGCGTCGCAACGCGTGACCACGGATCCCGGGCCGGATCTGCACCATCGGCTGGCGGCCGGCGGAGGCAGAGTGTGCTTGGCCTGGCAGCGGTTCGCTCAGGGCGAGACATCGGACATCCATTTGGCCGCACTCGAAGGAGATCGGTTCGGTGATCCCGTGCGCGTCAGTCCGTCGTCGGCCAACGACTGGGAGCCTGCCGTGGCCGTGGGCCCCGATGGGAAAGTGTGGGTGGCGTGGGACAGCTACGATCGCGGTAACTACGACGTGATGCTGCGCGGTTACGAGGCGTCGTCCGGTCGGCTTGCGCCGACGGGAGAGGTCATTGCGGCGGCCGCATCGCCGCTGTTCGAGGTCCAGCCGTCGATCGACGTCGATGCGGACGGTCGGGTTTGGATCGCATACCACGAGGGCGGCAGCCAGTGGGGCAAGGATACCGGCTACTGGATGCAGCGTGCCGGTACGGAGTTATACGAGCAGCGCTTCGTTCGTGTGGTGTGCGTCACGTCGGAGGGCCGGCGCTTCCCGGCCGAGGCCATTCAGTCGGAGTTCCCGCACGAGCTGCGGCAGTTCTGCGATCACACTCAGCTCGAGGTCGACCGAGACGGTCGCGTGTGGGTGTTCTTCCGCCATCGCACGTTGCGGGTCCCGTCGGGGTACGCCAACGCCGCTCACCGCGCGTTCTGGGAGGTCTACGGCACGTACTACACGGGCAAGCGGTGGAGCCCGCCGATCTACCTGCCCAGCAGCTTTGGCCGCAACGACATGCGGGCGCGGACGACCGTTGACGCCAAGGGTCGCGTGTGGGTCGTTTGGCCGGACGACGGCCGGCGCCCGACCGAGTCGCGCGGCTTCCTGCCCGAGCGCGCGGACGTTCATGTGGCCGTACTACCGAGCCCCACCGCGCCAGTGGCTGCCCCCAAGCTCCAATCTGCGTCGGCGGCGCCGTCGTACGAGAACGTCGTGCACCCCAACGAGGCCACGGATGTGAAGCGAATTCGTAGCTACCGCGCGACCGTCGGGGACCGAGCCTATCGCATCGTACGCGGGGACCTCCACCGCCACACCGACATCTCGCACGACGGTAATCGCGACGGCAGTCTCCTGGACGCCTACCGATACGCGATGGATGCCGCCGCCCAGGATCTGCTCGGCGTGACGGATCACGACTATGGAAGCAACGACTACGACTGGTGGCGCACGCAGAAGTCTGTCGACCTGCTCCTCGCCCCGGGTACGTTCGTGCCTATGTACACGTACGAACGGAGCCTCGGGTATCCCAACGGGCACCGCAACATCGTGCACGCGGTGCGCGGCGTGCGGGCGCTGCCGCGGGTGGAGGGCAAAGAGAAGAACACCGGGCCTGTGCTGTACCCGCACCTGCGTGAGACTGGCGGCATCGCCATGTCGCACACGTCGGCCACCGGCATGGGTACCGACTGGCGCGACAACGACCCGGCGCTCGAGCCAGTGGTGGAGATCTTCCAGGGCGACCGCAGCTCGTACGAGCATGCGGGCGCGCCGCTGGCCGTCACCGCGGAGCAGACCGAACTGCACAAGGGCGGACATCGACCCAAGGGCTTCGTCTGGAACGCGTGGGCGAAGGGCTACAAGCTCGGCGTACAGGCGAGCAGCGACCACGTCTCGACGCACTGCAGCTACGCCTGCATCTACGTTTCGGAGTTCACGCGCGAAGGGATTCTGGACGCCCTCAAGCGGAGGCACTGCTACGGGGCGACGGACAACATCCTGATGGACGTACGGCTGGTCACGCCCGAGGGTGAGCACATGATGGGCGATATCGTGAACACCGGCGCTCCGGTGCGCCTCCGAGCGACGATCGACGCGACCGCGCCGATCAAAGCGGTCGACGTGATCAAAAACAACACCTACGTCTTCCAGAAGACGCCCGAGGGCGACACCGTGACGTTCGAGTACCACGACATGGAACCGAGCCCGGGCGAGTCGTACTACTACGTTCGGGTCCAGCAGGTCGACGGCCACGTGGGCTGGGCCAGCCCGATCTGGGTGGTGCGACCGTAGGCGCGTGCGGGATTCGTCGCTCCGAGACGAGGCGCGTGCCCAACCTCATTGTAGGCGAGCCACCAAGCATGGCGGCGCCGCTCCTTGCGGAGCAGCTTGGCCATGGCACCCTTGTTGGATAGACGAAGATGCTCAGGCCTTCGGGTGATAGTCCTGAAGGGCTCGCACGTCCCAGTCACCGGATTGGAGGGCGCGGATGGCGGCGATGGCGGCGCGGCCACCGGTGATGGTGGTGATGAGTGGGACCTTGTGAATCGTCGCGGCGGCGCGCCACGTGCCCTCGATGGAGTGGCTGCCGATGTAGAGCGGCGTGTTCATGAGCAGGTCGAACTGGCCCGACTCGATCATCTCGAGCAGGTAGGGCACGCCGGGTTCGGGGGTCTTCGAGACCAGTCCAGCTTCGACGCCGATCTGGGCCAGGACCTTGC
The DNA here is from genome assembly GCA_964391465.1 of uncultured Planctomycetales bacterium. GTDB lineage: Bacteria > Planctomycetota > Phycisphaerae > UBA1845 > CAYMME01 > CAYMME01. The sequence continues at coordinate 6,616 of CAYMME010000159.1, forward strand.
GTGTGCCGACGGTGGCGAAGAGCCGGAAACCCATCTCGGCCAGGGCCCGGCCGATGGGGCCAATCACCGGCTTGTCGTTGTCGTTGACGCTGACCAGAGCCGTGCCGCCAGTGGGCAATGGCAGACCCGCGGCCATCTGTCCTTTTGCGAAGGCGAGTCCGAACGCTTGGTCGATGCCCATTACCTCACCCGTGCTGCGCATTTCCGGGCCGAGGATTACGTCCACGCCGGGGAACTTGGTGAACGGGAAGACCGACTCCTTCACCGAGACGTGCGTGGGCCAGGGGGCGTCGTCGAGGCCGAGCTCGCTCATGACATCGTTGAGGCTCCGCGCCAGCATGACCTTCGTGGCCACCTTCGCCCACGGCACGCCCGTGGCCTTCGAGACGAACGGTACGGTGCGTGACGCCCTGGGGTTGACCTCGAGCACGTAGACGCGGTCGTCCTTGATTGCGTACTGGACGTTCATCAGCCCGCACACGCTCAGTCTCTTGGCCAGCCGCGTCGTCTGGTCCTTGAGTTCGTCGACGATCGCCGGCGAGAGTGAGTAGGGCGGCAGGGCACATGCGCTGTCGCCGGAGTGGATGCCGGCCTCTTCGATGTGCTCCATCACGCCGCAGACAACGCAGCGGCCGTCGCCGTTGTCGCGACCCGCGCCGCCGAAGTCCGACACGCAGTCGACGTCCACCTCGGTCGCGTTCTTCAGAAACTTGTCGATCAGGATGGGGTGATCCTTGCCCGCAATGGCGGTGCGGTCGGTCGCCTGCAGTGCGTTGCGCATGTAGCGCACGAGATCGTCCTCGATGTTGCAGATCTCCATCGCCCGTCCGCCGAGCACGTATGACGGCCGGACCAGGATCGGATAGCCGATGCGGTCGGCAATCTGCCTGGCCCCCTCCAGGTCGAAGGCGATGCCGTTCGGCGGTTGGCTCAGTCCGAGCTCCTCGATGATCTGCTGGAACGCCTCGCGGTCCTCGGCCAGGTGAATGCTCTCGGGCGTGGTGCCGATGATCGGGGCTCCGGCGTCCTTGAGGCCCTGGGCGAGATTGAGCGGCGTTTGCCCGCCGAACTGTACGATGACGCCCTTGACGTGCCCGTCGGCGCCCAGCGGTTGCCCGTTCAGGCGATCGACGATGTTACGCACGTCTTCGTGGGTGAGCGGTTCGAAGAAGAGCAGGTCCGTGGTGTCATAGTCGGTGCTGACCGTCTCCGGGTTCGAGTTGACCATCACCGTTTCGTAGCCGGCATCGCTTGCCGCGAAGGCGGCGTGGACGCAGCAGTAGTCGAACTCGATGCCCTGGCCGATCCGGTTCGGCCCGCCGCCCAGGATGATGATCTTCGGCCGGTCGCTGATCCGGATTTCATCGTCGGATACTTCCTTCGACGCACCGGAGTTGCCGTCGCCGATGCGACGGATGCGCGACTCGTGCGAGGAGTAGTAGTAGGGCGTATAGGCCTCGAACTCAGCCGCGCAGGTGTCCACCAGCTTGTAGACGGGACTCGCGCCGGACCCCTCGCGGAGTCGATCGAGCACGTTCTGCGTCGTGCGCCAGCAGGTCGCGAGCTGCGTGTCCGAGTAGCCCCACATCTTGGCTCGGCGGTACAGATCGCCGATCTGCGCCCCCGTATCGCTATCGACCGATGCACCGTTCCCGCTGGCGTCGTGCAGGTCGACCTGTGTCAACTCCGTCTCGAAGTCGACGAGGTGCTTCATGTTTTCGAGGAACCACGTATCGATCTTGCTCAGTTCGAAGACGTCCTCGACCGACCAACCCATCTTGAGTGCGTAGCGAACGTAGTACGGGCGTCCCTGGCAGGGCCGGGAGAGCTTGTCCCGAAGCACATCTTCGGGGATCGGGTACTTCGATGCGGACTCCTCCTGCCAGTCCGGTGGCGTTTCGGTTCCGCGTCGACCGGGAGTGCCGTCGGGGTCGCCGGCGGCGGTGCGCCTTTGCTTCGCCAGCCACTTGTCGTTGCTGTCCAGCCCGAGCCCGAACCGCTTGACCTCCATCGACCGGATGCCCTTCTGGAATGCCTCCTTGAACGTTCGGCCGATGGCCATGGCCTCGCCCACGGATTTCATCTGGGTGGTTAGCGTCTCGTCGGCCTCGGGGAACTTCTCGAACGTCCACCGCGGAATCTTGACCACACAGTAGTCGATGGTGGGCTCGAAGCTCGCCGGTGTTTCCTTGGTGATATCGTTGGGGATCTCGTCGAGCGTGTAGCCGATGGCAAGCTTGGCCGCGATCTTGGCGATGGGGAAACCGGTGGCCTTACTGGCCAGAGCCGACGACCGCGACACGCGCGGGTTCATCTCGATGACGGTCATGCGCCCGGTCTCGGGGTCCACCGCAAACTGGATGTTCGACCCGCCCGTCTCGACGCCGATCTCGCGCATGATGGCGATGGCGGCGTCGCGCATCCGCTGGTACTCCTTGTCGGTCAGCGTCTGGGCCGGGGCGACGGTAATCGAATCGCCCGTGTGCACGCCCATGGAGTCGAAGTTCTCGATCGAGCACACGATGACGACGTTGTCGGCCTTGTCGCGCATCACCTCGAGCTCGTACTCCTTCCAGCCGTAGAGATTCTCCTCGATGAGGATCTCATCGATGCGGGAGTACTCGATGCCGCGCTTGGCGATGGTCTCGAACTCTTCCGGGGTGTAGGCGAAGCCGCCGCCGGTGCCGCCCAGGGTGTAGGCCGGGCGGATGCAGCAGGGGAGGTTGACGTCTTCCAGGACGGCAAGGGCTTCGGCGTACGTGTGGGCGATGCCGGAGCGCGGCACGTCGAGGTTGATCGCCTGCATGGCCGCCTTGAACGCGGTGCGTTCTTCGGCCTTGTGGATGACTTCGGCCGTGGCCCCGATCATCTGGACCCTGTGCTTGTCGAGGATGCCGGCCTCGGCCGCCTCGACCGCGCAGTTCAGGCCTGTCTGCCCGCCCAGCGTCGGCAGCAGGGCGTCGACGCGCGGGCCCAACTCGGCCTCGCGGGCCAGCACCTTGTCGATGGCTTCGGGCGTGACCGGTTCGATGTAGGTGCGGTCGGCGAACTCCGGGTCGGTCATGATCGTGGCCGGGTTCGAGTTCAGCAGCACGATCCGCAGCCCCTCTTCGCGCAGGGCTTTGCACGCCTGCGTGCCGGAGTAGTCGAATTCGCAGCCCTGACCAATGATGATCGGCCCCGAGCCGATGATCATCACCGTCTTGATGTCGTCACGTTTCGGCATTCGATGCTCGTAGCTTGGTCACCTTGCCGTGGCCGTAGACTTGTTCCACACCTCGATCTGCTTGCGGGTCGCTTCGCGGTTGTACTTCTGGGACGGCGGGTAGTCCTGGTTGGCCTCGAGTTCTTTGACGGTCGGGGTCTTCGACGGCACGCCGCCGTCGGGCACATCGACCTTGGCGATCCAGACCAGGGCGTTGAGCACGAGCTTGCGGAAGTCGTCGTGGCCCCAGTTCCATTGGTAGTGGCCGCCGGTGAAGCCGAAGCCGCGGCCGCCGTCCGGGCGCTCGTAGGCCCACGCCACGTGCTGGGGTTGTCCCTTCGTCTTGCGCACGTGCGGGTTGTTGCTGTGCGGGCCGTCCTTGCGCTCGAGCGTGCTGGCCGGTGGGACGGCCGAGAGGACCGGCGTCACCCCCTTCATGTCGGGCTGGAAGCGCATGTGGTAGTACCACTCGTCGTTGATCGTGAACGGCTTCACGCCGCGCGTGATCGGATGGCGCGGGAACTTCTTGAACTCGGCCGTCCAGTGCGGGTTGACCGACCACCAGGGCTCGAAGTACCCGCCGATCCAGGCCAACAGCCGGTCGCCCGACTCGCCCTTGGGCACCTCGACCCCGTAGTGGAGGCACGCGATGCCCACGCCCTTGGCCGCGAGCTTGTCGACTTGGGGCAGGTGCGGGTTGACCATGTGCCTCTTGCCGCCGTCGCAGAACATCACGACCGCGTTGGCATTGTCGAATGCGGTCGGGTCGGTGGGCCAGCCGTTTCGGTAGACGGTCGCGTGGACCGCGGGCACGTTCTCGTTGAGGAGGTCGGCCAGCAGCAGGCATCCGGCGTTGTGCTCGTGCGACCCGTATCCGTGACTCTTGGGGCCGGCCACCAGGACGATCTTCTTCTTGTCTTCCATGGGCAGCCTCTTGAGCCGGATATTGCGGAACTGCACCTTCATGGGCGGGCCCTGGTGGAGCTGGAAGGCCAGGATCCCGCTCCGCCGCCGCTGCTCCTTGTCCTCGTCGGTCACCTCGACCATCACCTGCCCGTTGATCTTCTGCACGAAGTGGTTGCCGCGGGCGATGATGTGATACGCGTTCCAGTCCTCCTTCTTGACCACCTTCCCGAGTGCGTCGGCTTCGCCCACTTTGCCCACCGGCTTGCGTTTGTGGTCGGCGCCGATGACGGTCTTCTCGCCGCGCAGAGCGAGAATGCCGCGGTAATGTTCGCCGTACATGATTCCGGAGTATTTGTCGCCGGCCTCCATGTCGGCCTGGTAGCCGCCGACCGCCCACTTCTTGTTTTCGTCCGGCAGTTCGAAGCTGCGGAACTGGATCCCGCTATTGCCACCGAAGAGGCGGTACTCGAGCTTGAGCTCGAAGTCGTCGGTTTCACCCCGGCGCCAGATGATGAACGTGTTGTACTTGACCGGCTTGTCCTTGGTGGTCTGCCCGGTGATGGCTCCGTCCTCGACCCGCCAGAGGGTCGGGTCGCCGTCCCAGCCGTCGAGCGTCTTCCCGTCGAAGATGGGCGTGAACCCGGCCTCATTGGCCGCCAGGACAGGGGCCGTCAGCAATCCCACCAGTCCGACCAGACCAATGAACTTCGCACAAGTGAACGTCGTTTTCATGATTGCCCCTTTACATTCCGGACCGTCCCATCCCGATGCGCATCGGGATGGGATGAGGGAGCGGCAACTGCCGGCAGAGCCGGCAGCCTGCGTCGACTTCACACCACCTGCTCGATTCGGTGAGTGGAACCACTCGTGCGCGATCGTGCCTTCGCGCAGGCAGCCGCTGCCTCCGTGCGGGCAACGCCCATGCGTGCCGCCGATCGCGCAATCATGCGGCCGTCACGTCACCGAGCGACGGATTGTATCGGGGTTCGGGGCGCACCGCCAGTTGGTGCTGATCCGCCGGACGCCCCCCGGGACGTCCGCTTGGCGTCACGCGCCGACGGCTACGGCGGCCCGCATCTTCGGCTGGTAGAATACCGAGCGGCAGTGGTGCTGGGGTGCGAACTGTGGTCCGAGGTCGGCCAGCGATTCCGACGAGCCGACAAAGAGGTAGCCCCCGTCGCTGAGGCAGTCCGCGAGCCGATGGAACAGGCTGGCGCGGACCTCGGGGCTGAAGTAGATGGCCACGTTGCGGCAGAGGATGACATCGTGCTGGCCCATCCCGACGAACGGCTCCAGCAGGTTCAGTCGCCGGTAGGAAACGAGCGCCCGCAACTCATCCTTGACCTTCCATCCCCCCGGTTCCTGGACGAAGTACTTGGCGAGCATTGCGGGCGTCATGCCGCGTTGGATTTCGTGGTTTGCGTATCGTCCGGCGCTGGCCTGGCCGATGGCTGCGTCGGAGATGTCCGTTCCCAGGATCGAAATGTCCCACTCGGCGATGTCGGGCAGCAGTTCGTGCAGCACCATCGCGATGCTGTAGGGTTCCTGCCCCGTGCTGCACGCCGCCGACCAGATGCGAATGCGCTTGGGGAAGGCCGTCTTCGCCTTGGCATCGAACAGTTCCGGCAGGGCCTTGTGGCGCATGGCGTCGAAGGGCGAGGTGTCGCGGAAGAAGAGCGTTTCGTTCGTCGTGATCGCGTCGATGATCTTGTTCTGCAGCGTCTTGTCGCTGTTGTACCGGACTTTGTAGTACAGCTCGCTGAAGGTCTTGCAGCCGGCCTCTTCGGCTACGTTCGACAGCCGGCTCTCGATCAGGTACCCCTTGGTCTCATCGAGAACGATGCCGCACAGGTCGTCGACAAGTCGCGAAACCACCTGGATGTCTTCGGGTGTTATCTGCACGCTGGGATCCCCCTTCCGACAGTGGCGACAATACGCGACGCGATCTCGTCGAGCGGGGCTACGATGTCGGCCACG
>CAYMME010000159.1:12713-16997 GCA_964391465.1 uncultured Planctomycetales bacterium
GGCGGCAACCGCCTTGGGCATGCCGTAGACGATGCAGCTCTCCTCGTCCTGAATCAGGATGCGGGCGCCGCGTTCTTTCAGCAGACGGCAGCCCGCGGCCCCGTCACTGCCCATGCCGGTCATGATCACGCCGAGGACGGCGGGACCGTAGATGTCCGCTACGGAGCGGAAGAGGTAGTCGACGGACGGGCGGCAACTGTTCTCCGGCGGGTCGTCGGTGAGGCGTACGACCACGCGCTCCACCTCCTTTTCGAGCTTCATGTGCCTGCCGCCCGGCGCAATCAGCGCGCAATTCGGCGTCACTGCCTGTCCGTCGCGGGCTTCCATGACGGTCAGGCCACAGTTCTGGTTGAGGCTGTCGGCCAGCGATTTCGTGAACATCGGCGGCATGTGCTGCACGATGACGACGGGCACCCCGAGTTGCGCGGGAAGCTTGGGCATCATCTTCGTCAGTGCGTTCGGTCCGCCGGTGGAAATCCCCAGAGCCACGATCTCGGGCGTGACGGCGTTGGCCGCGATGCTCGCCATGCGCTGGCGGATGTCGGCGTTCGCCGGTCGCGCTGGAGCCGCCCTCGCGACGGGCGCCGGTCTGGTCGACCGAGTGCGCCGCGCACGCCCGCGCGTCCCTCCCTTGAGCCGCGCGATGGCTTCGACCTTGCGGCTCAAGTGGCGGCGCAGGGTCTCGGCGTTCGCCTCACGACTGTGGCCGGACGGCTTGAGAATGAAATCGAATGCACCGAGCTCGAGGGCACGGATCGTTGCCGTGGCGGCTTCGGTGGTGAAGGCGCTCACCATGATGGCCCGGACGGAGGAGCCGGCATCTCGAAGACGCGTGAGCACCTCGAGACCGTCCATCTTCGGCATCTCGAGGTCAAGCGTGATGGCGTCCGGTCGGAACTCCTCGATCTTCCGCAATGCGATCTCGCCGTCCGCGGCGACGCCCACGACCTCGACCCCAGGAAGGTCGGCGAGGATGTCGCGCACGATCTTGCGATAGATGACCGTGTCATCGACGACCAGCATGCGCACAACGTCAGTCGTCACCACTGAACCACGGCTTTCATCCATGTGCCTGGTCACCCACTCGCTCCTACGACTCGTACTTGGACGCCATTGTGTCGAGGGCCGGCTGCAACTGATTGCGCCACAGGGCCTCGAGTTCGGTGTTCCATTGCGGGTCTAGATCCGCGAGACTGTCGATCCATGCCTTCAACCAGAGTGGATACAGGTCCGGGTGAATGCTCAGCCGTTCGCGGCTGTGGCTCGTGGCCAGCGCATCGATGCGCTCACGGCTCGGGCCGTCTCCTGCCGCGAAGGTCAGCGCAAGGGCGACTCCGTCTTGCAGAAGCTGCTTCTGTTTGGCGAAGTCAGTCGCTGCAAAGCGCGGCGCGATCTGCGGGTCGATGTCGAGGAAACGCGTGTAGAACGCGTCGAATGCGCCCCTGTCCTTCACTCTGGCGAATGATGCCCGAATCGCGTCCGGGACGGACGCGGGCAGCTCCACCGGGCGCATCGCGCCTGCCTGATCGGCGTCGATTCTGAACTGCCCGACGCTCAGGCGGATCTGGGCCGCCACATGTGCGAGTTCCTGTCCATCCGTCTGCGTACGGACGGCACCCTCGGCCGTCTGCTTCGCTGCCTGGTCGACGCCGACGATGTTCTCCGCGATCTCCTGGCAGGCGGTCGCCGATTCGGTGATGCTCTGCGATACGGTCTCCGCGGCGGTTGTCGTCTGAGCCACGTTTTCGGCGATCTCCTTAGTCGTGATGCTTTGCTGCTCCACCGCTGACGCGATCGTTCGCGATACTGCATTGACATCGCTGATGACGTTGCTGATCTCGCCGATGGCCCGCACCGTCTCGTCCGTCGAGCCTTGGATGCCCTCGACGCGCTGACGGATGTCGTCGATGGCGGAGCCCGTTTGCTTCGCGAGCTCCTTGACCTCGGTGGCAACGACGGCGAATCCCTTGCCGGCATCTCCGGCGCGAGCCGCCTCGATCGTGGCGTTGAGGGCCAGCAGGTTCGTCTGCTCGGCAATGTCCTGAATGAGGACCGTGACCTTTCCGATTTCCTCGGCGGCGGCGCCGAGTTCGCTGACGCTGGCGTTGCTGCGCTCGGTGAGTTCCGCAGCGTTGGCGGCGACAGTGGCCGCCTTCTCGGCGTTCCTGGCCACCTCCCCGATACTCGCGGACATCTGTTCCACGGCGGCAGCGACGGTGTTGACGTTCATCGACACCTGTTGCGTCGACGTGGCCATGCCGCTCATGTTCGTGTTCATCTCCTCGGCGGCCGAGGCGACCGATCCGGACTGGGCCGTCGTCTGTTCGGCGCCGGATGCAAGCTGGGCGGCCGTGGTCGTGAGGTTCGTGGACGAGCTTGCGAGGGACTGTGCGTTCTTCGCGATATCGCGGATCATGCCCTGGAGTTTCGCGACGAAGGTGTTGAACCACTTCGCGAGCTCATCGAGCTCGTCGCGGTTACGATCATCCAGGCGCCGGGTGAGATCTCCCTCGCCCTGGGCGATGTCCTCGAGCATTGCCGCGGCCGCCTGAATCGGTCGGAGAATGGATCGCAGGACGAGCCATCCGAACACCACGACACCGACGATGATCCCGACGACGACCATAGACAGGTACGTCAGGCGCGCCGTGGCCGCCGACCGGATCTCGCCGGTCCGGTGTCGCAACCCCTCGGACAGATGGTCTTCGACCTCCTTGAGCAGGTTGATCTTGGCGGTGATGGTTGCGAACCAGACCTGCGCATCCTGGCCGAATCCACCTTCGGTCGCCTTTTTCGTGGCGATCTCGCGGTAGCGGGCGACCTCCGGCACACACGGTGCCTGCATTGTCTTGTCGTAGAACGCGACGTCGGCGGGCGATGAGGCGAGCCTGAACTCACGCGTGTACATGTCCTGCGCCGTCACGAGTGAGACGAACATGCTGAACATACCGGCAGCAAAGCCGTCTCGGACGAAAGTGTTCGAAAGTACGGCACGCTCGATACCGGCCCGCTCCTTCGCTTTGAGGAAACTGACGTATGCCGCGGTGCGGATGGTCAGTTCGGCGTTGGAGCTGACTGTCCCCATCCCACCGATCGTATCGAGAAGCGCCGAATTGACTTCCGTGTAGTACGCAATGGCGTCGGCGGCGCTCAAGTTCATCGCCGTGACTGCCGTTCGTTTGCCCTCGATTGACGCAAGTCCACTGAGTCCTGCGTCGAGGGCGTCGTTGAACCCACGCGGGAAGTGCGCCCGTTCGAGCGACGCGAGGAGGTTCCGCAGTTCGCCGATGCGCCGGTCCGTCTGCTCTCGCTGTCCCTCGAGCTCCCTCGTGAACGCTTTACCCTCACTCCCGAGATAGCCCGCAGTGAGACCTCGCTCCTTTTGCGTCTCATGAACGACGGCGCTGAGGTGCACGGCCAGGGTCGAGAGCTGCTGGACCGTGGCCGCTTCCGAGGCCACGCGCCGACTCTCGAGCAGGGCCCTCCCGCCGAGAAAGGCGATGGTGAGAAGGGGGATGAACAGGAGTAACCAGAGCTTGTGGCGGATGGTCATTTGTGTATCGCTCGCTTCGTTGAGGTCCTTGCCCCAGACCGTCCGAGGACGGCACCGGCCCGTTCAATCCCCCGCTTGAAACGAGCGTGTTCTGCGCGATCCGTTCCCAACCCATCCCACACTTGTCACGCAGCCTACAGCCGGTCTAGCGTTCGTCGGTGCCGACGTCGAGCACGGCATCCACGTCGACCAGGACGAGCAACTCGGAATCCAGCTTGTGCACGCCCTGGAAGAACCGCCCATCGAGTCCGTGCACGTTGGCTGGCGGCGGCTCGATCTCCTCCGGAGTGGCCGTGACGACGTCCGCGATGCGATCGACGAGCAGGCCCACCGGCTCCCCGTCCGTCTCGATGATCACGTTGCGCGTCGCGCTCGTGATCTGGGCCGGCGTGAGCCCCAGAATCGCGCGAAGGTCGATGATCGTGGCGACGTCACCGCGGAGATTGATCACGCCGCGCAGGAACTCCGGCGCGTGCGGGACCGGGGTGGTGTCGGGGTTGCGATTGATCTCCTGGATCCGCCGAATGTCGACGCCCATGAGCTGATCGCCCACGCGGAACGTGGCGAACTGCATCTCCCCGGTTGAGTGGGTACTCGTACGTTCCAACGTCGTGGTCATGGTCAACTCCTTGCGGCAACCGCCGGCTGCGGCGCAGCGGCCCCGGTCGTGGCGTTCACTCGCTTCAGTTGGGCGGCAACCGCGTCGAGCAGCCTCTCGCGGTCCATTTTCA
>CAYMME010000160.1:0-16878 GCA_964391465.1 uncultured Planctomycetales bacterium
TCCGTGCGAGCTGCCGCACTGCATGGCCAAGAGCCGGACGCTGACGGACCCGATGCCGCTTCGCAAGTTCGACACTACCCTGTGGGAGCAGTTGTTCGGCTCCCCATCCACGGACAAGGAGGCCTGACATGTTGCCGAATCGAGAAGGATTGTTCCACGCATACCCCGCCAACGTCGGTGTGGGCGAGACCGGGCCGAACAACCTGGCCACGTGTGTGATCGAGTTCGAGTTGCACGAGGAACTCCGGAACGGCGAGTGGACCGACTGCTCGGCCGAGAGCCTGTCGATCACCGGCTACTTCTACATCGAGAAGCGCGACCGCTCGCTGAACCAGATGACCATCGACGCGCTGAAGGCGGCGCTGGGTTGGGACGGCGTCGACCTCTTCTGGCTCCAGGACACGGACCTGTCCGAACACGCCGTGCAGGTGCGTCTGGGGTTCGAGGAGTACCAGGGCAAGAACCGGATCAAGGTCCAGTTCCTGAACCCCTACGGCTCATCGCCGTCGGGCGTGACGAAGGCCGACGACGCGACGCGGCGGTCGATCAACAACCGGCTCGGCGCCAAGCTGCGGGCCGTCGCCGGCGGCACGCCCGCGCCGGCCCCGCCGCCTTCGGGGAAGCCCGCACCACCGGCGTCGCGGCCCGCCGCACCGCCCAAGCGCAAGACGGCCGAGGAGGCGATGGACGAGGCATGGGCTGCGTTTTCGAAGGCCTGTTCGCAGGACTGGACCGACGAACAGGTCGAGGATGAGTGGTTCCGCATCCTCGGCGAGCTGTTCCCCGGCAAGAAGCCCGAAGACCTGACGCCCGCCGACTGGGCCGTGATGCTCAAGGAAGGACCGGTGAAGATATGTCCGTTCTGACGGAAGCACTCGAACTCCGCGACTACCAGGAGGCGGCGGTCAGCAATGTGATTGCCGCTCTGGACTCGCGCCCGATCCTCGTCGCTCCCACGGGCAGCGGCAAGACGGTGATGGCGACCGAGGTCGTGCGCCAGCTTGACGTGCCGACGCTCTGGCTGGCGCACCGGAAGGAACTGATCGACCAGGGGGCGGAGCGCTTGGAATCTCATGGCCTCTCCACCGGGATCATCAAGGCCGGCTACGCGCCGTTCCCGCTGGCCCAGATCCAGGTCGCCTCCGTTCAGACGCTCGTCCGCCGCGACAAGCCGCGGGCGGGCCTCATCGTGATCGACGAGTGCCACCACGCCACGGCGAACACGTACCAGCGCATCCTCGACCAGTACCCTGATGTTCCACTAATGGGTCTGACGGCGACGCCGTTCCGGCTGGACGGGCGCGGGCTCGGCGATCTGTTCGGCGAGCTAGTCGTGGCCGCGCGGGCGGACGAATTGTGTGAGAGCGGCGTGCTCCACAGTCCAAAGGTGTGGGCGTCGAAGGCGCCCGATCTGCGCGGGGTCCGGGTCACCGCGGGCGACTACAACCTCGGACAACTCAGCGAACGGACGAACACCGCCGAACTGCACGCGGACATAATCGACACCTGGCGGAAACGCGCCGCCGGAAAGCGCACCGTCGCGTTCGCGGTCGATGTGGCACACAGCATGGCGATCACTGAGGCGTTCCGCTCAGCGGGCGTCCTTGCAGAACACCTCGACGGACGCACGCCCAAGGATGAACGTGACGCGATCCTCGCCCGGTTGCGGTCAGGCGAGACACAGGTTGTGTCCAACTGCATGGTCTTGACCGAGGGCTGGGACCTCCCGGCGCTCGAGTGCGCCATCATCGCCCGGCCGACCGCGAGCCCGAACCTCCACCTGCAAATGATCGGTCGAATCATGCGCGTCTGCGACGGCAAGGACGGCGCCATCGTCCTTGACCACGCCGGCAACCACCACGTGCACGGCCTGGTGACGCGACGTTTGCAGTACGCGCTCGGCAACGAGAAGGTCGGGTTCGTCGAGCCGCTCGGACTGCGACGGTGCAGGCGGTGCGGACTCCTGTTCGAGACGCAGTTGCCCGCCTGCCCCGAGTGCGACTGGGTACCGGTCGCTGAGGGATCGCGTCGGGGGCGGTTCGGCGTGCACTACGCAGGCGAGCTGGCGGAGTTCGACGACTCGAGCTTCGAGTACCGGAGCCAGGTCTGGAACCTGATCGAGGCCGAGCGCGAGGCGAGCGGCTACAAGCCGGGCTGGAGCTTCTATCGATTCAAGGACCTGTTCGGCGAATCGCCCGTCGTGGTCGAGGGCGAACTCATCGACCCCGCCCGAGCAACGATGGACGAGAAGCGGGCGGTGTTCGCGCAGTTCACGCGAATCGCCGTCGAGCGCGGTTACAGACCCGGCTGGGCGGCCTATCGGTACAAGGACGCCTTCGGCTGCTGGCCGCGCGGCTTCGTGACCGACGTGCGGGCGGAACAGGCTCGGGAGCGATACGCGGGGGCCACCGTGTAACAAGAATCGCCCGACACATTGAGGCTGGCGTCGGTATGAATCCAATAGAGGTACCTGCGTGACAGAGCGTCAAGTGTTGAACGCAATCCTCCGCGAGTTCGGCACACGGCCGGAGATGCGCCTGTGGCGTGCCAACGCTGGCGCCGCGCGGATCGGAAGACGGTTCATCCGGTTCGGCGTTCCCGGCCAGGCGGACCTGACCGGCATCCTGCCGGGCGGACGGCGCCTGGAGATCGAGGTCAAGTCGCTGACGGGTCGCCAGACGCCCGACCAGCGGGCGTTCCAGGCACTGATCGAGCGGTTCGGCGGGCTGTACGTGCTGGCACGGTCAGTGGAGGACGTGAGGCAGGTACTCGATGGAACGAGCGAAGATACGATGGCGTAGATGCCTGAAGTGCGGTCGGCCGTTCCAAAGCCGAGGCATCCACAACCGCCTGTGCGCCCGGTGCAACCGCGAAAACATCGGACAGCGCGTGGAGCCGACGGCCTCCCCGCGCTGGAACGGGCGGCCGATGCGAGTCGCCACGCAACTAGAACCATCACCGCTGGAGTTGTGACCGGAGGAGCACGCATGTCGGACACGCAGGAGGCCAACACGCTTCACTCGAACGTCGCCTACGGCTACCGGATCGGCTGGTCGTTCACGCCCTTGAACGGCAAGGCGCCGGTACTGAAGCAGTGGCAGAAGCGCCCGCGCGAGGCGCTGGAAGAGGCCCTTGCCTGGACCGATCAGGGCAACGTCGGCTTGCGGACCGGGAGGACGAGCGGCGTACTCGTTATCGACCTCGATGAGTACAAGAAGACCTACGATCCCGACGCGGTCGCCGCGCTGGAACTGCCCGACACGGTGACCGTGCGCTCCGGCGGCGGAGGACGGCAGCTCTACTACGCGCTCAACAACGGCGTCGACCTCGGCAACTCGTCGGGCAGGCTCGCACCTGCCGTCGAGACGAAGGCAACCGGCGGACAGGTCGTCTTCCCCGGCAGCGTCCACCCGGACACGGGCAAGTCCTACGAATGGGTCGAGGGCCGTGAGCCGTGGAACACGCCGCTCGCCCCGCTGCCTCAGCACATCATCGATCGGCTCCTGACGAAAGACACGCCGCGGAAACGCACGTCTGACCCTCCTTCGCCCGAACCCGCTTCCCCACCAGGCGGCAGAACGAGCCACTACGCGCTGACGGCGATGCAGCTCGAGCTCCGCACCGTGTGCGCGGCCAGTGACGGCACGCGAAACCATACGCTCAACAGGGCCGCGTTCAAGCTCGGCACGCTCGTGGGCGGCGGATACCTCGACCGCTCGGAAGTCGAAGCCGCGCTGCGAAGCGCCGCTGAGTCCGTTGGTCTTGAACCCAAGGAGATCGAGGCAACCATCCGATCGGGCATCGAGGCGGGCATCCGGAAGCCCCGCCATGTCGAGGAGAGACCGCTGCCGCACCAGGCATCGGCCCGGCGGGACTACATCCTGACGCCTGGCCCGCACGTGGACGGGGACGGGACGTACACCGAACAGTCGACGGCGACGTTCGCCGCCCAGGTGCTGGCCGCGCTGCCGGCAGACGCGGTCTATCGGAAGGACTTCATCCCCGGTGAGATACTCGGACCCGCCGGGAAGCGGAAGTGGGTCGAGTTCGCGCCCGACCGGATGCGCCTCGTCGTGGACGGCCACGCCAAGCTCGGCAAGTGGGTCAAGAGCCGCCAGTCGAAGGAACAAGTGCTCATCTACCAGGCCTGCACTAAGGACGCGGCCGGACTCGTCATCGCACACGCGCAGCAGGCCCCGCACATCCGCGAGCTCGAGTTGATGGTTTCCTACCCGGTCTACGGCCGTGGCTTCACGCGCATCCCGCCCGGCTGGCACGATGGCCTCTACTACGACGAACCGGAGGACCTCAAGTGCCTCGTCCCTGAGACGGACTGCGAGGTGATCCACAACGTGCTTCACGACCTGGTCGTGGACTTCCCGTTCAAGACCGAGGCGGACCGGCAGAACTTCTGCGGCCTGCTGCTGACGCCGATCGTCGCTCCTGCGCTCGACGGCAATCGTCCGATGCACCTCATCAACTCGCCGCTCGAACGCACCGGGAAGTCCAAGCTGGTGAACGAAGTCCTGGGCGGCGTGCTCATCGGGCGCGACGAGATCGCGTCGATGCAGATCACCGAGCGCGAAGAGGAACGCGAGAAGCGCATCATCGCCGCGCTGATCCAGGGCGACACGCTGCTTCACCTCGACAACCTGCCGCACTACATCGACTCGCAGTCTCTCTCGAGCCTGCTCACGTCGCACATCCTCGGCGGTCGCATCCTCGGCTTCTCGCGGACCGTCAAGCTCCGGAACAACCTGACCGTCGTCGGTACGGGCAACAACGTGCAGGCCTCGGGCGAGGTCGCCAAGCGCATCGTACCGGTGATGATCGAGCCGACGTCGGCCCATCCGGAGACGCGCTCAGACTTCCAGCACCCCGACATTCGCGCCTATGTCCGTGAACGGCGACGGGTCGTGATCGAGTGCCTTCTTGGCCTGATTGAGAACTGGCTTGCCGCGGGCCGGCCGGCGCATCCGAACCGCCTCGGCGGCTTCGAGAATTGGTCGGAGATTGTCGGCGGCATCCTCAAGGTCAACGGCCTGAACGACTGGCGCACCAACGAGGCGGACTGGCGCCGGCAGGCGGACCCGAAAGGCGCCGAGATGGAAGCGTTCGTCGAACTTTGGCACGAACGGTTCGGGCCGGGCAGCGTGGACCCGAAGAGCCTTCGCTCACTTGCCCAGGAGCACGAGCTCTTCGCACATATCTTCGCCAAGCGAACCACGGGCGCCGTCAACGTGGCGTTCGGAAGGATGCTGGGACGGCACATGAACATGCCGGTCGGTAAGTGGTTCATCCGTCGGGCGGCTTCAGGCAACCAGTCGCTCTACCACCTGGAACGGATCGGGCGTGAGGTCGGAGATTAGTCGGAGATTCGCGGATATTCGTTTTGCGAATATCCGAGTCAGAAAGGATTGAAATGACACCAGTTAGAACACAGGTCGGATATTCCGGATATTCGTTCAATAGCTTTACGCGTGCGCGGGCGCGCGCCCGGGACGTAGAGCCGGGTGAAACAATATCCACAACCTCCGGAGTCTCCGCGCAGTCCTCGGAAGGAATGACTGATGAACGCCATTGAACGCTACCGGATGCGCGGCCTCAGCAAGGACCAGCGCTACGAGTACGAGGAACGTGTGGCCATCTGCGTCGTGGACGGGGCGATCCCGGAACCGGCGGCTAGGGAAATCGCCTGGGCACAGGTGCGCCCCACGTCGCCCGTGTTCGCCCGTGGGCTATCCGGGCCGCCAAGGCCGAGGGTTCGCTCGACCCTCGCGCCCCGGACGCGACGTGGGCCAACACGGGGCGACAGGACCGACGGAGCGGAATATGCGTGATGATATAGCATCTGATAGGTACTTCCTGGCGAATCGAGGCCGTCGAGTGCGGCGGGAACGGTCAGGCGATAGGTTTTTCTTTCTTTCAGGTGAAAGAATGCTCTGTGGAGAACAGCGATGCAGGTCAAGCAGTTGAACATCAATGACTTACGGCCCTACGAGCAGAACCCGCGCATCAATGACGCCGCTGTGGACGCTGTGGCGGCCAGCATCAAGGAGTTCGGGTTCCGGCAGCCGATCGTGATCGACGAGCAGAACATCATCATCGTCGGCCACACGCGCTGGAAGGCGGCGCAGAAGCTCGGCTTGAAGAAAGTGCCGGTCCACGTGGCAACCGGCCTGACGCCGGAGCAGGTCCGGGCGTACCGTGTTGCGGACAACAAGCTGGCCGAGCTCGCGGAATGGAATCTTGACCTGCTGCCAATCGAGTTGGCCGACCTCCAGGCGATGGACGTCGACCTCGGGCTGCTCGGCTTCGACCAGGACGAGCTGGCCAAGCTCCTCGACGGCGAGGTTCAGGACGGATTGACCGACCCGGATGATGTGCCGGAGCCGCCGGACAAAGCCACCACCCAGCCCGGCGACCTGTGGGTGCTCGGCAACCACCGCCTGCTCTGCGGTGACGCCGGCAAGACCGAGGATGTCGATCGGCTCCTCGACGGCGCGGCGATCCACCTGGTCAATACCGACCCGCCGTACAACGTGAAGGTCGAGCCGCGTTCGAGCACGGCCATTGCCGCCGGCCAGAGCTCGCACCCCGACCTGTCGAAGAAGATGCACCACCAGTCGTTCGACGTGGCACGCGGCGTCACCGACCCCAAGAGGGCCAAGCGGAAGATGCGGGCGAAGGATCGTCCGCTCGAGGGCGACTTCGTGTCGGACGAGGAGTTCATCGAGATGCTCCGCGCCTGGTTCGGCCAGATGGCCCGCGTGCTGGCGCCGGGCCGGTCGTTCTACATCTGGGGCGGCTACGCAAATCTCGGCAATTACCCGCCGCGCCTGAAGGAGGCCGGCTTGTACTTCAGCCAGGGCATCATCTGGGACAAGCAGCATCCGGTCCTGACGCGGAAAGATTTCATGGGTGCGTTCGAGATTGCGTTCTACGGTTGGCGGGAAGGCGCCGGCCACGAGTTCTTTGGCCCGAACAACGCGACGGATCTCTGGCACATCAAGAAGGTCCCGCCGCAGAAGATGGAACATTTAACCGAGAAGCCGGTCGAGCTGGCGGTGCGGGCGATGCAGTACTCGTCGCGTGCGGGTGAAAACGTGCTCGACCTGTTCGGCGGCAGTGGCTCGACCCTCATCGGTGCGGAGCAGACGGGCCGTCGGGCGTACCTGATGGAGCTCGATCCGCTCTACTGCGATGTCATCGTGCAGCGGTACGAGCAGTTCACGGGGCAGAAAACGGAACGTCTATCAGCGACCTAGCAGGGTAGGAGCACAAGTTACGGCAGGAGATGCTGAATGACGTCATGCACTGCGCTCAGCGCGATGGGAAGCACGATCAGTACCACTATGGTAGTCAAGCGCTTGCGCCGTGTTCTTTCCGTCTTCAGATGGTCCGGTCCGATGTCCAACTCAATGCTGGGCCAAAGGCTCAAGAACCAGGATCGGATCTCGAAAGCGAAGACCATGAAGCCGATCGCCCAGTGAAATAGCCAGTCGAGAAGAAGAACTATGGGGAAGGACTGCACGACCAGAATCCGCAGTGGTGAGTCCTCCGGTAGTGGTCTAATCACACTGCGTGTGTCCAGAGCCCAGATCACCACCCCGAAAACCGTCCGCCAGAAGAGACGGATAAGACAACCCACTCCGAGAGCGATGAGGATCAGCAGGAGAGTCTTGTGTCTTCTGGGCCAGAGCCTCTGTGGCTTGGCTATCTCGATGGCCTCCTTTAGCGAAAGGAAATTCTCCTTCACCCAAGGTGCTTCGTTCGCGCTTGCGGATGCCTCGTTACCATAACAGGATGAATCCCCATGGACGACCGAGAAAGACAGATAGCGCTTCAGCTTCCAGTTGCGGAAATCGAAGCGTATTCTGACGGGTCTTCCCGTTCTTGTGAGCACGTCATCATCCAACACCTCTGTGGAATCACTCTCGACCGACGTGTTGTCCGAGAACTCCACGTAGTATTCGATGTCAGCATCGTGGCCGGACTTCTCTGCAAGCTGACACTGCTTTTCAAAGACCGATGCGATCCTTCTAAGATCATCAAGTGCGAAGACCCGGTCACGGATCATAATCTTCCGCGTCTGTTTCATCTCGGTTCTCGCTCGTTGCGTCAGTGGAGAGCAATTATAGCGCGCACCACAAGCTATACAACTGCTGAATCGCCGGAGAGAACGCCAGCCGGAGCTGGCGTTCTCGTGGAGGTGGGATGATGCTACTTGGCGAGAGCGAACTTCCCGCGGTCGACCTTGCAGAAGCGCGAGGCATCGCCCTTCTTGGCAATCTCCCGGATGATGGCGGCGTAGATGGTCGCCGCCGGCGTCTTGCCCTTGGTCTGCCAGAGGCCCTTGTCGAGCATCCGCGCGACCATAGTCTTGGTGTCGAGCGGCTCGCCCGCCTCGGCCAGCACCTGCGCTGCTGCATCGAGGCCGCCCATCTTGTCGCCCGCGTGCTTACGCGCCGGCTTGCCCGGCGCCTTTGGCTTGGGCGCCATCTTCTTCGCGGCGGGCTTCCGCGTCTTCTTTGCCACCTTGCTGCCCTGCTTCTTGCTCTGCTTCCTAGCCATTGCCACGTCTCCTTTCCGAGCCTACGGCTCAATCACGTCCACGACATAACGGAGCAGCGCACCGAGCGCCCGCTCCGGAACCCGGACTCCGCTGTCCGGGTCGAGCGACCCGAGGACCGCCATCGCCGCCGTACGGGCGGCCACCTCGCGTTCGCCGAGATGGTCCGGGTCCCAACCCGGCACGATGTGCTCCTCGTCGCTCTCCCACATCTCGTCCGCGACCTTGCGGACTACCGAGATGTCTTCGCGCCTCCACTGCATATTCACCACCTCCTTTCACCAGGTTCGCTCGTCGCACATCCGGTCGAACTCGTCCGCGCCGAGCATCTCAATCAGGAACCCGCGGAACCAGGCCACCTCGCGGGCGACCTTGTCTCGCTTGCCGACGGCCGGGGTCAGGCAGCCCGCAATCGCGGCCACCGCCTCGGGCGACAGGTTGTCGCGGAGCACGTCTCGCAGGATGTCCTTCATCTCGCCCGAGTACCCGACCATCGCGTTCGTCTTCCTCGCCATTCGTCTCACCTCCTTTCATGCGTACACTTCGCACTCGGCTACGTGCCAGCTCCGGCCCGCGGCGGCGAGTTCGCGGCGGCGGGCGTCGTTCGCCCGGTCGGCCTGCTGCCAGGTCCGGTAGACCTTCGCGTTGGCCTTGCCCCGCGCCCATTCACAGCCCGTCCACCAGGTGCCCGTCCATACGTGCTTCAGGGCGTATCCGACCATCTTCCGCGTCCTCGTCTTCTTCGCCTTTCGCATCTCTATCCTCCTTATTACCAATGTCTTACGTCTCCAACGCCACCTACATTAAGCCATCATAACTGCGCATTGGGAAGGGGAATCCCCGGAATCTGCCAAGACGCATGTCTGTGTGTGTTCGATAGTTACGTCCGCCAAAAGATGTTTTTCGAAGGAACCCGCTGCGAGGATTTGCGATGTCCGGCGACAACGCCCAACAACTGAACCCGGCGGCGCTCCGGCCCGAAGACGCGGCCCAAGCCCTTGGCATATCAGAAGATATGCTCCGGACTGACATCGACGCCGGTGCGCCGACGAACCCGGACGGCACGGTCAACCTCGTCCACTACGCCGCCTGGCTCAACCGGGAGATGAGGAACGCCGATGGCACTTGACGTCCAGAGGCTGACGCCGACCGAGGCCGTGCGCCTCCTCAACTCGACCCCGCTCGGGATCGTGGTGTCGGCCGCCACGCTGCACCGGCAGATGAACAAGGCCGGCTTCCGGATCGGCGACGGCAAGGCCGTCCACCTGCTCCGATACGTGAAGTGGCTGGCCGCCGAATACCATCAGCCCAAGCGCGGCCCGATGACCTACGAGGAACGGAAGCGCCGTGAAGCCGAGCGCAATCGCCTGAAGGCGCTTGCCGGCCAAGACATCGGCCCGATACCCGACATTGCCGACCCGGATCGTCGAGAGGCCACCTGCGCCAGACTGCGAGTCTTCTGCGAGACATATTTCCCCCGCGTCTTCTACCGCCCGTGGTCGGACGATCACCTCCGGGTCATCGCGAAGATGGAGCGTTGCATCTTGGAAGGCGGTCTGTTCGCGTTCGCCATGCCTCGGGGCAGCGGCAAGACCACGCTGGCACGGCTCGCGGCGCTCTGGGCGGTGCTCACCGGCTCCCGGCAGTTCGTCTGCCTGATCGGGGCGTCACAACCACGCGCGACCGAACTGCTCTCCAACATTCGGAAATCTATCCTGTCGCCGGAGTGCAACGACCTGCGGGCCGACTTCCCGGAAGCGCTCCATCCGCTCTGGAGCCTTCGCAACAACGCCCGGAAACAGATCGGCCAGCACATTGATGGCGAACTAACCTACTGCACCTGGGCCGCGGACAAGCTCGTCTTCCCCACGGTCACCGGGGAGCAGTTGCCGGAGACGCTGCGGGGCCGGGGCCTCGATCAGTCGCCGTCGAGCAGTTCGATTATCACGGTGACCAGTCTCGACTCGAACATGCGCGGGCAGCAGCACACGCGGATGGACGGCAGCATCGTCCGGCCGTCGCTCGTCCTGCTCGACGACCCGCAGACGCGCGAGTCGGCGCGGTCGCCGTCGCAGACGAAGTACCGGCTCGACCTGCTCCAGGGCGATGTGCTCGGCATGGCCGGCCCGGGCGAGAAGATCGCCGCGTTCCTCGCCTGCACCAAGATGTATGAGGACGACCTCGCCGACTATGTCCTCGACCGGCAGAAGTGCCCGCAGTGGCAGGGCGAGTGCACGCGCCTCATCTATACCTGGCCGAAGAACGAGAAGCTGTGGGACCAGTACCGCGTCATGCGCGAGGAGAGCCTGCGCCAAGGGCACGGCGGCAGGGAGGCCACGGAGTTCTACCGCCAGCATCGCGCCGAGATGGACGAAGGCGCCAAGGCCGCGTGGTCGGCGCGGTTCAACGAGGACGAGATCTCCGCGGTCCAGCACGCGGTGAACCTGCGCTGCGACATGGGCGAAGAGGCGTTCGAGGCGGAATACCAGAACGAGCCGGCGTCGAAACAGGAGTCCGAGGCCGTGATGCTCACGCCGCAGCAGGTGTCGGAGCGGTTCAACGGCCGAAAGCGCGGCGAGGTGCCTCTGGCCTGCACCAAGCTGACCGCGTTCATCGACGTGCACAAGGAGCTCCTGTTCTACTGCGTCTGCGCCTGGCAGCAGGACTTCACCGGGTTCGTCGTCGACTACGGCACGTTCCCCGACCAGGCCCGGTCGTTTTTCACGCTGGCCAACGCGCGGAAGACGATGGGGCGGGCGTTCCAGGGCGTGGGCGAGGAAGGCGCGATCCAGGCGGGCCTCGAGAAGATCGTCACGGACCTGCTTCAGCGTTCGTGGCCGAAGGCTGGCGGCGCTGGGGTGCTTCGGATCGAGCGGCTGTTCGTGGACATGGGCTACAAGCCCGGCGTTGTCGCGGCGGTCAAACACAAGGTCGGCGGGTCGGCCATGATGCTCTCGAAGGGCGTGGGGCTGCGGGCGGGATCGAAGCCGATCTCGATGTATCAGCGGCGTCCGGGCTGGACGCTCGGGGCGAACTGGTACATCCCCAACGTGCGCGGCACGGCGGAGTTCCCGCACATCTGCGTCGACGTGAACTGGTGGAAGAGCTTCGTCCACGGACACCTGGCCGTTGCGCCGGGCGACCCCGGCGCGCTGACGTTGTTCGGCAAGAAGTCGGTCGCCTGCGGTGAGCGAAGTCGAACCGACCATCATCTGTTCGCCGAGCACGTGGCGGGTTCGGAGACATACGTCACGACGTTCGGCCACGGGCGCCAGGTGCAAGAATGGCGCCAGCGCCCGGAGCGACCTGACAACCACTGGTTCGACTGCCTCGTCGGCTGCGCCGCCGCGGCGTCTTACGAGAGCATCCCGTTGCCCGGCGCCGAGGCGGCTCGGTCGTCACGCGGGCGGAAGCGGTACTCACAAGCTGATCTGAGGAGCCATTGACGTGAGCCGGAAAGCACTTGACGCCTCATCGGCAGGAGCAGATAATGCCATTCGTGGCTTGGAATGCCGGAAGTGCGGATGCAGGCACTTGCGCGTGCTTTACACCCGCCGTGCTTTCGGGGGCAGAATTGTCCGCAGAAGGGAGTGCCGGAATTGCGGCAAGCGAATTACGACGTGGGAACAGGAAGGCGGACACTGATGCAACTCCCTGCGCACGGGTACGGGTTCATCGCATGCGCGAGCCGCAGATTGACCGGACCGCGAGCCGGAAATCGCTCTGCACCGGGTGGTAGAATAGGCAGCCCGGCGGGCTGCCGGCGGAGTTCTTGTCAACAACGATGGCCTTCGGGGTGCCCGAAACACATAAGATGAGCGGTCTTTCAAGAGAGCAGGTGGATGTGCTTCTGAAGCGGTACGAGCTTCTACGGCAGGAGCTGCAGATGCGGTTCGAAGCACGTCATAAGATACTCGCCTTCGGTGTCACCGCGCTCGTGGCGCTGATGATCACCGTCTTGAAGACCAAGATTTTCGCCTTGGGCTTCGCCGGCTGTCTATGTGTGCTTGGCCTGGGGCTGCTTCTCCTGAATGATCTTTTGGGTATCCGGGACTTGGCGAACTACCTTGCGGAGATCGATGAGGAGCTCGACCGTGAATGCCAGATACCCGTGACCGGCTGGGAGTCCCATGCGAAGAGCAATTTCGAAGCTCGCCGTGGGTATTGGTGGATTCAAGTGGGTGCAGCAAGCCTTACGTTTCTTGTCTTCTACACGTTGTTCAATGTAGTCGGTTGTTCAGCGATCCAGGGCAGCCTCGCAGCCTACGCCATCGGGTTCTTGGTGGAGGTCCCGGCCTTAGGCGCTGTCGCCTTCGGTGGGCATCTGTTTCGGCGTTTCCGAGAGCCAGGGCGGGCAACTGCATCCATGGCGACAGCGAGTGGCGAGAACGGCGAAGAGTGACGGTTGGCCTTTGCCCTACGCTCCTATCGCCGGTATTCAGTGTTCTTGAGCCGGTTTCACATTTATGGAGGAGCATACCGTGAAAAGATTTCAGAAAGGACTATTGGTCGCGGCGCTTTCAGCCATTGTAGTTGTTGCGTCAATCATGGTCCTTACTGTATGTCCATCAGTTACGTCAGTACCCCGTCAACCGGTCGGCGGGATCGTAACTGGCGACGCCGTTCAGGTGACAGTAAAGACGATTCCCTTGTCTGGTGGCTCTGTCCTTGTTGACAAGCCCGGCCATCCCCTTCATGGTTTCAGAATTGAGGTGCCAGACCGTGCGTTCGACTCTCGACGGGAGTTCAACGTGTCCAGCGCTCCCATCAAGTCACACACGTTCGGCAAGGACTTCAACCCGGTTTCGCCCCTGGTAACGGTGGAGAATGGAGGGGAATACTCCGACAAGCCGATGGTCGTGACCATCCCCGTCAAGGTCCCCGAAGACGAGTTCGCGATGGCCTTCTTCTACCGCCCGAGTACGGGTACGCTTGAAGGGATGCCACTGCTTGCTTCTGGCAGGGACGAGGTGACCGTGGCAACCAGGCACTGTTCATCGTTGGTGGTCAGCAGCATCAAGAAAGCGCTTCTGCGTGGATCCTTCGACTCCGGGTTCAGGCCTGGAACGGACGATTGGCAGATGCCCAATCCCAACACCTATGCCTCGCCAAAGGGCGTGTGTAACGGCATGAGTGCCTCGGCGATGTGGTACTATAGCGAAAAGGCTGGCAAGGGTGAGCCGCGGCTTCACGGCCTGTACGATCAGGGCTTCCGAGGTCTTTGGCAGGACGACCGTCTGGCTCTGCGGCTGGTATCCGCTGTGCAGTGCGAAGACTCGGCATTGTCAGCGGTTCCGCTCTACTTGGCTTCCTCGTTCGTGGGAGACGCGAGCATCTACGACGCCTTCGTCTACGCCATTATGCTCACGAAACGGCCCCAGGGGATCGCGATGTCCGGATCAGAATCTGGGCATATGATGATTGTCTACAAGGCAGAGGCCGGCAAGCTCTACGTCGCGGATCCCAACTTACCAGGACAGGAAAACGTTATCACCCTGCTTGATAACAAGTTCGGCGCCTACCACAACTACACCAAGGTCCGGTATGCGGGCCAGACTGCCTTCATTAAATGGAAGAAAATCGCGGAGAAGTGGGCCGAGTCAGAGAACGGAGATGTTGGATCCGGCCTTTTCCCAGAGTACACCTTGTATGGCGTCACAAAAGAAGGGGCTGAATTTCCTCTTGTTGACGGCTCTCGCGTAGATGCCGAGACTTTTCGCGTCAAAGTAGCGACAAAAGACAGGTTCTCAGCCAAGGCTGTGGTCTTCTATGCCAAGAACGACTATACGGACGATTTGGTTCAGTTGAAGCCCGGAAAGAACCGTCTGACAATTCTCGTTAACGCTGCCCGTGACTCCGATGCTGACGTGTGGGTGGACTGCCAACAGATCACAATCGCAAGAGAAAAGCCCGCCGAGGCCACACCCGAGAAGTACAAGGTCTACACCAAGTGGCCTTTTCACGCCGAAGAGGCGAAGCAGCGGCAAAGAGAAACTGCGGCCGCTCTGGGGGTGCCGGTTGAGAAGACCGTCGATCTTGGTACCGGGGTGAAGATGGAGTTAGTCCTCATCCCGGCTGGCGAGTTCATGATGGGATCGAGTGCCAGTGAGAACAGCAAACCTGTTCACCGGATTCTGATCAGTCGTCCGTTCTACCTGGGCAAGTATGAGGTGACTCAAGAGCAGTACTCGCAAGTCATGGGCAAGAACCCCAGTCACTTCAGAGAATCGCCTCGCAACCCGGTCGAGATGGTATCGCGACAGGAGAGCCAAGAGTTCTTGGAGAAGCTGAATCAGCAAAGACCAGGATTGCCCAAGGGGTACGTATTCCGACTGCCAACTGAAGCCGAGTGGGAGTATGCCTGCAGGGCAGGCGCTGAAACCCTGTACTGTTTCGGTGACGACAGGGAAGAATTGTCCAGATACTGCTGGCATGACGAGAACTCTAGGAAACGCACCCACACAATCGGGCAGAAGAAGCCCAACAACTGGGGGCTTCATGACATGCACGGGAATGTAGCTGAATTGTGCCAGGACTACTTTGCGGCCGATTACTACAGAAGGTCACCAGCGCAGGACCCGAAGGGTCCTTGGGGAAGCTTAAGCGACTATGTGGTCATCCGAGGCGGTAGCTACGCTTCATATGGGAACGCCAGCAGAGCGGCAAATCGGTCCCATTTCGGCTTGTCGTGGAAGCGGACAGATCGCGGCGGGTTGCGCATAGCTTTGGCTTGGCCTCTGATGGGCCGCGATACCAAGCTAATGCCAAAACACGGAAACATCTTCAAAGCGGCCAAGGAGGGTGACGCAGATGAAGTCGGAGCCATTTTGGCATGCGATCCGTCTGCAGCCGACGAGAAAGGTGAACTTAATCCAGTTGAAGAGATGAGTGTGCTCATGCGTGCCGTGGAACATGGCCAGTTGGAGGTGGTGAAGTTGCTGGTGGCCAGCGGCGCCGACGTGAACTATCAAGATATCTGCCGATGGTCGAGCGCGGCGTTTAACCGCGGCCGGACGCCGTTGTACCGCGCGGTGGAGAAGGGCCACAAGGACATCGCGGAGCTGCTCATTGCGAAGGGCGCAAACATCAACGCGACGGGTGGTTTTTCCGGTGAGACGCCGTTGAACGATGCGGCCATCATCGGGCACAAGGAAATCTCAGAGCTGCTCATTGCGAAGGGCGCCAACGTCAACGCGACGAATCGTTTTTCCGGTCAGACGCCGTTGGGCGCGGCGGCCATGAGCGGGCACAAGGACATCGTCGAACTCCTCCGCAAACACGGGGCGCGGAAATAGCGAGTGTCGCAAGACGGCGGGGCAGTGAGCAGATACATTGCGTGATTGCGCGGGCGGCATTCCCGAGTCATCTACACACAGCAAGCATGGAGCGGTAAGATGAAGAGAGAATAGAGCTGCCATTCGTTTTGAATGCAGAGGTCGAGCGGAAGATGGGCGTACTGGGCTTGTCCCGGTACGTCCATCCGTTATTGAGTGGGAACTGGGGCGGGGCTAGGACGCGGCGGTGGGTTGTTGCCGCGTGGTGAGCTGGCGCTTCTTGGCGAGGTACTTGCAGGTCTTGCACTTCTTCCCCTCGCAGTCGTCGCACGGGTTCCGCTGCTGCCACTTGTCGTTGTACGGGCACCCCAGGTAGCAATGCCCGTCGTCCTCCTCGCACTTGTCGCACGGCGAGACGTACTGGAACCCGGGCACGTTGTACCCGCACACCGCGGCTGGTGCTCGCCGTTCAGCCTGCCGGCGACACCGACTTACGTCTGCAAGTTCTAGATGCGTAACGATCTTGCTCTCTCAGGGGAAATCCTTTGCCCGCGAATGAATACCGTGTAAGAATATCATAGACAAATGAAACCGGGCGACGGCTTGGGCTGATCACCCGAGCCGATGCCGATGAGATTGAAGGCCGTACGGGGCCGTACCCTCGTGCGGCCTTTTTTCATGGCTTCCCGCCTTCGCCCTTCGGGCTACGGCGGACAGGCGCCCGGCTAATGACCCGCCGAAGCCGCGGACCTGCATGCAGGTCCGGCGCGAAGGCGGGTCAACGAACAACCGGAGGAATCCGATGCCCGACGACCTGAAGGACACCATCAAGGAGAACGCCGAGGGGCCGGAGTCGGCCGAGGTGGACGGTGTTCGCACGAAGCAGCACTCGCTGAAGGACCAGATCGAGGCGGACAAGTATCTCGCGAGCAAGCGAGCGGGCAGCAATCCGGCAACGGCGTTGACGCGCGTGAAATTGATTCCCCCGGGAACGGTGTAGGAGCGGCGATGTTCAGGTGGCTCAAACATCTC
>CAYMME010000161.1:0-16863 GCA_964391465.1 uncultured Planctomycetales bacterium
CTCCCTCACGGTCGCGGTTCGGAAAGAATGCAGTCTGCCTGAGACACTACACTAGTGTCGAATGACGAACGAGCCGGGTGGCCACGCTGCGACCGAAGGCGTGCCACGACCACGGCAAGGCTTGGCGAGGCCGTGCGTCTCAAACGCCGCACACCGAGCATTCGGGCTTCGTCATTGGTCATTCTTTCGTCATTCGTCCTTCGTCATTGGACATTCGACGCGGAGACATGATGGTCAAGTTGCTCTGGATCGCCGCGGGAGGCGGCATCGGTTCGGTTCTTCGGTACCTGATCGCAGGTTGGGTGCAGCGGCTGAGCGGCGGCACCTTCCCCGTCGGTACGTTTTCCGTCAACGTGCTCGGGTGCTTTCTGATCGGTCTGCTCGGAGCGATCGTGGCCGGGCCGCACCTGATCCGCGAGGAGTACCGGGTAGCCATGTTCGTCGGTGTCCTCGGCGGTTTCACGACGTTCTCGACTTTTGGCTGGGAAACGTTCACCCTGACCAACGACGGCGACGTGCTGCGGGCGGTCGTCAACGTCCTCGTCAGCACCGCGTTCGGGTTGATCGCCGTATGGCTCGGATACCGGCTCGGCCAGTACTCGTTCGGAGCGTAGCAGCGATGAAGATTCCCGAAGACGGCTATCTGCTGCGGATCTTTCTCGGGGAGAGCGACCGGTGGGGGAGCAAGCCGCTCTACGAAGCCATCGTCGTCAAGGCTCGCGAGTTGCACCTGGCCGGGGCGACCGTGCTCCGGGGCCCGATGGGTTTCGGTGCCCACAGCCGGCTGCACACCGCCAAGGTGCTGCGCCTCTCCGACGACTTGCCCATCGTCATCGAGATCGTCGACAGCAGAGAGAAGATCGACGAACTGCTTCCCCGCATCGACGAGATGGTGCGCGAGGGACTCGTGACGCTCGAGAAGGTCCGCGTGATCAAGTACCGGGCGGACAAGCCCACGTAGCACTACACGGTGCCGGTGTCGATCCGAAACGCAACCGCGGGCAATTGGCCCGTGACGGTAGCGGGCGGGTACGCCATCCGTCGCGGCAGCTTGCGAACACTGGGGAACCGACACGCATCAGTGGCAAAGGGTACTACGATCCCTTGGTTCGTGGGACGATAGCGGGTCGCGATGCGGGCCCTACGCGAGCCGGGCGGGTGGCCGGAGCAGACGTGCCCGTCGGCCTTGCGGGCGACGCGGACCGGACGGAACCACCCGGTGCGCGTCGCGTCGGCGAAGGCTTGGGCGGAGCGGCTCGCGGCACGGCGGCAACGTTCGCTCTCCGCCGGCGCGCCCGAGCCGCAGGCACGCGGAACCGCTGACCGCTGCTGTTGACGACCTGTCCATCCAGCCGCCGGAACGAAATCCGCAACTCGATCTCCTGTCCGGCCAGATCGAGGTCCTCCCAATGCAGCCGAAGCTGGTACCCCCACCCCTGTACCGTCCGCTTCCTCGAACGGAACGGCATCGCCTCTTCGGCGTCGAACGACCATGTGTAAACCTTCTCGGCGACTTCGTATCCTTCCTCGTCCGCCTCGATCTGATACATGTCGACGATGATCGTGCCATCGCCGAACATGCCCTTCCGAGTCGCACCGTCAACCAGAAACACCGACGCCGTCCTGATGCCGTCCACCGCCGGTGCGATGTCTCTGCGGAAGCGGACCCAAGGCTCGCGCGGCCAGAACTTCACGATCTGCACGATGTTGTCGCTGACGCCCACCGATCGGACGTCGACAGGCTTGGCTGACTTCGCCGCGAAGCCTGTCCCGCCCTCCGGAGCCGTGCAGCCGGCCACGCCGAACCCGCAGAGGATCGCCGCGCATACTTGTGTGCGAATCGCTCGTGCCAGAATCTCTTCTCGCACGCCGAGGTGTGCGAGCGCCCGCCGGCCACGGGGCGAAATGGGAATCCCGCCCCAGCGCCGTTCGACCCAGCGTTCTGTCCGTCGGTTCAGCATCACTTAGCGCCGCTGCTTGAGGTACTGTTCGTAGTTCTCGGGACCGACCATCTGGGCCCCGACACTGCCGTCAGCGGGGCTGACGGTCACGTTCGCCGGTCGGGGCGGCCCGTACACATCGGGGGAGGGTGCGTACACGTCTTCGTCGGCCTGGGCCGGCTCGCCCGAAGCCGCCCCGGCGTCCCGATCGTTTCCGTTCCCGCTTCCCTGCATCAGATCGATGGGCACGCCCTTTATCTGATCACCCGGCTTGCGCTGGAGACGCTCGAACAGCGGATTGTCCCGCATGTGCTCGTCGATGGAGGGCGTGTCCTCGACGATGACCTGCTCGGACAGATCGCGCCCGTCGTCGGACCCACGCACCACGTGCGGCGTGATGATCCACAGGAGCTCCTGCCGGCGACGCGACATACTCGTGGCCCGGAAGAGCGGGCCGATCCCGGGCATGTCGCCGAGGATCGGCACCTTGTTCTCGCGCTCATCGTGCTGCGTAGTGATCAAGCCTCCGATCACCACCGTCTCGCCGTCCTTAATCGTCACCTGCGTGTCCGCCGAGCGATTCGAGAAGATCGGTGCGGTGAATCCCTCGGTGATCGTCACGTTCGAGTCCGTGATCTGCGAAACCTCGGGAGCGAGCTCCATGTTGACAAAGCCGTCGGGGTTGATGTGCGGCGTCACGTTGAGGATGATCCCGATCTCCTCGTACTCGACGCTGGACTGCACCTGCCCGGTGTCGAGCACGTTCACGTTTCTCACGAAGGGCACGTTCTCACCGATGGTGATGTTGGCCTCCTTGCCGTCCTGGGCCATGATCTGCGGGTTCGACAGAACCTCCAGCCGGCTTTCCGCCTTGAGCGTTCGCAGCAGGAAGTTGAAATCCTCCCCTGTGATCGTGAACGAGAAGCCGCCCAGCGCTCCCGACCCCGAGGCGCCGACATCCGTCCCGCCCACGAAGTCAAACTCCGAGCCCTGGAGCACACCGTTGCTGTTGACGAACGCACGCTCACTGAACAGCAGATCCTGAAGGGCGAACTCCATGCCGAACTCCAGGTCCTCGTTCAGCGACACCTCGACGAGCAGGAGATCGATCATCACCATCGGCGGCGGCTGATCGAGCTGCCGGATCATCTCCATGACCTGCGACTCGTAGCGCGGACTCACCGACAGCAGGAGTCGGTTGGTCTCCTCCTGGGCGACGACCGTGACTTCGCGCTCGACCAGGCGCTGAACGGCCTGGTTCTCGCCCGCCCGCTCCAGACGCGTCACCTCCTCGTCGATGAACGAGGAGATCGCGTCCTGGATCAACGGGGCTTCGTTGTACTTGATGGTGATCACGCTGTTGAGGCGGTCCTCGATCTCGATGCTGTCGAGCTGCTCGATCATCTCGGACACGACCCGCAGTTGGGCCTCCGTCCCGGCCGCGATCACCGCGTTGGTCCGAACGTCCGTCGTGAACGTGATCTCGTCCTTGCCCGTCACGATGCCTTCACCGGCGACGCCGCCGGTCAAGGCGATACCGCCGCCGCCAAGGCCCAGGATCTGCCGCTGACGGTCATCTTCGGGACGGAAGTCACCGACCTGGAACAACTCCTCGAGCTGCGTCTTCATTTCCTCGGCGCTGGAGTTCCGCAGCACGAACACGTGGATCTGGGCGGTCAGCGGGTCGATCTCGTCCAGCGTCCGAATCAGGCTCTCAAGCATGTCGATGCTGTCCGTCGGGGCCGTGACCATCAACGTGTTGGACTTGGCGTCCGGCGTGACGGTGATGTCCTGCCGGAGCATGGTGCGTTCCTCCAGCTCTCCCGTAACCGGATTCACCACCTGGATGCGGATCAGAACGGCCTGCTCGTCGTCGCCACGACCGCCGCCACCGCCGCCCCCGCCGTCGACGTTGGTCACCGTAGTGCCGGTCCCGGCCGCCTGGAGGTGGTCGATCAGCATCATGGCCAGATCCTCGGCCAGGCTGTTCCGCAGACGGAACAGACGCATCTCCACCTTCCGATCGGGCGTGATGTTGTCGAGCTTCGAGACGACTTCCTTGATCTCCTCGAAGTCGCTCGGCGTAGCCCAGACAATGATCGAGTTCGTCCGCGTCTCAGGGGCGATGGAGATGCTCGTGCCACTCGCACCGCCGCCCCCGCCACCCTGCGCCCGCAGTCGCTCCTCGATCAACTCGCTGAGGGTGTCGGCCAGGACCTCGGCCTTGGCCTTCGCGAGCGGGATGAAGTGCATCTGCGTGGAGAACGTCGACGGCTTGTCGAGATCGTTCAGCAGCCCTTCGAGCAACCGATGGTCCTCCATCGAGGCGGAGACCACCAGGCTGTTCGATCCTTCGTCGGGCAGAATGTTGATCGGGGTGCGCTCACCCTGACCACCGCCGCCCGCACCCTGCCGGTTCTCGAACAGCTCCTGAAGCATCGGTCCGGCCTTCTGGGCCGAGGCGTCCGTGAGCGGATACACCACGAATGTGGAAGTCTCGGTCGGGTCCTCGATGTCGAGCTTGCGAATCATCTCCTCCGCACGAGCCACACCCGCCCGCGAGCCCCACAGAATCAGCGTGTTCGTGCGATCGTCGGCCACAATCTGCGTGCGGATGTCGACATTCGCCCCACCGCCGCTGCCGGCACGGTCGAACAGCTCTTCGAGCATGCCCTGGAGCCGGAGGGCGTCGGAGTGCTGCACCTGAATCAGTTTCATGTTCTCGTAGATGCGCGGCACGCCGATCCCGTCGAGTTCGTTGATCAGGCTGCGCGTCAGCTCCAGGTACTCCTCGCTGGCCGAGATGATCAGCGCGTTGGCCCGCGTGTCGGGAACGATCGTGACCTTGGTCATGGCCTGCCCCAGCGGCCCCTCCGCCGCGAGCGGGTTCTTCGTCACCACGCCCTCCGAGAACAGATCCTCGAGCGTCTGAGCCAGTTGCTCGGCGTCCGCGTTCTCGAGCATGAAGGTCTCGACCGCACCCTTGAGCTCCGGCGAAGCGTCCAGCGGCTCGACCAGCTCCTTCATCAGCTCGAAGTTCTCCGGCGAGCACGCCACCAGCAGCAGGTTGTTGCCCGCATCGGTGGCAATGGCCACGCGATCCGACGGCTGCTCCTCCTGCCCCTTGGTAATCTTGTTTTGCAGCCGCTCCTCGAAGAACTGCTGAAGCATCGGACCGACGGTGGACGCGTCGTTGTGGTTCAGCTTGATGACGCGAATCCTGGCCGCGTCCGCAATCGGCGCCTTCTCCAGTTTCTCCACCAGCTTCTGGATGGCCTCGAAGTCACTCTTGCTCGACGCGATTACCAGAGCGTTGCTGCGCGTGTCGGCGAAGATCACCGGCTCGTCCTGCTTTCCGCCCTTGGCACCCTGCGTCAACTGCTGGATCCGCTCCTGCCACATCTGCTCGATCTTCTCGGCCAGGTCGGCCGCCTGGGTCTTATCGAGCGTGATGATGCGGATCTCACCCATCCGGTCGGGCGCACCGTCGAGCTTCTGCACCAGCTCGGCAATCTCTTTGTAGTTGTCCTCCTTGGCCGAGATGATGATCGAGTTGCTGCGCACGTCGGCAGAGACGAACACCGCATCGAGATCCGCCGCGGGCTGCCCCTCCCGCGCGGCGATTCGTTGCTGGCGCTCGGTCATGAGCTGCTCGATTGTTGTGACCAGGTCCGTGGCGCTGGCGTTCTCTACCGTGATGATGTTGATCGGGTGATCGAGGCCCACCCCGTCCACGTCGAGCTGCTTGATCAGCTTATCCACGATCGCGTAGTTGGTCTTGTTCGCCGAAATCAGCAAGGCGTTGGCCCGCATGTCCGCCACGATGCTGACCTTCTCCAGCTCTGCCTTGACCGGGCTGGGGGGAGAGATCCCCTCCGATCGCTGCAAGCCGGCCGTGAACAGGTTCGTGACCGTCTGCGACAACTGGGTCGCGTCGGCGTGCTTCAGCACGACGACCTTGACCTCGCGATCCGCGAGCGGAGATGCATCGAGCCTCTTCGCAAGCTTGTCGAGCAAGTCGAAGTTCTCCTGCGAACTGGCGATCACGAGCAGGTTGTTCGCTGCGTCGGCGGCGATGGCCACGCGGTCGGACGGCTGCTCGGTCTGCCCCTGCTGGTACCGCTGCTGCATTCTCTCCTGCATGAGCTGTTGGAGCATCGGCCCGACCACGGACGCGTCGTTGTTCTTCAACTGAATGATGCGGATGTCGGCGATCGGGGCCAGCGGCTGATCCTCGAGTTGCTTCACCAGCTTCTGGATCGACTCGAAGTCGCTCTTGCTCGACGCGATTACCAGGGCGTTGCTCCGGGTGTCGGAGACGATCACCGGCAGCTCGCGCGACGTCGACGTGCCACCGCTGATCATGTTCGCCCGGTCGGTCCAGAGCTTCACGATCTTCGTCTCGAGGTCGGACGCCTGCGTCTTGTCCAGCGTGATGATCCGGATCTCGCCCATCACGTCCCGGGCCGAGTCCAGCTTCTGGACGAGATCGACGATCTCCTTGTAGTTGTCCTCCTTGGCCGAGATCAGGATCGAGTTGCTGCGCATGTCGGCGATGACGAACACCTTCTCGAGCGCGGCCGCGTTGTCGCCCTTGCCTTGCGTGAGCGTCTCGCGCTGCGTCAGCAACTCCTGGATGGTCGCGACGAGTTCCTGAGCACTGGCATGCTCGACTTCGATCAGGTGCAGCGGGTGCTTGAGCTTCATCCCTTCCTGATCGAGCTGCAGCACCACGGTCTCGGCCAGGGCAATCGACTCGGCCTTGCCGGATACGATGACCGCGTTGGTCCGCGTGTCGGCCGCGATGCCGACCTGCTGGACGATTCCCATGCCCTCAGGCCCCGCGGGTACCGCCGGTGTCAGCTCGGCCGGACGCTCCCCCGGCCTCAGCGGCAGCGCCTTGCCCTCGTCGAACATCGTCTTGAGCAACTCGACGACCGCGTCGGCGTCGGCGTTTTCGAGCATGAAGATCCGCACCTGCACCGCCGGCGCGATCGGCACCGAGTCGAGCAGACGGACCACCTCTTCCATCGCCCGGAGATTCTCCTCCGTCGAGCCGATCAGCACCGAATTGGTGTTGGGCTCGGCCACGAGCCGGATGGGCTTCTCCAGGTCCAACTCGGGCAGCGCCGATTGCGGATCGGCGGTGGTCGTGATCACCCGCAGCCGCCGGATCTGCTCGGACAGCGCCTTGCGCATGTCCTGCGCCCCGGCGTTACCCCCACGAGCCGCTTGGCCGGCCTGGATGATCTCCTCCAGCACCAGGACCAGATCCTCGGCCTCGGTGTTCTCCAGCCGGATCATCAGCATGTCCGCCAACGCCCCACCCTTCTCGTCCGGCGGTACGTCGATCCATTCCTCCAGCAGGTCCATGACGCGATCGATGTCCGCGGGGGAAGCCGAGATCATGAGCTGATTGAAACGCGGCACAGTCTCGATCTTGATGCGCTCTTCGATCGCTTGCTGGGCGGCCGCACCGCGAGCACCCTGGATCGTGCTCAGGTACTGCAGCAACAACTGCCTGGCTTCGTCGGGGTTGATGTGCTTCAACTCGACCAACTGCACCGACGATTCGTCGGGGAAGACCTCAGCCTTCGCGATCATGTCGATCACTTTCATGACCGAGTCGAGCTGGTCGGCGACCACCCCGAGTATCAGCGAGTTCGATCGCGGCTCGGCCACCACGTTGACCCTGTCCTCGGGCCGGGCCGTGGGGCTGGCGATGCGGTTGAAGATGTCTTCGACGATCGGCGCAATCTCTTCGGCCGACACGTTGAGGGGCAACGGGACCATTTCGATTTCCGGACGCGGCAGATCCTGACCTACGTCGTCGATGAAGCGCTCCAACTGGTTGAGATCCTTGCTATCCCCGCGAAGGACCAGCTTGTTGCCGATGATCTCGAACTGCACCTCCGCCCCGGAGAGTTGGAGTTCCTCCATGGCCCGTGCCGGCGGGCGATCCATGGCCGGCTGCGAGGTCGCGGCCGACTGGGTCGCGACCGCCGCGACCTTCCGGTAGAGCTCCGGCGGAAGCTTGATCCGCGCCCCCCCGCGCTCGGCAAGCAACGCACGAAGGCGACGTTCCGGCACCGTGAACGCAGCCCCCGGCTGCGCGGCCGGGGCCGCCGTCGGCTTCTTCGTCGCAGGCTTGGCCTTCTCGACCGGTGCGGGTGGCGCCGGTGCTGCTTTCGGCTTCACGGCGGGCGGAGGCACCGGCTTCTTCGCTACCGGCTTGGCCTGCTTCACCGTCACCGGTGCTGCTTTCGGTTTCGCGGCAGGTGGCGCAGCCGGTTTCTTCCCTGCCGGCTTCGCCTTCTTGGCTGCTGCCGGTGGGGCCGGCGCTGCCTTGGGCTTTGCTGCGGGAGCCTTCGCCGGCGGTGTCGCCGCAGGCTTGGCCTTCTTCGCCGCCGCCGGTGGTGCCGGCGCCGCCTTGGGCGTGGCCGCGGGAGGCTTCGTCGGCTGTGTCGCCGCAGGCTTCGCCTTCTTGGCCGCTGCCGGCGGTGCCGGTGCTGCCTTGGGCGTGGCCGCGGGACGTGTGGTCGGCTGCGTCGCCGCCGGCTTCGCCTTCTGGGTCGCCGGTGGTGGCTTCGCCGCCTCTGCGGCCGCACCGCTCGCGGCCGTGGCCACTACGCTGATCAGGATCACCCACTCGCTGAGCATCACGTCAATCCTTTACTTCCGCCTGTCCGATTCGGACGCGCGGTCGGTTGTTCTTCACTTGCGCGCCGGCGCCGCTTTGGGAGCGGCCCCCCTGCTCCTGTTGCGTACACTCGTGCCGCGACTGCCGCGCGACGGGGCGGACGACCTCGTCCGGCTCGTGGATCCCCTCGACGCCCGGTTCACACGCGAGCCTCTCGACGGGGTTGACGATCGCGCCCTGGACCGCGAACCGCCGCTGCTCGTGCGCCGAACGCTGGTGCTCGGCCGGCCCGAGCTCCGCCGAGGCGAAGCACTCGCCCCGGCACCGGCCGGTCCCCCACCTTCCGGATACAGCAACAAGTTCAGCACATGCTCCAGGTCGGCCGGAGCGATGTCCCCAATGTCGATGATGCGCGTCTCATAGGTCGTATCCGGCGGACCCTGCACCGCCTCGATCAGCCTTCGGACCTCCTCGAACTTCGACGGTGACCCGGAAACGAGCACCATCTTCCGCGGTTGATCGCCTCGGAGCGTCACGAGCTTCGGCTTGTAGCCCTGCTGGGCCTGCGCCCGTTGCTGCTCACCCTCGTTGATCGCCTGCTCGACCATCTCCACCAGCGCCAGCACGTCCGTGCCTTCGTTCACCTCCACGAGATCGACGCTCGGCGGCACGTCGCCCGGCGGCACGTCCACCGTGGCTTTGACCTGATCGATCATCATCAGCGCGACCGGGTCGCCGGCCACGATGATCGAGTTGGTCCTCGTGTCGGGAGTGATGGCCAGTTGCGGCAAGCCTTCGCCCTTCTTGCCCCGGCCCTGGGTCTGGATCAACTGCGTCATGAGATCCATCATCTGCTCGGCCGCTTCGGTGGCCTCGGCGTGTTCGAGCGGCACGAGCTTCACACCGATGTCCATCTCCGGCTGGTCGAGTTCGGCGGCCATGGTCTTGATCTGGACGAACACCTCCGGCGGCGCCGTCACCAGGAGCGTCTTGTTGGACCCGACGATCCGCACGCGGTCGTCCTTGCCCTTTCCCGTGCCGCCGAACGACTCGGTGAGCAGTTCGGCCAGCACCTCGGCGTCGGCCTGCAGGACCGTAATGGTTTGCGGCTGCCGACCCGCGGCCGCCCCCATCTCCATCTCGTCGATCTGCTCGGCGATCTCGTCACGGAGCTTCGACGCGGCCTTGACCAACAGCGTGTTGGTCGGCCCGTCGGCCGAGACCAGCACCCGCGGATCGCCCTTGGCGTCCTTCTCCGGATACATCGCGTTCAGCGTCTTGGCCATCGTCGTGGCATCGGCGGCGGTCAGCGTATACAACTGCACCTCGCCCTCGTCGCCGTCCAACTCCACGTCAAGCTTCTCGAGCAACGGCTCGAGCTTTCGCAGATCGCTCGTCAGGCCCTTCATGATGATGCGATTGGTCCGGGTGTCACCGGTGATGATGACGTCGCCGAAATCGCGCGGGCCCGCCGGGTCGCCCTTCCTCCTTGCGCCCTTGCCCTTGCCCTGCCCGACGATCTCCTGCAACGCCAGCACCACGTCATCGATCTCGGCATACAGAATCTCGCGGTCCTGGATCTCGACGGTGTCGACGTCCTTGTTGTCGATGTCCTCGATGAACTTGGCGATGATCTCCTCATGAATCTCCGGCGGAGCCGCGACAAAGAGGCGATTCGTCGCCGCGTCGGAGGTGATGACGATCTCGTCGGCCTCGGTCAAGCCCCGCCCGGCCAGCGATTCGACCTGGGCCTGCAATGACTTGATCTGCTGAGTCTGGTCCTGCGCCTGCTGCTGCGGGGCACCCTTGGCCGGTGTCTTGGCCTTCGGCTTCTCCTCCAAGCCGAGAACGGACTTGAGAATCCGCTCCGCCTCTTCGACCTGCACGCGCTCGAGCTGATACACCTGCATCGTGCTCACGGCCCGCTGCGGAACGTCGATCTTCGCCAGCAACTCGATGATGGGCGGGAAGTCGTCGGTCTTGGCCCGCACGATGATCGTTCGGTCCCGCGGGCTGGCGTGCACGAGCACGCGTCCGCCGCCGGGCACGGAGCCGGCCCGACCGCCCTGCTGACCTGCCCGCATTGCTTCCTCGAGCATGCCCCGCATGCCCCCACCGCGACCCGTGCCTCGCCCGCGACCTTCGCCGTCATCCTCTTCCTCACCCTTCTTCTCCTCCTCCTTGGCTGCGGCCGCGGCTTTCTTCTTCTCCTCCGCTTCCTTCTTCTTCTGTTCGGGAGTCTTGGGTGTGACCTTCGCCTTCGGACCGTTGAACATGGTCTCGATGACGATCTTGGCCGTGTCGACGCTGATGTACTCGCACCGCAGCACGCGGATATCCGGCAGCTCGGGCAGATCCGACATCTGCTCCTCGAGCGCCATCATCAGGACGTCGAAGTCCTCCATCGCGTCCTTGCTGCCGCGGACGATGAAGACGTTGCGGTCGGGATCGTAGACGACGAGCGGAAGCCCCGCGGCCTCGAGCTGCTCCCGCGACACACCCATCATGAGTTGGAGCGGGTCCGCCCCTTCGGGAAGCTCGGCCAGTGCCGGAGGCGCCTCGACGACCTCGGCGTCCGTGGGCAGGCTTCCGCCGAAGATCGGGTTGATCTGCTCGAAGAACGATGCCTTCGGCGCCGGGCGCGTGGCGGGTGCTTTCTCTTTTTCTTCGTCTGCGAGAATCTCGGCGACGAGTTTCGCCGCCTCATCGGAGACCGGCGCCTCCTCTTCGGCTGACTCGGCCGGCTCGACCTTCGCCTGCTCCCACGCCATGCCCGCGAGGGCGGCGCGGATCTCCACCAGCGAATGGTCCAGGACGCAAGGATTCAGCTTCGTGCGTTTCGGCCGAACCCGATCGGACGGAATCGCAGCTCCGTTCCGACCGTTGATGGTCCGCCGCTCAGTCCGCGGCTTGGCCTGGACTTCCTCGACCAGCGAGCGCTGGTACTCTCGCGCCGTCTTGGCCCGCGGCCGGAGTACCTGGAAGAACTGCCCCTTCTCGCCGTACATCATGCGCGCCGTTTGCTCCATCCGCAGCGCCGCTTCCTCGCCGCTGAGCCCTTCCGGCGGACGCACGATCATGATCCGCGGACGCGGCCGGTACTTCTTGACGATTCGATCCAGGTAGTCCTGCGCCTGCTCGCGCAACTGCCGCTTGCCGCCCGAGATCATGATCTGGTCGGAGTACGGCAGCACCTGCACCGACGGCGCGTCGTCCCAGCCGCCGAGTTGGTACATCACGTCGGACAACAGGTACACAATCTCCTCGGCGTCGGCGACCTTGGTCTGGTCGGTGATCGTGAGGAACTCCGCGTCCCTGGGCATGAACATGTCATCTTCGATGGGGTTTCCCTGGTCATCGCGCTCGACCAGATCGGACTTGTGCTTGATCACGTCGTCGATGATCGCGTGCTGGTCCGGCGCCGCCGAGACGAGCATCGTGCTCTCGTCGTAGTCGGTGGAGATGACCATGCCGGCCGCCTGCTTCACCGAGGTCGAACTCCAACCGCTGCTCCAATCGTCACCCCAATCATCCAACCCGTCATCACCGCCGCGGCCCCCCTCTTCGCCCGCTCCGCCGGCACCGCCAAGGATGGCGATGACCAAGTCGGCGATCTCGTCCACATCGAGACCCTCTTCGACCCGGTAGATCTTGATGATGCCCGTCTTGGGTGTGGCGGTGTCGTCAAGCTCCTTGATCAGGTCGTGGGCCCTCTCCACCTCCTCCGGGTGGCCGGTCAGGACGATGGAGTTGTTACCCTCCGAGGGTACGAGCGTCACCTGCTTGCGGCCCGAGCCGACGGTGCCGGCCGCGGCCGGGGTCGCCGCCTTCTTGCTCTTCTTGCCCCGCCTGCCGCTGGTCTTGCTCACACTCGGCGTTCCGCGGCCGGCGGTGGCAGCGAGCGTTTGCTGCACCACGCCGGCGATCTCGACCGCATTCCCCTTGGTCAGCTCGACGATCAGCATCACGCTGTCGTCGGGCTCGGTCGGGTTGTCCAGCTCCTGGATCATGGCGTCGGCCACTTCGAGCACCTCGCCCGGGGCCGAAACGACCAGCCGGTTGTTGCGTTCCTCGGGCGTGACCACCACGGTGTAGCCGGTCCTCGCCCCCGGCGGCTGAAGCTCCTTGGCCTTGGCATCGAGCATCGGCTGAATCAGTTGGGTCAACTCTTCCGCGTCCGCGTTCTCGAGCGTGAAGTACCGCACCGTCGTGGTCGACGTGATCAGCCCTTCCTTGACCTGCTCGAGCAGCCCCTCGATCTCGACGAACCGCTCCTTCGGCGCGGACACGAAGATCATCCGCGACGACGGCTCCGACGCGATGTTGATCTGCTGGGCCGCCTGGTTGCGCCCGCCGCCCCTGGCGTTGACCAGTTGCGTCAGCGTCTGGGCGATCTTCGCCACGTCGCCCTCGGCAAACGTGTACGACCGGATGTCGTTCCGGACGTCCTCGCTATCGAGATCGGTGATGAGCGCCTCGATCGCCGGCATCTTGACCTTCGGCGCGTCGACGACAACCGCGGTCTGCGTCGCGATGAAACGCACGTCCAGCGTCGCCGCCCCGCGTTGACGGCCCTGCGGCACGAAGAACGTCTGCAGCGCCTGGACCACCTCCGACGGCGCCGCGTACCTGAGCTGGAAGATCTGGCGCGTGTGGTTGATCGACTCGTCGATCTCGTCGTCGAGCTGCTTGATCAGCTCCTCGGCCTCCTCCATGAGCTGCAACGGGGCGGCGATCACGAGCCGATTCGCCCGTTCGTCAGCGTTCACCGTGACCGGAGCCCCGCGGCCCCGGCGCCGCTTGCCTTGCAGCAGTTCCTCTGCCCGGGACTGGAGCATCGACGTGATCATCTGCACCAACTGCGTGGCCTGCGCGTTCTCCAGAATGAAGTGCCGGACGACCGTTTGCACCTCCGACGCGCCCTCCTTGATCTTCTCGATCAGCTCCTCCACGTCCTTGAACCGCTCGGACGGGGCCGAAACGAACAGCATCTCCGTGGCCGGATCGCCGGTGATCGTGATCCGCTGCTGCGCCGCCCGCCCGCGCTGGGCCTGCGTTTGCGCGTTGAGCATCTGCGTGAGCGTGTTGGCCACCTGCTGCACCTCGACGCCCTCGAGCTTGTACGTGCGAATCTCGTTGGTTTTCTCGACCGAGTCCAGATCCTGAATGAGCGCCTCGATCGCCGGCATCCGGGTCTTGGGGGCCTCGACCACGACCGACGTCGGCGTGGACACGAACAGCACGTCCTGCACGGCCGCGTTGCGCTTGGACCCTTGCGGCACGAAGAACGTTTGCAGCGCCTGCACGACCTCCGACGGCGTCGCGTATTGCAGGGTGAAGATCTTCCGGTCGTGGAACGCCGACTCGTCGATCTCGCCGTCCAGCTCGTTGATGAGCTGCTCGGCCTCTTCCATCACTACCGTCGGCGCGGCGATCACCAGGCGGTTGCCCCGCGCCTCCGGCGTGACCGTCACCTGCTGCCCTTGACGGCGCGTTCGCTTGCCCTTCATCAACTCCTGAGCCCGCGCCTGAAGTAGCGGCGTGACGACGGACACGAGCTGGCTGGCCTGGGCGTTCTCCAGCACGAAGTGCCGGATGATGGTCTGCACCTGCGACGCGCCCTCCTTGATCTTCTCGATCAGCTCCTCCACGTCCTTGAACCGCTCGGACGGGGCCGAGACGAAGAGCATCTCCGTGGTCGGATCGCCGGTGATCGTGATGCGCTGCTGCGCCGCACGGCCACGCTTACCCGCCATCTGCGCGTTGAGCATCTGGGTGAGCGTGTTCGCCACCTGCTGAACCTCGACGCCATCGAGCTTGTAGGTGCGAATCTCGTTCGCCTTCTCGACCGAATCCAGCTCTTCGATGAGCCCCTCGATCGCCGGCATTCGCTTCTTCGGGGCCTCGACGATGACCGAAGTCTGCGTGGACACGAACAGGACGTCCTGCACCGCGGCGTTGCGCTTCGATCCCTGCGGCACGAAGAACATCTGCAACGCCTGCACTACCTCCGATGGCGTCGCGTATTGCAGCGTGAAGATCTTCCGATCGTGAAGGGCCGACTCGTCAATCTCGCCGTCCAGCTCCTGGATGAGCTGCTCGACCTCTTCCATCAGCGCGCTCGGTGCCGCGATCACCAGGCGGTTGCCCCGCAGCTCCGGCGTGACCGTGACCGGCTGACTCCGGCCGCGCATCTTCTTGCCTCCCAACAACTCGGCCGCCCGCGCTTGCAGCAGCGGCTGGACAATCGACACGAGCTGAGACGCCTGGGCGTGCTCCAGCGGGAAGTGCCGGATGACGGTCTGTACCAACGCCGCCCCTTGCTTCAGCTTCTCGATCAGGCCTTCCACGTCGTCGAACCGCTCGGTCGGGGCCGAGACCAGGAGCATCTCCGAAGTCGGATCGCCGGTGATCGTGATGCGCTGCTGCGCCGCGCGCCCGCGCTTGCCCTGCATCTGGGCGTTGAGCATCTGCGTGAGCGTGCCGGCCATCGTCTGAACATCCGCGCCCTCGACCTTGTACGTGCGGATCTCGTTCGCCGACTCGGCCGAGTCGAGGTCGGTGATCAGCTTCGCGATCGCGGCCATCCGCGTCCTCGGCGCTTCGACGATCACCGAAGTGCCGGTGGAGACGAAGTTGACGTCCTGCACGGCCGCGCTGCGCCGGGCCCCTTGCGGCAGGAAGAAGGCGTTCAAGGCGGACGTGACTTCGCCCGGCGAGACGTACTGGATGATGAAGATGCGGCGCTCGAGGAACTCCGACTCGTCGATCTCGTCGTCCAGCTCGTTGATGAGGCGCTCGGCCTCCTCCATCAACGGACCCGGGGCGGCCACGATCAGCCGGTTGCCCCGCTGCTCCGCCGTCACGGTGACGGTCTGACCGCCACTCCGCCGCCGCATGCCCTTGAGCTTCTGCTCGGCCGTCGCGTTGAGCAACTGCTGCAGCATCGGCGCCAACTGACTCGCTTGGGCGTGCACGAGCCGGAACTGGCGAACGATGATCTGGGCTTCCGTTGCCCCACTCTTCATGACGTCGACCAGCTCCTCGATCCGCTCGAACTGCTTCCCCGTCGCCGAGACGAACAGCACGTTCGCCGTCTGATCGGCCACGACGATCGGCTTGGTCTCGCCCTGCCGGGTCTCCCACTGCTGCATCAACTGCTGGAGCGTGGTCTGCGCCTGCTGGGCGGCCATGGCGTCCATCATGTAGGTGCGGACCTCGTTCTCGTCGCCCTTCGGAACGTCCAGCTTCTTGATCAGCTCCGCGATCTTCTCGAGCTTGTCCTTGGCCGCCCGGACCACGATCATGTTGCCCGCCGTACTGAACGTCATCTCCTGGTCAGTCACCGTCTGGTACCGCTTGGCCCTTCCGGCATTGGGTGTGTAGAACGCCTGCAAAACGGGCACGATCTGATTCGCCGTCGCGTATTCGAGCCGGAACGTCTGCTCGACGATCTCCTTCGTGAGGTACTCCTCGTCGATTTCCTTGGCGAGACCCTGGGCCAGCTCGAAGTCCGACTTGGTCGCCGAGATGAGCAGTTTGTTCGTCGTCGGCATGGGCACGATCAGCACTTCGTCGACCTGCTCCTTGCGGCTCTCGGCCAGGCCGCTGCGGGCCTGGAAGAACTCGCGGAGCTTGGTCGCCACCTGCTCGACGGGCACGTTCTTGAGCTGGATCTCCTTGAACGCATCGTCCGTGCCCGTCTCCACGTCAAGCATCTCGAGGACCTGCTGCACCGCCTCCATCTCGTCGGGCGGCGCGGAGATGAACAGCCGGTTCGTGCGCGGCTCGGGCACGATTCGTGCCTCGAGCACCGCCCCGCGGGCCACCTTGCCCCGTAGGTTGCTCGTCGTGGGCAGCAGATCCTTGACGAGAGTCGACAGCGACTGGGCCTGCAGGAACTGCGGAATGTAGATCTGGGTCACGGGCAGGATCGGCTTGGCCAGTTCCTGAATCTCCTGGATCGTCTTCTGGATGTGAGCGAACCGCTCGTTCGGCCCGGAGACGATCAGCAGACTCGCCTTGGCGTCCCACGTGAGCTTCATCTTCGGGTACAGCCCGGCGATCTGGGTCACCATCTTGCCCATGTCCACGTCTTTGATCTTGTACTGCTTGATGGACTGCGTCTCGCGCTCGGGCTTGTCGATCGTGCTCCTGATCAGGGTCTCGATCTCGTTGAGCTGGTTGGTGGGGGCCTCGATCATGACGTTGGGGCCCACCACGATGATCCGAATCGGCTCCTTCTCCTTCGACCGCCCCCGCGACCGCTTGCCCGGCTTCGGC
>CAYMME010000162.1:0-16860 GCA_964391465.1 uncultured Planctomycetales bacterium
ACCTTGTGATGTTGTCGTGTTCCTGCGATGCGGTTAGGACGTCGGTGTCGCCTTCGCCGTCCAAGTCGGCCGCGATGACACACACGGCGTGGTCGGCGTCGGTCGAGATGACCCGCTCGGTGAATACCGGCGGTGAGGCGCCGTTGTTCTCGTACCACGCGATCTTGTGGTCACCGTCCGACGCGGAGAGCACGTCGGTGTCCCCGTCGCCA
The DNA here is from genome assembly GCA_964391465.1 of uncultured Planctomycetales bacterium. Taxonomy (GTDB): domain Bacteria; phylum Planctomycetota; class Phycisphaerae; order UBA1845; family CAYMME01; genus CAYMME01. The sequence continues at coordinate 213 of CAYMME010000162.1, forward strand.
TCCAAGTCCGCCGCGAAGACAGACTCGGCCCACTTGGCCGCGGTCGAGATCACCCGCTCGGCGAAAGCCGGGGGCGAGGCGCCGTCGTTCTCGTACCAAACGATTCTGTCGTCGAGTCTAGACGCGGAGAGCACGTCCGTGTCCCCGTCGCCGTCCACGTCCGCCGCAAAGACGGACCGGGGCTGCGAGGCCTCGGTCGAGATCACCCGCTCGGTGAATGCCGGTGGTGAACCGCCGTCGCTCTCGTACCACACAATCCCACTGCCCGACGCGGAGAGCACGTCGGTGTCCCCGTCGCCGTCCACGTCCGCCGCGAAGACCGACCGAGCCGACAAGGCGGTGTTCGTGATGACCCGCTCAGTGAAGCTCGGCGGCGAGGCGCCGTCGTTTTCATACCACGCGATCTTGTCGTCATCTGACGATGCGGAGAGCACGTCGGTGTCCCCGTCGCCGTCGACGTCCGCTGCGAAGACCGACAATGCCCATCGGGCTTCGGTCGAGATCACGCACTCAGTGAACACGGGTGGCGAGCCACCGTCGTTCTCGTACCACGCGATCTTGTTGTCCCAGCGCGACGCGGAGAGCACGTCGGCGTCCCCGTCCCCGTCCACATCCGCCGCAAAGACAGACGTGGCGTAGTCGGCGGTAGTCGAAATCACCCGCGCGGTGAAGGTGGGCGGCAAGCCGCCATCGTTCTCGTACCACACGATCTTGTCGTCCCAGCGAGATGCGGAAAGCACGTCCGCATCCCCGTCACCGTCCAGGTCCACCGCGAAGACAGAAGTGGGCCTGTGGGACGAGGGGGCAATGGCCAACTGCGGACCGAAGGGGACGTCCGCCGCTCCGGCCGGCCGGACCGCAGTCGCCATTGCTGACGCAACGATCACCGTTGCGAGCTGTCGTCTGTTCATGGGTTCACCCTTCCTCTTGCTTTCAACCGTCGATGCCGCCCCACCGACGCTACCCCTTCCCCTTGCGGGCTGCCGAAGGTATTGGGCTGATTCTCGCTAAGCAGCCAGTCGATGTCAAGGATTTCGTACCGGATAGTCACCCGAGAAGTGCTGCGGTTTCGTGAAGACACCGCGCGTGGCGGGCGCCACGCTTCACGCTCCCTTACGGTCGCGTCTCGGTTCGGGTACGCCTTGCCACACCTGAAGCACGGCGTAGGACTCGTACTCGCGCGTTCGGCGCCTTCATGCCGTTTCGGTTTGGGCGGCGGCTTGGAGGTCGAACTGCTCTATGGCCTGGTCGCGGAGGACGTACTTCTTGATCTTGCCGGTGACGGTGAGCGGGTAGTTGTCGACGAAGCTGACGTAGCGCGGGACCTTGTAGTGGGCGAGCCGGGCCTTGCAAAACTCGCGCACTTCGTCGATCGTCAGCGTTTCGCCGTCCTTGCAAATGATCCAGGCCGAGACCTGCTCGCCGTAGATGACGTCCGGGACGCCGACGATCTGGGCGTCCTGGATCTTGGGATGCGTGTGCAGGAACTCTTCGAGCTCGCGGGGGTAGATGTTCTCGCCACCCCGGATGATGACGTCCTTACTTCGCCCGGTGATGCGGTAGAAGCCGTCGTCGGTTTGCATGGCCAGGTCGCCGCTGTGGAGCCAGCCGTCCTCGTCGATGACCTTGGCCGTGGCCTCGGGGTTCTTGTAGTAGCCGGCCATCACGCAGTGGCCTCGTGTGCACAGCTCGCCCTGCTGCCCCGGGCCGAGCGTCTCGCCCGTGGCCGGATCGACGATCTTCACCTCCAGGCCGGGCAGCGGGCGGCCGACGGTGTGGACGCGCTTCTCCAGGTCGTCGGTCACGTCGGTCTGCGTGATGGCGGGCGACGCCTCGGTCAGGCCGTAAACGATCGTCATCTCGCGGGCCCCGATCCGGTCAACGACCTGACGCATCACCTGCACCGGACAGGGGCTGCCCGCCATGATGCCCGTACGCATCGACGACAGGTCGAACTCGTTGAACTGCGGGTGAGCCAGCACGTTGATGAACATCGTCGGCACGCCGTAGAGCACGGTGCACCGCTCGCCCGCAACGGCCTCGAGCACCGAAAGCGACTCGAACGACTCGGCCGGGACCACGATGGCGGCCCCGTTCAGCACGCAGCACAGCGACCCCAGCACGCACCCGAAGCAGTGGTACAGCGGCACGGGTAGGCACACACGGTCCTGCTCGGTGAGGTGCAGCCGTCGGCCGACGTGGTACGCGTTGAACAGCAGGTTCCGGTGCGTCAGCATCGCCCCCTTCGGCGAGCCGGTCGTGCCGGACGTGAACTGCATGTTGACCGGTGCGGCAGAGTCGACGGCCGCGGCCCGTTCGGCCAGAGCGTCGGGGGCGGTCTGCGCGGCCAGCTCCAGGAACTGGAACCACGAGTACATCCCCTTGCCCGCGTGGTCCTTGATCGAGATCACGCGGCGAAGCCGGGGGAACGCCGCAGAGTGCACCTGCCCGGGCTCGGCATCCGCCAACTCCGGCACCGCTTGGCCAACCATATCGAAGTAGTCGCAGTGCTTGAACGTATCCGTCACCAGCAGCGTGCTGATGTCGGCGTGGGCGAGAACGGACTTGAACTCGGCAAGACGGTAGGCCGGGTTGATATTGACCAGCACCGCACCGATCTTCGACACGGCGAACTGCGCCACGAGCCACGCCGGCCAGTTCGTGGCCCAGATGCCGACGTGCTCCCCGCCCTCGACGCCCGCGGCCATCAGCGCCCGCCCGAATCGGTCAATCTGTCGATCGAACTCGGCGTACGACCAGCGCAGCGAGAGCTGCGGGAACACCACGGCGTCGCGGTCGCCGAACCGCTCGACGGTTTGCGCAAGGCACTGCGTGAAAGTCAGGCCTTCGACCCATGGAGATTCGCTCATTGCGACCAGTCTCCGCGGCCAGTTGGATGCGAATGACTAATGCCGGAATGACGAATGACGAATGATGAGGACGGGCACGCCTCGCGCAACCTGCAAAGTGTTGTCAGTTGTCGATCATTCATCGAGCCGACTCGAGCGGTCACGGTACCCAGTCCGGCTTTCGCTTTTCGAAGAAGGCCTTGATCCCCTCGCGACTCTCCTCTGAGAGGCGGATCATGCGGTGGGAGTCCATTGCTCGCTCCAGGTCTTCTTCGAGGCGATGGTCCTGGAGTTCGTCGAGCAGCTTCTTGGTGGCGGCGATGGCGTCGGGGCCTCCGGTGGCCAGTTCGGCGGCCAGGGCTTCCGCTCGCGGCAGCAATTGATCGGCCGGGACGATCTCGTTGACCAGACCGATCCGGCGGGCCTCGACGGCGTCGATCATCTCACCGCCGAGCAGCAGCCTGCGGGTCTGCCGTTCGCCGACCTGGCGCAGCAGGAAGATCGTCAGGACGGCCGCAGTGAGGCCGAGCTTGACTTCCGGGTAGCCGATCTTCGCGTCCTCGGCGAGGAGCACGTAGTCGCACACGGATATCAGCCCCGCACCACCCCCGACGGCCGTTCCGTTGACGGCGGCAATCGTCGGCTTCGGGAGGCTCTGCACGGCCTGGTAGAGCCGCGTCAGATTCGACATGTCCTCCTCGGTGATCGACGGGTCGCCGGAGATGTCCGCGGCGACCTCGGCCAGATCGAGCCCGGCGCAGAACATCGAGCCGGTCGCGGTCAGGATGACGCTTCGGACGCTCGCGTCGTCAGCGGCCCGGGCGACCGCGGCGGTCAGCTCGCCCAAAAGCGTGCGGCTCAGTGCGTTACGCTTGTCGGGCCGGTTCAGCGTGATGAGGGCGGCAGTAGATCGAGTTTCGTACAGTACGGCAGCCATGTTTGAGCTTTCAGAACAGCCGGCTTTGCCGGCATCACGCTCCCTCACGGTCGCGTCTCGGCTGGGACGAGCCGACGCAATCTGGTTCAGCGTTTCACGCGCACCAACACGTTCGTTGTTGACAGGGCCTTGGCTTTCGCGCGAACGGTCGAGCCCTCGACGGTCAGCTTGTCGCGCGCGTTCTCCAAGACGTCCGTTCTTGCGGCCGAGACGGGACGGACGAACGATCCGAAACGCAGCGTCGCGTCGGTGTCACGTCCTTCGTTCTCGCGAACGCGAACGATCAACGCTCCGTCCTCGAACTCGGTCTCCTTGACCGCGGCGACTGACAGGTTGTCCGGCTCGACCGAGAGCAGCGATGCAGACGCCGGCGGTGGGCCTTGGCGCTTCGCGTGGACGCAATAGGCCTGGAGCTGCGCGCCGCGCTGTCGGGCGAACCGCTCTGCGTCGACGTCCCGCCCCGGCCCGCGGTGGGCGAGGACCGCGTAGCGGAACCGGAACTCGCCACCCTGAGCGGCCTTGAAGTTCGTGAACCAGTAATTGTTCATCGCGAACGAGTACGCCACCGGCTTGTCCAGCGTCAGCCCGTCGACGTAGTGGCCCATGTTCAGTCCGCCGAACTGGACCAGCGCGGCGTCGAGCGTCGTCCATACGGCCCCGAACTCCGAGTTGGACGCGCGGGCCCAGCGCTCGATCTGATGCCAGTCGGATGACGAGTCCGGAACCTGGTCCGCACCCGGCCGCATCACGCCGCCATTCGTGTCGACGCGCATCGCGCCGGTGGCCTTGAACGGAAAGGCGAAGTAGCACGCCTCCGGCTCGGTCGTCCGCGGCTTGTAGACGCGATTGTCGATCGCGACAAACGGAACGTCGCGGTACAGCGTGATGGTGCTCACGACGCGATGCTTGCCGGACAGCCCCGGGCGAGCCACGGCGCCGTCGGTGACCAGATCGCCGCTGACCCGCAGCTCGCCGAACACCGGCCCGGACGCACCGGCCTCGACCTTCACGTTGGTCAGCACCGTGCGCTTCCAGCGCTTCGGGTCATACGGGCGCTTCGGCCAGAGGAGCCTTCGCCCCAGACCCTGCTTCTGCCGCTCCATCATGTTCCCGCTCGCCGGCGGGTCGATGATCTGCTCGTAGATGTACTGGTTGAACCCGTAGGGACCGTCCTTGGTAACCACGTTGCTTCCCACGCGCGAGTCGACCAACTCCGCAATCGCCCCCGTGGCCGGATCCACGCCAACGAGGGTGACTCCGTTGGTGATGCTCGGGCCGGTCGTCTTGCATGCGGGTTTGTCTTCGGTGGGTTTCTTGCCGCGCAGGATGCGAAGTGTGCGGTAGCCCAGCGGCGGCACGTCCTTGGCCACGAAGGCGTAGCGACGGTAGTCGGCCCGCTGGCCGAGGTACTGGACCGGCACCTCCTTACCCGTACCCACGTCGACGAGTTGGAACGGCTGATCCGCGGACACGACGTTCTTGCCGACGCGAGCGATGACGGGCCCGGTCGCGGGCCAACCGGTCATGTTGAACACGGCGATCACCGGCTCGTCGCCGGTCGGGATCTCCGCGCAGATGGCCTCCAGCCCGGAGGCCTCGAGCTGCGTCGCGATCCACTGGGCGCCCTCGGCCCGGGCCGCCTTCTCGCCCCACTGCGTACGGGTGTTCAGCGACCCGGGGCTGGAGATGCTGCTCGATGCCCCGAACGTGTGCTCGTTGTAGATGGCGGCCTCTTCGTACCCTTGCGCGAACGACTTGCGGGGGTCGGCGAACTGCTTGGCCCGTCCCGCCCGAACCGTTGCCCAGGCCGTCGACGCCCGCAACAACCCTTCCTCGGCCTCGCGCACCACGCCCAGTCGCCGCGCCGCCGAGCCGTTCCCGTCGCACCACCAGTCCGGCCACGCCTTGCGGTACACGGGCAGGTCGGCCTTGTTCTCTTTCACGTAATCGATGAACTCCGACAACGTCGCGAACCGCAGCTTCGGCCAGGAGAAACGCTCGTTCCACTCCTTGACGAGGTCGGAGACCTTCACGTTCGGCGGAGAGTTGTCGGTGTGGTAGCCCGCGTGCTGGATGTACAGGGCATCATACGGATACCCCAGCTCCTCGAAGCGCTGCAGCTCCGGCGGCAGCTTGTCCAACACAACGTCCACGTTGTCGATGAAACCCCGCTGGTTGCCGAAGTGGTAGTGCTCACCCCGCCAGGCGATCATCTGCCCGCCACCGGGCGACTCCCAGGTGATGCCGCGGTTGAAGGGAAACACCGGCACCGAGCGCGTGACGTTGATCCCGGCCGCCAGGGCCTCGATCCCGATCTCGCTGCACATCTCGGGCAAGTCCCACGGGAAGCCGTTCACGTCGCACTGCATGGCCGTGCGAATGGGGATGCCGTATTGCTCGCGCAGCCGGCGGATGGGCAGCAGCGAGCGTCGCACGACCTCCTCGGGGGCCGAGCCGCCGAGGTTCATCTGCAGGCCCGTCACCTCGATCCGCCCTTCGCGCACGCGGCGCAGGAACTCTTCCCGACGGGCCGGCGGGCGGTCGCGCAGGAACCACTCGACGGCCCACGTGCCCTCGCACACCCAGCGGAACTTGGCGTCGTCGGGATAGTCGTCGGTGTCGGCGCAGAACTGCACGGCGTCGTCGATGAAGCGCACGAACGCGGCGGCCAGCACGCTGGGGCGGTCGGTGTAGCCGATGTCCGTGTGTGTGTTCTGCACCAGGAAGAACCGCCACTTCCGCCCGACGTGCAGCTTCACGGGCACCTGATGCACGAGGTTGCCCGCCCGCAGCACGACGGTCGCCATGGTCTCCTGCTTGACCGCAGGCACGGCGATCTCGACGGTACGCTCGCCGGCCTCGAGTCGACCGAGAGACACCCGGACCGGGTCGCGGCCGGGAATGCGCACCTCGGCCGAAAGGTCCGCGGCCGGACCCGGACTCGTGACCTTGCCGCGGATCAGGCGTGCGTTCTCGTCACTCGCCGGGGCGAACGGAATCCACCGCAGCGACGCCTTCAACCCGTCCTCAGCGGCCTGGGTGCCTCCGACCCCGAGGACCGCAAACCAAATCGAGACACCCACACAAACCGTGATGAAACGTGTTTGGCTGTTCATTGCCTGTCCTTTCAAGCTGCGCGGCCGGTTGGATCGGCTTCCGCGCCGGATGAATCCGGCGGCTCGGGCCCGGTGCCCCGCCACGCCAACCACGCACGCGGCATCATCATCGCTCCCACTCGAAGTGGTGCGTGGGACCGCTCCTCGTGTTCGATTACTCGGACGATTCGGCCTTGCTCGCAGGCTTCAGGAACACGGACTCGACGTACTCGCGGCCGAGGCGGTGGTTGTCGACGATGCTTCTCGTGACCTTGGTGTCCTTCTCGTTGGCCAGTTCGAGCGACAGCCAGCCGGTGAACTCGATCTGTCGGAGGTACTTGGCGACGGCCGGGTAGTCCACGTCGCCCGGGCCTAGCGTCTCGGTCCAGACGCCGTCCTTGCTGCTGCGCAGGTGGAGCGCCCACGTTCTCCGGCCCGCCTCCTCGAGCAGCGTCACCGGGTCCTGCCCGCCGCGGAAGACCCAGTCCGTGTCGATGCAGAACCCCACGTACCGTGCGTCGGTGGCGGAGACGTTGTGGCGGTGCTCGCGAGCCTCGTGGAGAATCTCCGGCTTGTGCTGGTGGATGACGAGCGGCAGGCCCATCATCTGGAGCCTGGCCCCGAGCAGGTCGAGCATGCGAGCCTGAACGTCCAGTTCCTCGTCGGTCTTCTGCTTGGCCTTGGGCAGCGGCGACGGGTTCACGTCGATGTACATCTGCGGGTAGTGCTTCGCCCGCCGGACCTGGGTCATGATGTTCTCGATGGTCTCGTGGGCGGCCTTCTCCTCGTGAAAGACGCCGCCGGTGTAGAGGCCGGCCAGCACGACGCCGTGCTTGCGGAGCAGTCGCTCGGTACGCTCCGCTCGCTCTTCGGTGGAGTAGAAGTTGAGGAACCCTTCGACAGCGTGCAATCCCGCCTTTCGCACCTCGCCGAGAACGGCGTCAAGGTCGTCCCACAGAGACGTGCCCTTCTGGGAGCGATTCTGCACCCAGGCGTAGAGCCCGACGGCTACCCGTGGGTCGTAGCCGCGGCGCTCGGCTCCGGCCGCCCATGCGCAGCCGCGCCGGATCAGCTCGGCCGTGCCCGGCATCCGGATCGCCTTCACGTCATGCCCGAGCGGCGTGTGGAACACGCGGCCCTTGCCGTAGTCGAAGGCGAAGGCCATCTCGTGGTCCTTGCCCGTCTTCTTGGATCGCGCGTTGGCGAGCAGGTCGACTGGCCGCTTGCCGGTCAGGCAGATGTAGAGCTCGTCGTCCGTGCCGAACGACTCCATCCCACGGGTGACGGGGTGGTCGGTATTGACGAGATTGACGCGGAAGGGGCCGCGCGGGTCGTGGCCGGTCTTCTTGTCCCACACGCGGCCGGCGAGATTCGCATAGTCGGGCCAGTCCCCGAACGCGCCGCACGCGAAGTGCAGTACGAACAAACCTTTGCCGCCGTCGACGAACTTGTGCAGGTTCGACTGGGCCTCGGTCCCCGGATCAGGCTGCTTCCAGTTCATGAAGTGCAGCAGCACCACGTCGAAGTCCTGCAGGATCGGTGACGCGAGGAACTCGGGATCGTCGACCGTACGGACCTCGAACCGCGAGTCGGCTTCGAGGATCTCCCGAACCACCGGGGCGGTGGCACGCCAGTCGTGAGCCGGGTGGTCGTTGCCGGTAACGATCAGAACGCGAATCGCGTCGTCCGCGGCGACCGACGGGGCGGACGCGCCCAGAACGACCAACAGAGCCGTAACAGATGCTCTCATGAGTGACCCTCCACGTGCCGGGTGGGCAGTGCCCACGTCGAAGAATCATACGAAGCCGGCCGCTTCCTTACGGGCGCGGTTCGGAACGTTGGTAGTGTGCGAACTCTACGCTACTCGAGCAGCCCGCGCAGGAACGCGACGCTATCGCGGATGTTCTCGTCCAGGCCGGCGCATTCGATGGACAGCACACCGTCCCACGAAGTCTCCTTGAGGAACCCGACGCATTTGCGGATGTTGTCGGCGTTCACACCCTCCCCGATCGAGATCGCACTCGTGGCGATACCCGTCTCCTCGCCCCGGACGGCGGCAGCCAGCTCGGCGCTCACGTCCTTGACATGCACGTGCGAAAGGCGATTGCGGAACGTCTTCAGGAACTCGAGCGGATCCCGGCCGGCGATGAAACTGTTCCCGGTGTCGAAGTTGACGCCGAGGTGCTCCGACTCGAAGTAGCCGAGGATCGTGCCGAGCATCTCCGGGTCGGTCGTGTACGGCCCGTGCGGCTCGATGTTGATCGTCACGTCATAGTCTTCGGCCCAAGTCAGAAGCTGCCGGTAGTTCTGCCGCGTGATCTCGAGGACCTCGGCATCGGTGTAGCCCGCAGGTTTGGTGGCCCCGTCGGTGGTGTCGACGTACGGGCAGCCGATCTCGCTGGCGAAGCGGATGGCCTGCTGCACGTACTGCACACCGAAGGTGGCCCCGTCCGGGCCCATGAGGGGGAAGGCCGCGTCGATCTGCGAGACGCGGATGCCCTTGCCGTCCAGGTAGCGGCGCAAGGCTCGTGGGTTCGACTTCAGCGAGACCGACGGCTCGTACCCGAGTCCGTGCACGAAGTATTGTCCGTCGATGGTGCCGAACTCGATGTAGGGCAGCTTGTGCTTGACCGCCGATTCGACGCCGGCCTCGAAGGGGCCGCTCAGCGTACGCCAGTTGTCCGTGTGCATGCCGAGTTCGATCATGGTCCGTTTCCTCCCGCTTCGTCTTTCGCGCGTGCCATCCGGTGCTTGCCGTGGCACGCGGTGCATCGCGCCTGCGTCGGGCTGACCGTTTCTCGCTCGCCCTCCGCCTTGACCTTCCTCCAGCGTCGGATCACCCTCGCCGGAGCCACATCGTGGTCGGGATGGCACTCCCGGCAGAGTGCGTCAACCTCGGTCGGCTTGAATACCACGTCGGGCGGCGTCTCGGATCGCTCGTCGGCCGCGTGGGCCCGGCTCGGGCCGTGGCAGTCGGTGCATGCCATCTCCGCCTCCGCGTGCACCGCAGCCAGCGGTTCGCTCGGGAACGGTTCGTGGCAATCGCGGCAGTCCGCGCTTTGCTCCAACGTCGATTGCGATGCCGGGGAGGCCGGAGGCCGGGAACGCGGCTGCGGTCCGACACAAGCCGAGATGCCGAGCCCGACCGCCGCAACGCCCAGTCCGCACGCCAGAACCGCTCCACGGGTCGCAATCACGCGTGCATCCATCGGCGCAGCCAGACGCGCTCGGGAATCAGCCCACGGAGGAGATCGCCCCCGCGTCCACACCGCCCTCGAAGAAAGGAAGCAGTACATTCGCCGCCGTCTGCGCGGCGAATACGCCGATGGTGTTCGCGAGGGCGTTGATCACCGTGTTCACGGCACTGATGCCCGCGGGGGCAAACACCTGAGCATCACACGATCCACCCATAAGGCTGACCGCCAGCAGCACGAGAACCACATATCTCACCGATGGACTCCTCGTGATCAATCCGCCGTCCGGCCACAACGGCCAAGCTGCGCCGCGCCCGGTTCTCTCCGACACGCATTCGCGGCATCGCGCGCTCGGGCACGCACGTCGCCCGTCCGGATCGAGCGGCGCAGCGGCGGCGGCGTCCCGCGTTATCCCCCCGCCGCTTCTTCCCCCAAATCATACAAGGGCAGAAACGCATTGCTGATCAACTGCGCAATGTTGGTGCCCAGGGCATCCGCGATTGGATTCACGAAGACCTGCACGCCCTGCAACGCCGCCGTACCCGCCACGATCGGCATGCAATCGCCAGCCATGAGCGTCAGGGTCAGGACTACAAGGACAACAGCCTTCACCACACGACTCCTTCAGAGCCCAGGATTCGATCAGCGAAATCACCGCGCCATTTCTTGCCCCAGCAGCCCAAATGTACGGCGGCAAGACGATCTGTCAAGCATATACGCGCAGGAACCTGCTTCTTCGCGCAGTTCCCTGAGCCCAGCCTCAATCGGACCGGGGCCCAGTTTGCCCACGAGCCGACGGCGAGGCGCGTTCCGAGCGTTTCTGCGGCTACACGTAGCTCTGCAGCGTCTTCATGTAGTGGGCCCGCTCGAAGGTCGCCGGTTCCGGACACGAGACCTGACTCATGCTCCCCTTCATCAGGGTCACGGAATCGTACTCGTGCTCGTCCATCCACTCGCGCATACCCGCCTCGATCGTGGCGAGGTGATCGATCCCGTTCTTGAGGAGGGCCGAGCACAGCATGGTCACGTCCGCCCCGACCATGAGCATCTTGAGCACGTCCTCGTGCGTGTAGATCGCCCGCGTGGCGGCGAGGCTGGCTTTGACCTTTCCGTGGAGGATCGCGATCCAGCGCATGGGCAGACGAATCTCGTAGGGACCGGTCAACATCATCTTCGGCGACAGCTCGAGGTTCTCCAGGTCGATCTCAGGCTCGACGAAACGATTGAACAGGACGAGGGCGTCGGCCCCGGCGTCATCAAGCCGGCGAGCCATTGCGGCCATCGCGCTGAAGAAGGGGCTGACCTTGATCGCCACCGGGATCTTCACGCTACGCTTGACGGCCTGGAGAACATCGATGTACACGTGCTCGACATCCGCAGCGCTCCAGGCGGGATCGGTGGCAACGAAGTAGACGTTCAGCTCCACGGCGTCGGCACCGGCCTGCTCGATCTGCCGGGCGTAGTCGACCCATCCGCCCGCGGAGACGCCGTTGATGCTGCCGATGATCGGAATATCCACCGCCGCCTTGGCTTGAGCGACGTGCTCGAGGTACTCCTCCGGGCCGAGCGAGTATTCGTCCGCCTCGGGGAAGTAGCTCAGGGCTTCGGCGTACGACTCCGTGCCGCTGCTGAGGAAGTGGCCGAGTTCCTCGGCTTCATACTTGAGCTGCTCCTCGAAGATCGAGTGCATGATCACGGCCGACGCGCCCAGATCCTCGAGTTTGCGGATTCTGCTGATCTCTTTCGACAACGGTCCGGCCGAAATCACGAGCGGACTCTTGAGCGTCATGCCCATGTAGGTGGTTGAGAGGTCCATAATCGGAATTCCTTTCGTTGCGTGCGCTGCTATTGTCCGTTCGCCCCGTTATCGCCGGTCTGGGCGGCCATCTGCTCGTACAGATGCCATCGTGCCGTCGTTGACGCCTGCGCCTCCGCGAGCAGGCGCTTCGCCCGTTCGGGGTCGCTCTTGGTGAGCATCTTGAATCGCGTCTGCTTGTAGGCGAAGTCCTCGAAGGGGATCTTCGGGGCTCTCGAATCGAGCTGCAGCGGGTTCTCGCCGCGTTCGGTCCGGGTCGGGTCGTATCGGAACAGCGGCCAGTGCCCGCACGCGACGGCCTGCTTCTGCGTGTCCAGGCCCGTTCGCATGTTGATGCCGTGGGCGATGCAGTGAGAGTAGGCCAGGATGAGCGACGGGCCGTCGTAGTTGTCCGCCTCGACGAAGGCCTTGCAGGTCTGCGTGTCGTTGGAGCCCATCGCCACCTTCGCCACGTAGACGTTGCCGTAGCTCATGGCAATGAGACCGAGATCCTTCTTGGGGGCCGGCTTGCCCGCGAAGGCGAACTTCGCGACCGCCCCCAGCGGAGTGGACTTCGACATCTGCCCGCCGGTGTTGGAATACACCTCGGTGTCGAGCACCAGGACGTTGACGTTGCGACCGCTGGCCAGCACGTGATCGAGCCCGCCAAATCCGATGTCATAAGCCCATCCGTCGCCGCCGAGGACCCATACGCTCTTCTTCACCAACACGTCCGCGATGTTCAGCAAACGCTCAGCCTCGGCGCTCTTGACGCTCTGGAGCTTGGACTTCAGCTCGGCCACCCGCTTCCGCTGGGCGGCGATGCCGGCCTCGTTCGTCTGGTCGGCACCGCGCAGGCCCTCGACGAGTTCTATGCCCACCGTGTCGGCCAACTTGCCGAGCAACTCGTCGGCGAACTCGCGCCGCTTGTCGATGGTGAGGCGGAAGCCAAAGCCGAACTCGGCGTTGTCCTCGAACAGCGAGTTGCACCACGTCGGCCCGCGACCGTCGGCGTTCGTCGTGAACGGTGTGGTCGGCAGGTTACCGCCGTAGATCGACGAGCAGCCCGTCGCGTTCGCGATCAGGGCCCGGTCGCCGAACAATTGGCTGAGTAGCATGACGTAGGGCGTCTCGCCGCAACCCGAGCAGGCTCCGGAGAACTCGAAGAGCGGCTCGAGCAACTGGGAGCCCTTGACCGTCGCGGTCTTGAGCTTCGTGCGATCGTACGGCGGAATCGAGCGGAAGAACGCGAAGCTCTCCCGCTCGACCTCACGGTGCTCGATCTGAGGCACCATGTTGATGGCCTTGAGGCGGGCTTCCTTCTTGTTCTTGGCCGGGCAGACGTGCACGCAGACTCCGCATCCGGTGCAGTCTTCCGGAGCGACCTGCACGGTGCACTGAAGGCCCTTGAACTCCGCACCCCGAGCATCGGCGTGCTTGAAGTGTTGCGGGGCACTCTCCAGCGCCCCCGCGTCGTAGATACTGATGCGAATGGCCCCGTGCGGGCACACCATCGAGCACTTGGCGCACTGAATACACACGTCCGCGTCCCACTCGGGGATCTCCAACGCGATGTTCCGCTTCTCCCAACGGGTGGTGGCGGTCGGGAACGTGCCGTCGACCGGCATCGCACTCACCGGAAGATCGTCGCCCTTGCCGGCGATGATCGGCGCCGTGAACGCCTGGACGAACTCCGGGGCCTCTTCCGGCACCGCCGGTGGCAGCTCCTGCGTGCTCGTCACCGCATCCGGCACTTGCACCTGGTGCAGGTTGGCCACCGCCTGATCCACGGCGAGGAAGTTCTGCTGGACGATTCGATCGCCCTTCTTCCCGTAGGTCTTCTTGATCGCGTTCTTGATCGCGTCGATCGCGTCGTCCTTCGGGAGGATCCCGGAGATCGCGAAGAAGCACGTCTGCATGATCGTGTTGATGCGGGCCCCCATGCCCGTATCCCGGGCGACGCTGGTGGCGTCGATCACGTAGAACTTCAGCCGCTTCTTGATGATCTGCTCCTGCACGGGTCGGGGCATCTTGTCCCAGACCTCGTCGGGGCCGTAGGGGCTGCTGAGCAGGAAGGTTGCACCTTCCACCGCGGGGGCGAGCATGTCGTACTTCTCGAGGAAGGAGAACAGGTGGCAGGCGATGAAGTTCGCCGAGTTCACCAGGTAGGTCGAATGGATCGGTTGCGGGCCGAATCGCAGGTGCGAGACGGTCACCGAGCCGGCCTTCTTCGAGTCGTAGACGAAGTACCCCTGAGCGTGGTTCGGCGTGTCCTCGCCGATGATCTTGATCGAGTTCTTGTTTGCGCCCACCGTGCCGTCCGAGCCGAGGCCGTAGAACAGACACCGAATCACGTCGTCGCCCTCGGTCACGAACGACGGGTCGTAGTCGAGGCTCATGTGGGTCACGTCGTCGTTGATGCCGACGGTGAAGCGGTTCAGAGGCGCCTCGCGGTCCAGGTTCTCGAGCACGGCCTTGACCATGGCGGGCGTGAACTCCTTCGAGGACAGCCCGTAGCGCCCGCCGATGACGGTCGGGAAGCCGGCCGTAGGCAGGGTGCCGGCGGCTTGGCTCTCGCTGAGCACGGTCACCACGTCCTTGTACAGCGGCTCACCCTCGGCCCCCGGTTCCTTCGTGCGGTCGAGCACGGAGATCGCCCGCGTGCTCGCGGGCAGGGCCTTGAGGAATTCGGCACCCGCGAACGGACGGTAGAGCCGGACGATTACGGCCCCAACCTTCTCACCCTTGTTGACGAAGTAGTCGATGGCTTCCCGAGCGGCTTCCGCTCCACTGCCCATCAGGACAATGACGCGCTCGGCGTCCGGGGCACCGACGTAGTCGAACAGGTGGTATTGCCGGCCGACCTGAGCCGCGAACCGGTCCATCTGCTTCTGGACGATGTCCGCGCACGCGTCGTAGAAGGGGTTGCAGCGTTCCCTGGCCTGGAAGAACACGTCGGGGTTCTGGGCCGTGCCGCGAATCACCGGCCGGTCGGGCGAGAGAGCCCGGTCGCGGTGCGCGGTGACCAGCCCGTCGTCGGTCATCGCCCGCATGTCGTCTTCGTCGAGCAGTTCCACCTTCATCACTTCGTGCGAGCTTCGGAACCCGTCGAAGAAATGGAGGAACGGGACCCGTGATTCCAGCGAGGCCGCCTGGGCAATCAGGGCGAGATCCATGATCTCCTGCACCGAGCCCGAGGCGAGCATGGCCCATCCGGTGCTGCGGCAGGCCATGACATCACCGTGGTCCCCGAAGATCGACAGGGCGTGGGTCGCGACGGTCCGTGCCGACACGTGGAAGACCGCGGGCGTCAGCTCCCCGGCGATCTTGAACATGTTGGGGATCATCAGGAGCAGGCCCTGCGACGCGGTGAACGTCGTAGTCAGCGACCCGGTTTGCAGGGCGCCGTGCACCGCTCCCGCGGCGCCGCCCTCGCTCTGCATCTCGCAAACAAGCGGAACCGTACCCCAGATGTTCGGCTGGCCCTTGGCGGACCACTCGTCGGCCCACTCCCCCATCGGAGATGAGGGAGTGATCGGATAGATCGCGATTACTTCGTTGACCTTGTGGGCTACGTAGGCTGCCGCCTCGTTGCCGTCCATCATCACCGTGCGTCTACTCATGGAGTGCCTCCTCGCGTCCTGCACCGTCGATGACGCGTTGCCGCGGTGTGCAGGGAGCACGCGACAACCTCATGGATCAACCTGGTTCCGTCTCTCCCCCGCCGGTCGCGCCGGAATCCGCGCCGGCCACGGAAATTCCCACACCTGCCGCGCCCGCAGGGGCCGCAACCCGCGGCGCCGACCGGCTGTGGCGTATCCCCCCCCTTCTGGCAATTCGTGGGCCAGACGCCGATTTCGACCACGCCCACGATTGCGCCCGGCCCCAGGACGACGGAACGCACTCGCTGACGCCGGCGAACCGGCCGCGACCCGTCAGCCGAGTCCGAGCTCGTCTGCATAGCTCTGCAGGTCGGCCAGCTCGAGCTCCGTCCGGTTCGCGAACAGGAGATCATGGTACGCGAAGAACTGACCCTGGTCGGCCGCACACTCGGACGCCTCCGACGCGGATTGGGCATGCAAATGCTGCGGCAACGGATAGTGGCGGAATACGTACTTGACTTGTCCGGTATCCACGAGTGACGCGATCACGTCCGGGTACACGGCCGCGAAGTAGCTCGCGCAGGCGGAGCACTCGAAATCGGCGTACTCGATGATGGTATCCGGCGCGTTCGCGCTGCCCTTGACGTGATCGTCGTCGGCCACCGCCAGGAGCGGCTCGGTCTGGAAGTCGATGGGGTTGGCAATCAGGGCGCTCTGGAGATCCGCGAGGGTCGGCACAACGCGGAGATCCAGCAACTCTCCATTCACGAAGAACGAGGGTGTGCCGGTTACGGCGAGGACCTGGGCGCTTTGGGCGTCACGGTCGACTCGCTCGGCCTTCTCGCCCGAACTGAGGCAGGCGTCGAAGATCGGTCGGCCCGCACTCGTATCCGATCCGTTGCCGTCCGGCGACGACGGCGGTGCGCCGGGCGTGCAGCCGAAGCCGCAACGCACGACCGCAAGCCCCGCCGCCCCACGGCAGAAGCGCTGCATCAACACTCGACGCGACATCAATTGACTACGATGCATGCGTGACTCCGATTCCAGCCCTGTGTCGCCCGTCGCGGCCGTGCGCCGCACCGGCAGGTGCTCATTATGCGCCTCAAGCCTCCTTTCGTCCAAAAGGGGGTATCCCTTTAGCTCCAGTTAACGCTACATGTTGTGTGGGCGTGGTCC
>CAYMME010000163.1:0-16858 GCA_964391465.1 uncultured Planctomycetales bacterium
TGTTCGGCAAGATCTGGAACGGCGCCGACGGCGAGGGCAAGAACCCCGACGGCACAGGCGGCTGGCAAGGTGAGGGCCTACCGGCCAGGCCGGCATGCACGTGCCCGTAGCGGCGGAGGGAAGGGACTGAGGGACTGAGGGACTGAGGGACGAAGGGACCAGGGGACAAAGGAAACGAGGGGCGGCGTGCCACGGAGCTCGCCGCTACTCATTCACACAGCACCGTTGCGTGCCCGGGGTGGACGGTGATGTCGGCGGGGAGTTCGCCGCCGGTGTCGCCGTCGGCCTCGACGGGGACGTGCCGGGGCGAGGTGATCCGGACGGAGCGGCACTTGTGGTGGATGACGCCGCCGCGGGTGAGGTGGCGCTTGAGGACGGTGCGGACCGAATGGACGAGCAGCCGGCCCTGCGAGGCGCAGGGGAACACGCAGAGGTCGAGCAGACCGTCGTCGCCTCGAGCGTTGGGGCAGATGGGCAGCCCGATGGCGTACTGAGGCAGGTTGGCCGCAAACGCCAGGCCCGGGCCGTCGAAGATCGTCTCGCCGTCGGCGACGACGCGGAGCGGCGGGAACCGGTGCTCCCAGAAGGTTCGCCAGAGCGGCCAGAAGTAGCTCAGGTGCGTGATGTGGCCGGTGCGGGCGGCCCGGAGCCGCTCGACGACCTCGGCGTCGAACCCGACCCCCACGACGGCCAGGAAGTGTCGGCCGTTGAGCACACCCACGTCGACGCGGCGAGCGGTGCCGGACCGGATGCGCCGGCACAACGCCTCGGCGTCGAAACGGAACCCGTACGCTTTCGCGATCAGGTTCTCGGTGCCGGTGGGCAGCAGGGCGAGCGGAACAGGATTGCCGGCCAGGCCGTCGATGACCTCCCGGACGGTGCCGTCCCCGCCGACGACGACCGCGGCCTGCGTCGACGGATCGAGACCGGCGGCCCAGTCGTAGGCGTCTCCCGGCTGCCGGGTGCGCTCCACCTCGACAGCCAAGCCGAGCTCGCGAATCCGCCGCACCACCGCGCTGAGCGTGTCGCGGGGGCCGTGGCGCCCTGCGATCGGGTTGACCACCATCCGAACGACAGACAGACTCGATGTTCCTTTAGCAATGACAACAGGTTACGAGCGATCCGGGCCGGCCGAGTATAGGAACGCCTCACGGCACGGGTCAAGGCAGCGAGGCAGGGATCGGGGCCTCCCTCTCCTGCTCAACTGATCACCTGCTCAACCGCTCTCGCGGGCGCAGCCCGCGGGGGTTGCCAGGGTCGCGCTGCGCGTTATAATGCGGGGCTGCGTTCGACAGGGGCCTTCTGTCCGGTGCGCGGTGGTGTGGGTCCCGGCGGCGGAACGGCGATGTACGGTCGGCTCCGCCGTGATCGAGCGAGGTGGGACCTTCGCACATTGCAGAGCCATCGTGGTCTTTTTCCGATGCAGATTTGATCCGGGGGCATCGCGGGGGCGGCGGGACGGGTGAGTGCTCGCACGGAGTGGCCGTGTTCCAATCGCAAGAGGTGAGCCGTGACTACGATCAGCGAAATAGAAGAAACACAAGAGCAGATTTCGACGGCACCGGGGGACGAGGCGGGCAGTCGAGCCGCCGAGCAACGCGCCCTCGAGCGAGCCGAGGCGGGCGATCTCGAAGGGGAGATGGCGGCATGGGAAGAGGCGGTGCAGCTCGACCCGAGCAACGAGCGGGCCACGTTCCGCGTGGCGTGCCTGCTGGACCGGCGCGGCGAGGACGAGCAGGCCCTCGATCTGTACGAGAGACTCGTCGCCGGCCCGAACGCCAAGAGCAATGCCCTGCTCAATCTTGCCGTGCTGTACGAGGACCGCGGCGAGTATGAGAAGGCGGCCTACTGCTGCAAACGGGTCCTCGCGTCGAGCCCCAACCACAGACGCGCCCGCTTGTTTCTGAGGGACGCCCAGAGCTCGCTGACGATGTACTACGACGAGGACCAGGAGCGTGTCCGCGAGCGGCACCACGCAATCCTGGACACCGCGGTCAGCGACTTCGAGCTGTCGGTCCGGGCCCGCAACTGCCTGAAGCAGATGAACATCCACACGCTCGGTGACCTGCTGAAGATCACGGAGCAGGAGATGCTGGGCTACAAGAACTTCGGGGAGACCTCGCTCAACGAGATCAAGGCGATGCTCCGGCTGAAGGGGCTGCACCTGGGGCAGGCGAGCGATCAGCCGACCCAGGCCCCGCAGGAAGCGATGCGGAAGATCGCGGCCAACGCGTCCGTAGAGGTGCTGAGCAAGCCGGTTTCCGAACTCGAGCTCTCGGTGCGGTCGCGGAAGTGCCTGCAGCGATTGAACATCAACAGTCTGGGCGAACTCGCAATGCGAACGGAAGCCGAGTTGCTGGGAACGAAGAATTTCGGCCAGACCTCGCTCACCGAAGTCAAGCAGCGTCTCAGCGAGAACGGTCTGTCGCTGCGTAAGCTCGAGGACTAGCGGTCCGTCACGGCATGTTGTTCGGGTGCCAGGGGCAGCTTGCCTGCCCGTACGTCTGCTGTGGTCCGGCACTGGCGGGCAAGCCGCCAGTGGCACCCAACCCGAAGACCGGACGGTTACGACCGCCAGTGCCGGCTACGGACGGAGGGTGTCGTAGCGGCCTGCACCTTGCAGGTCGCCCGGCCGGCGAGGGCGCCGGCCGCTACAAGGCGCACGAGGCTCCCCGGCCGAGAACCGCACCCGCACCGCGTGCAGTCTTGCCGCAGTCAAGGAGAGGACGTTGGCGAGCTGTGGTCAGAGACGCAGAGCCCCTCGAACCGCTCCCCGGTACGTCCGCGTCGGTGCGCTTCTCTTTCTCCTCGTCGTCGGCGTGAGCTGTAAGACCGAGCCCACGCGAAAGCCCAGATCACCTGCCCCCACCAGAAGCACCGCCGACATGCGCCGAATTCGCGTGCTCCTGCTGCGCGATGTCTCGGTCTTCGAGCTGGCCATCACGAGCAAGTACCGGGTCACCGACGCCCAGGGGCGAACGCTCTGGTCGTCCGCCGGACCGCTTCCGCGCTCGCGGGCGAAGGTCGGCCCGTGGAAGCCCCTACAGCTCGAGTTGGCCGGTCGCGCCTACCGGGCTCGGGAGCTGCGCATCGTTCCCGAAACGTCCGGGGCGCTGGAGCTCATGGTCGGGTTCGGCGGGCAGGCTCGCGGGCTCCGGCGCTACCGCGGTGAGCTGCGCGTGCATCTGGCGGACGACGGTACCGCAGACGTCGTCAACGCGCTCGACATGGAGCAGTATCTCGGCGGCGTGCTGCGGGGCGAGTTGTACCCCTCCTTTCACTACGAGACCTATCGAGCCCAGGCCGTCGCGGCACGAACGTACGCACTGTATTCGAAGTACACGTCCCCCGCGGGACGGCACTGGGACGTGCAGGCCACCGAGAGCTCGCAGGTCTACATCGGCGTGGCGGGGGAGACGAAGCAGGCCCTCCGGGCCGTCAACGACACGTACGGGCAGGTGTGCTGCTGGCACACATCGTCGGGACCGAGGATCTTCGCCACCTACTACAGCTCGACGTGCGGCGGGATGACGCAGGACGCCGCCAACGTGTGGCCCTTCGAGAGGTTCCCGCGTCCGGACACACTGCGTGGCGGCGTGTCGTGCCACTACTGCTCGAAGTCGAAGTACTACCGCTGGCCCGCGGTGCGGATCTCCAAGGTGGACCTCACCAGCCGACTCGTGGCCCGCTATGATCACCTCGCCGGAATCGGTCCGGTCCAGCGGGTGGAGGTCATCGAGCGCACCCGGCGCGGCCGGCCGAAGCGCGTTCGCATCGTGGGAAGGTCGGGCGGTGATACGACCCTCCGCAGCGAAGATCTGCGGCTCGTGGTCGGGGCGAGCGTCGTGAAAAGCACGCACTGCCGCATCACCGACGGCGGCGACCACGTGCTGTTCTCCGACGGGCGCGGCTACGGGCACGGCGTGGGGATGTGCCAGTGGGGCGCCGAGGGGCTCGCCCGGCTGGGCAAGAACGCCGGCCAGATTCTCCAATACTACTACACTGGTTGCGTGTTCAAGCGCGCGTACGACAATGGCGACGGATCCGGCGGGGTCCGGCTCGCGTCAAAGAACGGGAAGCGACAATGATCAAGCATATCGTGCTGCTGAAGATGAAGTCCGACACCCCGGCCGCGACCGTGGCCGAAATCAACGACGCGCTGGCGGGCCTGAAGGACAAGGTCTCGGGAATCGTGGACTACGCCTGGGGCCCGTACAGCAGCGACGAGGGTCTTAACCAGGGCTTCACGCACGGATTCATCATGACGTTCGAATCCGCGGCCGCCCGCGACGCCTACCTCCCGCACCCCGAACACGAGAAGGTCAAAGCGCTCGTGATCGCGAACATCGACGGCGTCATCGCATTCGACTTCGAAGCATAGCGGCCGCGCAAGCACCGCGCGACGCATCAGCAAAACACCTGATTCCCTGCGTGCAGAGTGCGTGCGCAACAAGCGCCGCGACCGACTCATCCACCCAGGACAGGCCGGCCGCGGCATAGGCGTTTTGTGGCGCGCCTCGTTGCGAGGCGGGGGCGATCAGCTTCGAGTGCGACGGCTGCCCCCCCCGGAGCCAGCCGTCGCCGGCTCGTCGCTGACGGATTACTATCGGAGCACGCGGTGTGCCACGAGTCCTTTGCGCGAAGCCGCAGGTGGCCGTAACGGACTCTGTGATAAGAAGATACGCTCCGGAACGGACCGGACGGATCGAGTCCGACCGTCCTGAGCGACGCGATGATGGGTAGGTGCTACCCGGTCGCGCGGAGCGCAGTTGGGAAGAATCGCCCACACCAGGCCGCCCCACCCGTAACAACGGCCTCGGCTGAGCGACAACCCCGACGGGGACGCAGTCGGTACGCACGAATCGACCGAAAACGCGTGCGGGGCAATCCGTTTTTCTCGATCGCTGTGCCCCAAATCTCCCGATAACTGCGCGCAAACGGGGGTCGATTTGAACTTGGCCGCACAGATTCTATAAATCAAGTGGGGCCGCGCAGCGCCTTCCGGGGAGAAGCATATGAACTGGCAGACGATGCGGGACGAGTTCCCGGTCACGAAAAACTACAACTTCCAGAACCACGCCGGAGTGGCGCCGCTGTCGCGTCGGGCCGCCGAGGCGATGCGCACGTACGTGACCGAGGCCGAAACCACCTCGTACGTCGGCCAGCGATGGTACAAGCACGCCGAGCACGTGCGCAAGCTCTCCGCCAAGCTCATCAACGCCAACGCCGATGAGGTGGCGTTCGTCAAGAACACTTCCGAAGGGTTGGCCTTCCTGGCCAACGGTCTGAAGTGGATGACGGGCGACAACGTCATCACCACGAACGTCGAGTTCCCGGCCAACATCTACCCTTGGATGAACCTCCAGTGTCGCGGCGTGCAGCTCAAGACGGTCATCGAAGAGAACGGGCGCGTGCCGGTCGATCGGATCATCGAGACCATCGACTCGCGCACGCGGGTGGTGAGCATCTCGGCGGTGCAGTTCGCCAGCGGCTACCGGGCCGACCTGGCTACGCTGGGTGAGGCCTGCCAGGACAAGGGCGTCATTCTGTGCGTCGACGCGATCCAGGCCCTCGGCGTGCTGCCCATCGACGTGCAGGCGATGCACATCGACGTGCTCTCGGCCGACGGGCACAAGTGGATGTGCGGCCCCGAGGGCGCCGGCATCTTCTACTGCCGCAAGGAACTGCTCGGGCACGTCAAACCGTCCACCGTCGGGTGGACGTGCATGAAGAACGCCCACGACTTCGGCAACTACCAGTTCGAGTTCCTCGATGACGCCCGGCGCTTCGAGTGCGGCAGCTACAACCTGGCCGGACTGTACGGGATGGGCGCGTCGATCGAGCTGTTCCTCGAGGTGGGGATCGAGCACATCTGGTCGCACGTGAAGGCCCTGACCGACCGGCTCGTCGACGGGCTGCGAAACAAGGGCTACCGCGTGATCTCGTCCCGCCGAGAGGGTGAGGCCAGCGGGATCGTGGCATTCATCTCCGACGTGCACGACCACGAGCAGATCCAGAAGCACCTGCAGACCGAGCACCGACTGGTCCTCGCCGTGCGCGAAGGCCGGCTGCGCTCCAGCCCGCACCTGTACAACACAACCGACGAGATCGACCAACTGATCGAGCTGCTTCCGCAGCATTGAGCCAAGTGTTACGTCACAGCTTGTTCTTCGGGTGCCACGGGCAGCTTGCCTGCCCGTGCGTTTGCTGTGGTCCGGCACTGGCTGGTCCCGACGTACGCCGGGACCAGTGGCACCCAACCCGAGAACCGAGCGGTGACGGACAACCAGTACCGTCGGGTCGACTGAACATGGCGGCGCCCGGTCCGCTGATGCGGACCAGGCTTGGCCATGCCACCCACGCCATGTCGCTGTGCGGCTTGGCGCGAGGTCGTGTTATGCGCTCGTCTCGCGTTTCCTTGCCGTCAAGTACGCTCCGGCGACGAGCATCAGAAGGACGGCGAGTAGGCCTTGTGCCCAAATGGACGACGCCGGCACGGCCGGTACCGGAACCTTGAGCGTGACGTCGTTGGGGTTGTAGATGACCGTGTAGTCCTCGGGATCCGGCACCGTCCCGAACGTACCGGTGACGCCGTTGGCGGCGGTGAGGATCACGAACTCCTGCCCCGGCTGCGGAACGAAGACCCCGTCGGTTTCGACGATCAGCTCGCCGCCTTGCAGGTCGGCGGTGTCATTGACGACCACTTGATCGTGAAGCGTGCCCGGGGCCAGGCCGCCGAGCGTGACGGTCATCGAGGCATTTGTGGCATGGGTGTAGGTTTCATTGACCGTCAGTCTTCCGACCGGCAGGCCGGGTTCGACGGAGCCGGCCGTATTCTCCACGTCACCGAACACGGTGCCCGCGCCGGTCAGCTTGCCGCCCTGCATGTCATAGACGGCGCCGGAAACCAGGTCGAGATTGCCACCGTTGAGAACCGTTTGCCCGTCCGTCTGGATGTAGGTCAGCCCGTAGCTGCCGGTGAACTGCACCGCGCCGCTCTGGATCTCGAAGGTGCCCGCGTTTCGGAAATGGACGTGGATCGGGCTGATGCCGGTTCCGCCCGACTTGATCAGCGTGCCGTTGTTGTACAGTGTCGAGGTTGTGCCCAAGCTGAAGCGTCCGTTGTCGGTTTGAAGGTCGAGCGTGCCCGTAGGAAGGTTGGTGTAGGCATAACCGCTAACGCTGATCGCCCCGAGAACCGTGGCGTACCCGGCGTTATCGAAATGCCGGTAGAGGGTTCGCTGGCTGCTGCTGTACTGAATCGTCGACGCGCCGTTGCAGGTCACCTTGCCGCCGTAGAGGAATGATCCGACGCCACCCCAGGTGAACGAGTCGTGGATCGTGATCGGATCGGAGCCGTAGACGCTGCCGTTCACGATGCTGAGCGTGTTGATGCCGACCGCCTGGCCGGTGTCGAAGTATACGCCGGCGCCGTAGCTGCCGCCGCCGAGCGTGACCGTGTCGAATTCGAGCGTCGGCTCGGGGACCGGCGACTCGAAATGAAAGGTTCCGGTCAAGGCATCGACGTCCTGGCCGTAACGGGTGACGACGGCCTGGTTGGTGAAGGTGCAGGTGCCGCCGGTGATCGTCAGTGTGCCGGCAATGTCCACGGCACCGTCGATCGTAAACGTGTTTCCAGAGAACTTGACGTCGTCGCCGGTCAAGCTCGATCCGGCGGTCATCGGGTATGTTCCGTTGAACGTCAGCAGCGTGCCCGGATCGCCGAGGATGTCGCCGTTGTTCTCGCCGCTGAAGTAGAAGTAGATTTCGCCGGTCTGGGCGTGGATCTGGCCGGAGTTGTTCATTCGGCTCAAGGTCGAGCGGCCGGTGCCGACGGTCTTGACGATCAGGCCGGCGTTGGTCGACTGCCCGCTCGTCAGTCCGGTGCTGTCGCCCTTGAGTTCCACGGTGCCCGTCGCCAGATTGTTGAATCGCCCGGAGCCCGACGGTCCGATCGAGCCGAGGAACGTTGCGTAGTCGGTGTTGTTGAAGATCCGGGCGAGGGTACGGCTGCTGCTGGTAGCCTGGATGAGCACCGGGCCGTTGCAGGTGACGGCCCCGCCGGGGAAGAAGCTGCCCCCCGGGCCCCAGGTGAAGGAATCGTTGATCGTGATCGGATCGGCGCCGTAGATGTTCCCTTTCACCAGGTGGAGTGTGTTGATGACGAACGTTTCGCCCGTGTCGAAGTACGGAATTCCGCTAAAGCTGCCGCCCGCGCCGACGGTCACGTCGTCGAAGTCGACGGCGGGGGCGGCCGGCGATTCGAAGTGTACGCTCCCGCTTCGTGCGAACAGATCCTGTCCGTAGCTCGCGACGTTGGCCTCGTCCGTGAACGTCCAGCCGCTGCCGTTGACGAGCAGCGTGCCGGCGATGTCGACGGTGCCGCGGATGTGGCTGTCGTTGCCGGACAGAAGCTCGAGATCGTCCGCGATCAGACTCGACGTGGTCTCCATTTCGTGATCGCCGCCGAGACCGAGCAGGGTTCCCGGATCGCTGAGAACGTCGCCGTCGTGGGCCCCGCCATTGCTCAGGACCAACTCGGCCGCCTGATTATGGATCAACCCGGAGTTGTCGACCGGGGATTGCACGTAAGCGTCATTGGTCCCGCTGGAACGTGCGAAGGTCCCGTCGACCACGACCAATCCGTTGCCCCCGGAAAAAGGCCCGAAGTCGCCCTGGTAATCAAACGTCGAGCCGGCCTGAACGTGGACGGAACAGCCGCTGTTCAGCACGATCAGGCTGGTCGACGTACTTGTACTGTTGTTGGCGAGGTACATATCCTTGCCCTCGAACAGCGTCGCTCGGCTGGTGATGTTCAGTCCGCCGTTGGCGAGGATGTCCCCCGCTCCGCGAAGCCAGCAACGCCCGGGGATCACGGTGAGCAGTCCGGAAACGGTCAACGTCTGATCGTTCCACAGTTGGGTGTCGTCCCTTCCCCCGACGGACAGGTCACCGCGAACGAACGACGCCTCTCGCAGGATCAGATTGATCCGAGGGGCGCCGTCTTGGTCGTCGAGCACCAGGTTCTCATGGCACGCGAGGCTGGCGAGGTCGGTGTCCCCGCCCACGTAGGTCACAGTCTGGTCGCCAGGCACGTCGATGCAGACGTGCTGCCCGGTGACGGGTACGCCGCCGCCGCCGCCGATTCCGCCGCCTTCCCAGTTGCTCGAGTCGTGCCATGATCCGCTGCCAGCGATCCAATGGGCCATGTCCTGGCACTCGTCGGGGATGCCGTCCTCGTTGCAGTCCTCGCTGGTGCCGCTGGCGATGTCGCACTCGTCCGGGACGAGATTCGGCTGGCAGTCGGACCCCATGCCGCACACTCCACCAAACAGGATGCGGCAGAAGTCCTCGTGCGGCGTGCACGAGAGCTGGCCGATGTCACCGAACACCGACGCGTTGCATTCGACGCCGTCGTACATGGGTGGGGCGACCTCGCACACGTCGAGGATGCCGTTGCCGTTGCACTCGTTGACGGTGAAGGGCCCGAACGTGTCCCACTCGTTGCTCCAGTGGTCGGCGCAGTCCTTGGCCCGGATGCTGACGTAGTGATCGCCGAACGACTGCGCGTGGCTGATGATGGTCACGCAGGAGCCTGCGACGTAGTTGCCGACCTCATCGGAATCCGGCTCGACGCCGGTCGGGATCTGCGACCATTCGTAGCTGTAGCCGCACGCGCCGGTGACGTCGTCGAGCGGCGCCTCCACGAGGACCTCGATGCAGGGCGACGGTCCGCCGACACCGAGCGGATGGGTGATGGAACTCACATCCTCGGGCTGCACGGCCCCCGGGGGTTGCGTGTCGGGCGGGAAGATCCCGCCTCCGACGTAGTCCGGGTGGACGTTGAAGGCCGTCGACCACAGCCGCGAGCGGTGGTCGGGATACCGGTTCTGGAACGCGATCAGGAACTCGGTCACCGTGGTCGGCAACTCGTTCAGCATGACGTCGAAGATCTCTTCGGCCCCCAGGTCCAGGCAATCGGTGATTCCGTCGACGTCGATCACGCCGTCGCCGTCGTTGTCATGCTCCTCGAAGAACAGGTTGCCGTCCGCGTCGACGTTCGGATCCGAGATGTCGTGCAGGAGGGCGCCGATGAACCCTTCGGTGAGGAACGGGTCGTGCCGCACCGCCGGATCGACGTCAGTACAGCTTCTGAGCTCCTCGTCCGAATCCGAGCTCAGCGCCTCGTACGGGGAACCGTCGCTGAAGACGTACAGATTCGGGTAGTCGTTCGTGACGAAGTGGCCGAGCCAGTTCGGCCAGCCTTCGTTGACGGCGTCATGGTCAGTTTCTCTGCACCACCTGCAGTGGCCGCAGTCGAACACCGGAAAGTCGGGGTCGGTGTCGCAGAAGCCGTTGCAGTAATCGGATGCCGGTGCGACGGCGTATTCGTCGAGGAAGTGGTGCCCGTACTCGTGCGTGTGGGTGTCCTCTTCCCATTCGCGCCGGTGGCTGATGTAGAGCTCGTCGAGAAACCCGACGTGCGACGCATTGTCGCCGTCCGGCCACAGGACATCCACGTGGTTCGTGTCGATCCCCGTCCCGCTTCGCGTCAGAACGAATCGGTGCGCCCGCACGATGCTGTTGTGGATGTGCAGCGCGGGCATGTCATTGATGTCCAGAGGCGTGTGCGTGCCGAAATCATGCGTGCTCCCGGCGAAGTCGTCGATCACGTCGGCGTCGTTGCTCCACGAGTAGTCGGGCTCGCCGGGGATCGGTTCCTCCACGTTGACCACGGGCGTATCGCATTCCCACCGCATGTAGATGTCGGGCAGATCGCCGCCGTCGTCCCACGAGATGTTGCCCGTATCGAAGTAGCCGGCCGCATTCGTGTAGCCCGACCAGATCGTCTCGTCGACGATGTCGTCTTCGTCCATGACTTCGACCCAGACGTTGTCGACGCCTTCGTACGTGCCGTCCACCAGGATGGGATCGCCGTCGATGTCGAAGCCGGACGGGCGCAGGTAGACGATGCGTCCCGTGAATCGCAACGTGGCCGCCGCGCCCTCGGTCGAACCGTTCTCCTCGGTTGCCCTCTCGGGTTCCGGGACCGGCGCGATTGCGGCCGGCGCCACCCGCATCGACGGCCGATCCGTATCCGCGTACCGAAACGCGTCCGGGCCGAGCCGGTACGATCGAGACACGCGCCGCCCCTCGTACACGAGCGTCAGCGTGATTGGCTGGTCCGGGTCGGTCGGTATGACTTGAAACGGAACGAGCAGCACGCCGGCCTGCGCCGGCCCCTCGGTCTCAGGCAACTCGGCGGAGAGAACCTGCCACCCGTCTCCGGAAAGCTCGATGCCGCTCACGACGCCGGGCAGGGCGACGTGGACCTCGAACACGCCCGAGTACGCCTCGCCCGCAACCGCTTGACCTGCGTCGTCCGGCAGCCGAATGCACACCGGCGGCCCGACGTCTCCCCGCACCGCAGCGACGTGCAGGGTGAAGGCGCAGGCAATCGCGGCGGTCGCGCCGAACCGATCTCTGCGCTTGGCCCCTCTGCACCGATCGGATGTGGCGTGCTTGCCTACGACTGAAACCATATCGCACCCTCCCGGAGTTGCCTTCCGCGCAGAGAAGTCGCGCGTACGCGCGATCCCCTCGTACGCAGAACACCGTTCAATTGAATCCCGGCCCGATTCGGGTGCCGTCGAAACACCCGTTGATTAACGAGCAGACTACATACCCGATTCGGCCGCGCCGGAGCAAGCGCTATTCGCGCGTTTTGCGCGATTCCTCGCAGAATGCAGGCGCCTCGCAATCACGGCGCGCTGCTGACGCCGTCCCGCAGGTCGTCCGTCATCTGTCGCGCAGGGTGCCATGGCCAAGCCTGCCGCAAGGCAGGCGCCGCCATGCATACGCCTCGAAGGGCGAGACCACCGCCATGGTCACTCCAGGCGTCACCGTGTACGATGTCCGAGGGTGGGAGACATGCTCCAGGAGGCCGATACGCGATGTCGCACCCACGTAGTGACCTACAGACCAGGCATAAGACGTGTCGGCGGTGCTTGGGCGTTCGTGAGACCAAGCATGGCGGCGCCCGGCCCGCTGGCGCGGACCGTGCTTGGCCATGGCACCCATCCCGCCGACCGACGCGTGCGGTACGGTCGACGCGCCTACGATCCTGTGCGCAGGTCGAGGCAGATTGCCTTGTCGAGGTTCCGTGCGTAGAGCCGGCCGTTGGATAGCGTGGGCACCGTCCAGCACCGTCCGCTGAGGACGTCCGCTTCCGCGATCGGCTTGTACGCGTCGGGTGACGCCTTCGCGATCTGGAGCTTGCCCTTCTCGGTGAGAACAATCAGGTGTCCGTTGGCCAGCACGACGGTCGCGTGCTTGGTGCGACGCTTCACCCAGCGCTGCTTACCGGTCAGGAACTCCACGCACTTGAGCGACTGCTCGTCCCCGCTGTACAGGTTTCCCTCGTACAGCACGGCAGAGTGGAACTTGTTCCGGAGCACGTCGCTCTCCCAGACCTTGTCCGCCGCCAGCTTGTCGCCGTCGGCACGGAGCTTGAGCAGGATGCTCCCGTGCCCGTACCCCGAGCTGAAGAAGAGATGCCCGTCGTGGTAGAGCGGGGTGGAGGCATTCACGTCATACGACGTCTTCCAGGGCATGCTCCAGACTTGTCGGCCCGTTGCGGCCTCGACGATGATGGCGGCCTTGCCCAGGAAGCCGGCGATGTATCGCTTGTCGTTGAACGTAAACGGGTACGGCGTGGAGTAGCCGGCCTGGTCGCTGCCGCACTTCCACGCCGGCTTGCCGGTCTTCTTGTCCAGTGCGGCCAGGGCCCCATCGGACTTGCCCGGCGAGACAATCGCCAGATCACCTTCGATCAGGACCGACCCGCTGTAGCCCCAGTGCGGTGCGTTGTTGAACTGGTGCTTCCAGACCTCGGTGCCGTCGGCCTTCACGCACAGCAGCAGGCCGTGCCCGCCGAGGATGTAGACGTGCCCGTCGTCGATCGTCGGCGTCGCCCGCGTGCCGTCGCCGCCCTGGGCGTCCTTGCGCTGCTTCTCGAACGGCTTCTTCCAGATCTCACGCCCCGTCTCGGCATCGAAGCAGAACAGGACCTGCTGCTTGTCCGCCGTGCCGCACGTGTACGCCTTGCCGTCGGCACAGACGAACGAGCTGAACGCCGATCCGATCTTCTGCTCCCACAGCTTCTTCGGCGCCTTCTGCCAGGTCGTCTTGAAGTCGGTCTCGCTGCTGATCCCGTCATGGTTCGGGCCGCGCCAGTTCTGCCAGTCGGCGGCGTGGGCCACGGCGCACCCGACAAGCGCTGCGACGAAGGCGACGCAGAGTACGTTGGTCCTGCTCGTATGCATCACACACCTCCCGTGCTGGGCCCGGCGTCGCTCGGCCGGGCATGGTCTCATCGTGTCTGGGCAGGAACGCCAGCCGGAAATCCCCGCCTACGGAATCCTCGGCGGGCATCTTACCTGAGCGGGTCGCAGGACGGCAAGCAAGCCGGCCAGACCGACCTGCAACCGCAAGCAGAGGCCCCGCAGTTCCGATTTCCGATGCAATCGTTGCCGTGGCATGCATGTATAAGGATGCGCCACCGTGTGAGACACGGTGCAGCGTCCCAGAGTTGGCGGCGTATACCCCGCACCGAGACGCGACCGTAAGGGAGCGTGCGACGCCGGCAGAGCCGGCACCCCCCTCGCGCGCCGAGCGAATCAAGAAAGGAAGAGCGTGCGACGACGACCGATTCGCAGGATCGCCTCCGTGCTCGCCGTGATCTTTCTCCTCGCAGGGGCCGGGGTCTGGGCGGAGCACAACCGGAAACGCTATCAGGCGGAAGTGGCCGCGATTGCAGCGCTTGCCGACTTGGTAGTCGAATACGAAATGGAGCGATCGCCGAATGGCCCAGAGTGGTTTCCGTCTGTCGTTGTTGTGGTGATTGAGGGCGTCGCAGACGCCGACCTCAGGGCGCTGCACACCTTGGTCAACCTGCGCGACTTGTGGATACTGAACAGCCCGCGGGTAACAGACACGGGTCTGCGTCACCTGGGGCAGTTGGGGAACCTGCGCGAACTCATACTGTCTGGTACGCAAGTGACGCAGGACGGCGTTGATCGGTTGAAGAGGAGCTTGCCCAACGTCCACGTCATGGGCCGGTGAGCGCACAGTCGGTTCGGTTCTACGCGGGACGGTCGCGACGGGTTCGAGCGGCGACCCGTCGAAGGAGGTCGACATGCACTGGGCGTTCCGGGCGATGATGGCCCTGGCCGCGGCGGGACTCACCCTCATCGTATTCGGAACCTGCGCGGTTGGTCCGTTTCTTCCCGCCCGCCCCGGCGACTGGTGGAACGAAACCACCATGGTCGCCGTGGGGCTCGTTCTCTCGCACCTGTGCTGCGTTGCAGCATATGATCATGTGACCCGGGCGCACGGTCCATCGCTTCACGACTCCGAAGTGCGGTGTCGCAAGTGCCGCTACATTCTGAAGGGAATCAGTGAACCACGATGTCCGGAGTGCGGCGAGCGCATCTGATGCGCACGAGCCGCTACGATATGGATAAGGAGACATCCCACTTCCTCACGAAAACCCGATTCCTTTGGGCCTCGTTTCGAGTGATGGAGTTGAATGCCTTGTTCTCAGCGGAGCTGGGCGTAGAAGGCACGCAGCGAGACGATCGGGATCCCCTGGATCTCGCCCAGCTTCAGAAGACCCTTGTCTCCGGTGACGAGTGCCGCCGCCCGCCCGGCGATTGCCGTTCCGAGTACCGGCAGGTCGTCGGGGTCTGAGAACGTGTCGGGCGGCACTTCGCTCGCCCGAACGACGGTGGCGTGACGACGGAGGAATGCGAGGGTCTCTCGCAACTCCTTCTCCGGCACCCGGAACTTCTCCGCCGCATGCTCCCGGATCTCGTCAATGATGTGATCGGAGAGCACGATTTCGACACCGCTGCTCTCGAGCAGCAACTCGACCAGGGCTTCGCACAGGCCGGAGCCGAAGAGCGCCGACACCAGAACGTTCGTGTCGAGAACCACTCTCACGACACGGCACCGAAGAAGTCCTCGTCTGTGAAGAAGCCCTTGGCTTCCGCGTAGGGCTTTAGCTTGCGACGGAGGGCCCGGAACTGCTGGGTCACGATGTACTGGCGCAGGGCCTCGCGGGCGATGTCGCTGGCGGCGCGCTTCTGCCGCTTGCACAGCCGCTGCAGCTCGCGCCGGAGCTCGGGCGACAGGCGGAAGGAGACAGTCTCGCTCATGTCAGACATTGTGCGACACGGCTCCTCCGCGTCAAGAACGAGGCGAAGCGATCCGGATGAAGGCCTCGGGCCGTTCCGTGTCGCAGGATTCAAGCTCGACCCATGGAAGCGCGGTCGCTGATCCGATCCCCAAGCGCGAGCGCGAGGCCCTGGACCCGCTCGCTTGCGCTCGGGGCTCTGATCCTTGGCCGCCCCCCCCCAATCTCGAACGGCAGCATCACTCGCCCGTGTGATCGCCGGGCGCAGCGGACCTTGAAGCTTGGCCCTCACGTTGAAACGGGCCCGGTTGGCGGAGCCTGGTCGGCGAGGTACAATCCAGATGGAGGTTGCCCGTCATGCACGACACCACTGTACCAGTCGAAACGCTCGAACTCGCCGACGGCAAGGCGCATCTCGGGCGGCGACTCACCGAGGAAGAGTTCGTCGCCGGATGCGACGAGGACACGCGCGCCGAGTGGATTGATGGAGAGGTGATCGTGATGGCACCGGCCAGCGGAGACCATGTCGACCTGAACTGGTGGCTCACGAGCCTCCTGCGATTCTTCGTCGAGCACCACAACCTGGGCGTCGCCCGGGGCCCGGAATTCCAGGTTCGGCTGCCCGCGCAGCGGCGACGGCGTGTTCCGGACGTTCTCTTCGTCGCTCGCGACCGCCTCGGCATTCTCCGCGAGAACCACGTCGAGGGCGCACCGGACCTGATCATCGAGATCGTCTCACCCGACAGCGTGGCTCGCGACTGGCGCGACAAGTACTTCGAATACCAGGCCGCCGGCGTTCGCGAGTACTGGGTCGTGGACCCGGGCTCGCAGCGTGTCGAGGCATACACGCTGAGCGACGACGCTGTCTATCAACGCATCACCGAGACCGACGGCCGAATCGCCTCCGCCATTCTTCCGGGCCTCTTCCTCCGTCCGAGCTGGCTCTGGGCCGACCGCCGACCCAAAGTGCTCGACGCGCTCGGAGAACTGGGCGTCCCGACGCAAACCCCATCCGCGCCCGACGCTCCGAAGCCGTAGGACGGTGATGCCATGCCGCGTCTCGCCCCGAGACCCTCGTCGAGGGGCCGTGAACCGACCCGACGCAGGTTGCCTGGTTACCTGGCGTTTCGTCCCGCTGTGCGACCCGCCACGTCGGTTCGAGAGCGTCGCCCGGGCCGAGGGTGCCAGGCTGATCGCTGGGCAATCGCGGCCTCGCCCGCTTGCAGCACCGCTGACCGGGTCGTACACTTGGATCACTAAGGTCGCGCGCCGAGTGCGCCCGGCTGCGTTGATGCAGGAAGCCACATAGGGTCTGCCCATCCTCATGCTGAGACAGGTTACAATCGAGGGCTATCGCGGATTCCGATCCTACCGACTTGGTACGTTGGCCCCGGTGAACCTTCTCGTGGGCAAGAACAACAGCGGCAAGACCGCGCTTCTGGAGAGCATCCATTTCCTGGCCTCCGGTGGAGATCCGACGGTCCTGGTGAACGCGGCGAGCCGGCGGGGCGAAGTCGTATCCGGGGAACGCGACGAGCCCCCGTTCCTCGACATCTCCCATTTCTTCCACGGACATGAAGTTGAGCATGGTTCGCGCTTCTCGCTGGCGGCTGACAATGGATGTCCCACTGTGACGGCCAAGATCGTCCCGCTCGATGATGT
>CAYMME010000164.1:0-16858 GCA_964391465.1 uncultured Planctomycetales bacterium
CAAGAGCCTCAATTACCGTGATCCGGAGACCCTCAGAATACGAGAGCACTCACAACCGCCTCGAGGTTCAGGAAATACCCTCCCGAGTGACCGCCGCCCTCACCGAACGGATAGACATCGAACATGACGACATCGCCTCGCACGAGGCGAGTAAACGCGTCGAAGTACTCGCTGTAGCCGTAGCCTGGCGGTGCCTTCCCACCGAAATACCGGTCGGCGGTCGCGCCGATCGGATACGCGTTCATGTCCGGAAACGCTTTCCGGAGAGCTGCGCAGGTCTCGCCGTACCTCTCCATCGCCGCCTGATTTGGCTCGTCCCCGAACAGCAGACCCGTGCAGCCGGCGTACTTGGCCACGATGCTCTTGGCGTGGGCAACGACCTCCTCGGGCGTCTCCCCGTAACGATCACGGTGAATGTGATAGTGCCAAGGCATGCCGGCGACTGCCGACTTCTCGAACAACCCTTCTCTGGGCTTCCACGCAAGCAGTGTGTTGAGACCGGCTGCCTTGTAGACGTCGACCTCGTATCTCTTGGGAACCTGCGTCAGCCCGCTGATGTAGAACGGATGAGAGCGGACCCAGCGTCTGCCGCGCCCGGTGCTCCGGTCCTCGGCAGCCAAAGGCTTCACCTCAAACGCCATCGCCCACGCCATCGCCAATACGCTCACGCGCAGAGTCAGTGTCTTGCACATTGGCCGTTCTCTCCGTACTGGTGCCGCCCGACTCGGGCTGGCGTGGTCAGGCTAACAGAAACCGGACCGAGGTTCTTGCAGACGGCGAACGAAGGCGTATTGTGGTTTGGTCTGACAGCGGCAACCGGCTGCGTGAGCCGGAAAGAGACGCTGTAGAGAACAGGTGTCATGGAAGGGAGTCGGTCGATGAAACGTCGCATCCATCGTCGTGCGTTCCTCAAGAAGACCGCGGTGGCCGGGGTCGGGCTTTCGCTTGCCGGCTGCGCTGCGCCGAAGAAGAGGCTCGCCGTGCAGCCGCGTGTCTCTGCCAACGAGAAGCTGAACATCGGCATCATCGGTGTCGATCATCGCGGCAAGGCCAACACCAAGGGCGTCCGGGGCGAGAACATCGCGGCCCTGTGCGACATCGATGCGAGGTACCTGGGCGAGGCCTCAGAGCGGTTTCCGAAGGCAAGGAAGTACAAGGACTGGCGCAAGCTGCTCGAGCAGAAGGACCTCGACGCGCTGGTCATCAGCACGGCCGACCAGGTGCACGCACTGGCCGCGGTCATGGCGATGAGGCTGGGCAAGCACGTGTACTGCGAGAAGCCGTTGGCCCACTCGGTACACGAGGCCCGCGTGGTGCGCGAGACGTACGTGCAATGCAAGGGCAAGGTGGCCACGCAAATGGGAACGCAGATCCACGCTACCGAGAACTACCGGCGTACGGTCGAGCTGATCAAGAGCGGGGCGATAGGCCCCGTGCGAGAGGCGCACGTCTGGTGCAATCGCAAGGGCCCCGGCGGTGGGTTGCCCGAGGGATCCAAGCCGGTGCCGGACCACCTGTCCTGGGATCTCTGGCTCGGACCCGCCCCGCACCGGCCCTACAACCCCGACTACCTGCCGGGCAATCTGGTCTGGAACCGGTGGTGGGACTTCGGCAACGGCACGCTCGGCGACATGGGCAGCCATCTGATCGATCTGCCCTTCTGGGCCCTCGACCTGCGGCAGCCGACGAGCGTAGAGGCCAAGGGCTCACCCGTGAGCCCCCACACCAATCCGACCTGGCTCATCTCGACCTGGGAGCACCCGGCGCGCGGGGATCGCCCCGCCGTCAAGGTCACCTGGTACGACGCCGACAAACGCCCGAAGTCGCCGCCAGGCATCGACCTGAAGCAGTGGGGCATCGGCGTGATGTTTGTCGGCGACGAGGGCAAGCTGCTTTCCGACTACGGCAAGCACATCCTGCTCCCCGCCAAGGACTACCGGGGCTTCAAGCCGCCCGAGACCGAGATCCCATCGTCCCTGGGCCACTACAAGGAGTGGATCCACGCCTGCAAGACCGGTGCGCCGACCCTGTGCAACTTCGATTACTCTGGCATGCTGATCGAGCACAACCTGCTGGGCAACGTGGCGTACCGCGTCGGCAAGAAGCTCGAATGGGATCCACAGGGACTCAAGGCGGTTGGCTGTCCGGAGGCCGACCAGTACATTCGCCGAGAATATCGCAAGGGGTGGACGATCTAGGGCTGCAGGCCGGGTCGGCGTCTCGGCGGGCCCAACGTAGCGGGGGTGTGCGCAGCTACGGTCGGCTCGGTTGCCCGGGTTTCGCGGCGGGGCCCGCGAATCGCCACTGCTTGATGGCCTCGCGATCGGCGCCGATGAGGCGGATGCTCTCGACCTCGATCCGGCCGGGACCCTGCGACGGGTCGATGCGCAGGGCGGTCAGCGGTGCCGCGATCCGCAGCTCGACTTCGTACTCGTGCCACTGTCCGTCGTGTTTCACGTCGAACGCGGTCGATCGACCGCGATGGAAGGCGCGTCGCGCACGGGTGGCCCAATAGGCCCGACCCCCGGCGCGGCTTTTCGACTTCATGCGGAGTAGCAATGACGCCGGACGCGACACGCGCGGCACGTCGCTGGTTCGGATGAACGGGTCGTTGCCGGTGGACTCGACGACAAGCTGGCCGCTCTCGAGCGAGAGTTCTGCGTCGGTACTGCCGTACCAGCCGGCGATCGGCGGTCGGTAGGCCGGGTTCGGTACCGGAACGAGCGGACGAGTCGCCGCGATGTGGCGGTCGATTAGCGCGTTGAGTTCCTTGACCTTGTCGGGCATCATTCCCGCGAGGTTGTTCCGTTCGCCGATGTCCCTGCGTAGGTCGTAGAGCTCGAAGCGGTCGGTCTGGTCGGCATTGTCGGCATAGAAGCGGATGAGCTTCCAATCGCCCTTGCGGACCGAGGTGGACGGCAGGTTCCCCGTGGCCGGCATGTAGTGCGGGAAGTGGCAGAAGACGGCTTCCCGCGCGAGGCCCGACTCGCCGCGTAGGGCCGGCATGATGCTCACGCCGTCGAGGATCTGCTCGGGTTCGGGCTTCAGGTCGAGGGCGTCGAGCAGCGTCGGGTAGTAGTCAATGCTCGAGACGACGGCACTGCTCGTCGAGCCGCGTTGAATTCGACCCGGCCAGACGGCAATCAGCGGCACGCGGACGCCGCCCTCGTAGATGGTCGCCTTGCCGCCGCGGAGCGGATGGTTGTTGGTCGGCGTCGTGCCGTCTACGGCGTCGTACATGTTGCCGCCATTGTCCGAGGTGAAGACGATCAGGGTGTTCTCGGCGAGGCCGAGCTTGTTCAGCGCGTCGAGGAGGCGGCCCAGGTTCTGGTCCATCACGTCGATCATGGCCCCCATCGTGGGGCATCGCTGCGGTCCGGTCGGATCGAGCCGATCGCGGTAGCTCGCTACGAGGTCGGGCTTAGCCTGGAAGGGCGCGTGAACGTCGTAGAACCAGAGGTTGAGGAAGAACGGCCCTTCGCGGTGCTGCTCGAGGAACTTGATGGCCTCCGTGGTCAGCACGTCGCAGATGTGCGCTCCCTTGGGGCTTTCTGGGATGGTGTCGATGGGCCACGGCGCAAAGTAGCCGCCGGGCGGGCCGGGATGCTCGCGGCCGCCGACGACCACGTCGAAACCTTGGTTCTCAGGTAGATAGGGGGTCCGGCCGAGGTGCCACTTGCCGAAGAAACCGGTTGCATAGCCGGCCTCCTTGAGGGCCTCGGCAATGGTGAAGTACGTGTTTGGCAGCCGCGTCCGCGTGCCTGGGGTGACGGCCTTCTGATGGGGTGGACCGACCGAAGGCAGCTTGGGATCGAGCACTTCCTGCTTGAGATGGCCGGCCGGCGTGGTGAAGCGCAACCGGCCGGGGAACTGCCCGGTTAGGATGCTGGCGCGGGTGGGCGAGCAGAGTGGGTTGGCGGCATAGGCATCGGTGAAGCGCACTCCTGCTCGTGCGAGCCGATCGACGTTGGGCGTCCTGTAGAAGCGGCTGCCATAGGTCGACGTGTCCATCCAGCCGAGGTCGTCGGCCAGAATGAATACGATGTTGGGCCTCTTGCTCTGTGGCGAATCCGCGGCCGACCTCGTGACGCTCACGACTTCCGTGCCGCAAAGCCCAACGAGCAATACGGTCAAAGCGCTACGGTGCATGCCAAGCCCTCCATTGAGTGGCATCGATGCCGGCCGGAGGATTCGTGTTCCTGGTCCTTCGGTCGACGTTCGCCGTTGGCCTGATGCCGCATATGGCCGACGTCCGCTTCGTCTCGGACGTCGCCGCGGTTGCCGGGACGAGACCTCGAACCGGAGACCGGGGCCGGCGTTCCAAGACCTGCACGACTGTTCTTCACATACGCGCCCGGAGGCTACGCAGGATGGGGAAGCGGATCAAGGAGTGGCGCCGAAGGCAATCAGATGAGACAGCGGGAGAAGGAGGACGGCATGCCCCGCACGCGCGGGCACGCCCGCTATGGGAACGGCGACTCCCAGTCGCGACCGCGAGGGCAGCGTGCCGTACGCTTGACCATGGCACGCTCCTTGCGCAGAATCATCGTTACTGGCCAGACGACCAGAGACTGCGAGCCTCGGCAATGCTGGAACTCTGGGAAACATGTGTCAGATCCTTCGCTTCTCAGTGTATACGCTACTGAGGGACGCTCTATTGCACGGTTCGTCGGGTCAAGTGAGTCGCTCGGTTCGGGCCTGCGCTCGGTGCGGCTGATCGCACGCCCACAAGAAGGGACAGAGGAATGCACACACAAACCCCGTGTCATAGGAAACGTGGCTTCACCCTGATCGAACTCCTGGTGGTTGTGGCCATCATCGCTCTGCTGATCGCCATCCTGTTGCCGAGCCTCTCTCGGGCTCGAGAGCAGGCCTATCAGGTCAAGTGCGCGGCCAACCTGAACCAGATCTTCAAGGGAATGTACTACTACGCGGAGGACAAGAAGAACGGCAACGGGTACCTCCCGCAGCTCAGTTTCCAGTCCACACTGGATTTGATCAACAAGGCCAACTGGAAGGGCTCGATCTGGTGTTACCAGATTCTGCCCTACGTGGAGGTCAAGCGCAGCAAAGCCGGCAGCAAGCAGGGGTTCTACCGGTGTCCGGCCGAGGAGAATCCCCGTTACTACTACATCGAGAATGAGCGAGATAAGAAGCTGATCGGCACCGAGATCGTCGACGATCCCATTGGCGAGAAGGCCGCCACGGACTTTGGGTGGCGAGAGGGTGAGATAGGGTCGAGCAAGTTACTCGAGGAATGGGTCGAGCCCGTTAGCTTCACCGGCTCGTGCGACTCGAACATGAAGAACAACATGTGGTACTTCGTGGTGGCGGGGGCGGCCGCTCCCGATATCGAGACACCGCGCAG
Organism: uncultured Planctomycetales bacterium; assembly: GCA_964391465.1. Taxonomy (GTDB): domain Bacteria; phylum Planctomycetota; class Phycisphaerae; order UBA1845; family CAYMME01; genus CAYMME01. Next base: position 5,369 of record CAYMME010000164.1, read on the forward strand.
GCTCGACAGCCTTGACAAGCCGTACTGCTGGCCGCTTCTCGCCGAGACCGACAGAGATTTCCGGGGCGATGGCTGCTGGCGGTTCATCCATCTCGCCGAGGACTTCACCAACCCCCAGTATCCGGGCTTCCTTCGGCACTACGGCGGCGACAACAAGTTTAACAATGGCGTCGATTGGATCTTTGCCGACGGGCACGTGCAGTGGTACTCCGCCAACAACTCCGGGACAGCCCTGGTCTGCTGCTTCGAATTGGGCCGGGCGGGTGACACCAGCCAGGAACCCGGAGAGTGGACACAGTTGAGGAACTTCTGCGCCAGCCAGTGAGGCGCCGGCGTTCCGCCGACGGTCCAGGTCGACAGCGAGCAGCCGCGGCCCGCACTCGTGTGAGCGGTCGTGGGGCCGTTCAGTTCAGCGACTCCCGGTAGTATCGCCCGTCGAGGAATCCGCGGAACATCTTGCCGATCAGGGGGTGGCGGATCTGCTCGCCGGTCGGGTCGACCTCGAGGTTCTCTTCGGCGACGTACGTGGTGTTTTCGGAGCCGTCAACCAGCACGTGATACCACGGCTGGTCCCGTCGCGGTTGGGTCTGGTTGCCCTGGTACCATCCCTCGTCTGCCTCGCACTGTGCGTCGAACGCGACGATCACGCCGCGATAGCCGTATCGCCGATGGTGGACGACCTGCCCGACTACGAACTTGAACGGCATTGGCACGGCTCCGAATGCGCATACCCTACTCGGATCGCAGCGCCGGCAACAGAGGGGCCGCCATCGCCGCCGCGGCCGCGACCAGTCCGGCGAGCAGCCCGCTGACGACCACCAGTCCAAGGGTCCCGGCCAGGGCGGTCCAGCGGACATCGGCGACGTCGCTGAAGACATGAGGCCCGACGGCCAGCAGGGCGGAGACGGTGCCTGCCGCCAACCCCAGCGCGAGGAGATACGCGTTCTCGGCCATGACGAGGAAGCTCAGTCGGGTCCGCCGAAACCCCAGCGCTCGCAGCAGGGCCAGCTCTCCCCGGCGTTCGAGCACGTTTCGAAGTAGCACCACGCCCATCCCGACGGTTCCCAGCAGCAGCCCGAACCCGCCCAACGTGCGGAACGTGTCCAGGTACGTGTTCTGGATGGTCATGTACTCGGCCAGCCGGCGGCCGGTGTCGGTCACGTCGAAGCCGTAGTCGCTCAGGCTCGTCTCCAGCACCTGTCCCAGCGCGCCGACCTCCGCGGGTGTTGCCTCGATCAGGAAATGCCGGTACCCCGCGTGGCTGGGGAAGTGCGCCTTGAAGTGACGCTCCGAGATGACCAGTTCGCTCTGCAGGATGCTTCCGCCCAGCAGGCCCATCAGACGCAGCCGGACCGGCCGGCCGTGGTCGTCCGTCAGCTCCAGCTCCTTGCCCAAGCCCAGATGCAGGATCCACATGACGCTGCTGTAGTCGCCGAATGCGGGGATCACCTCCGCACCGAGGTCCTTGTCAAGCAGACGCCACGGGTTCGCGGTCTCCTCCGCGGTGCCGGCCAGCGAGGACTTGAATGCGAATCCGCCGCGTTCGATCAGCTCGGGTGGGGCGGCGATGATGCGAGGCTCGGAGGGTTTGTACAGGTTCAGGCAACTTGCTTCCTCGCCCGGGCGCACCCGAAAGGGATATACGCGGGCACGCGCGATGGTCTGCGCAGCCTCATCCGGGATGTCGAGGGCGCGCCGGCCGGCTTCGCTGGAAAGACGATGATGCAGCGGAGATGCGGCCTCAGCGATCAGGCGGAAGCCGCCGGTGCCCGCGTTCTTCGCGTATACGTCGCCGCCGACATCGCGCCGGTTCGCCGCCACCACCACGACGATGAATGTGGCCGCGGCAATGAGTGAGATGGTCAGAACGCTGCGCGACGTGTGCTGCATCGTGTTCCGCGCAGCCAGCCGAAACATGACGGCCGGCCCGGCCCGCAACGTCGAGGCCGCTCGCTCCCACTGAAGCATCGACCAGACCGCGGCCAGAGATGCCACCAGCGCCGCCGTGCCGGAGAGATAGAACCCCACGACCTCCGACACGACCTCCGCGAATGCCGCGACCATTCCGCACAGTGCGACGCAGCCTGCGCCGACCGCAACCCGAATTGCCCGCCGCCCCTGACGCCTGCGGACCTTCGGCGGTACGATGACGGTTGCGTTGCCCGCCAACAGCGCCCGGGGCGACAACCGGGCGAGCACGCGCACTGCCCACCAGATCGCGACCAGCGCCGTCAGGCCACCGGCTGCGTAGCCGATGGCCAGCGTGGCGGGCGTGACCACGAGCTCGATAAACGCGGTCCCGATCGCACCGACCCACCATGTTGTCAGTCCCAGGATCATCAGTCGGCCGTATCCGACGCCGACGGCCACGCCGACGATTCCCGCGATCGCCACTAGCACCGTTCCCTCCAGCAGCAGCAGGCGCCGTACCGACCCGGGCGTGTGCCCTACCGCCAGGAGCAGACCGATCTGTCGGCCGCGCTGCTCGATGTTCAGGCGGAACAGCAACCCGACGAGCAGCGCCGCGGACAGGATCAGAAAGAACGAGAGCCCGATGAACAGGCCGGCGAAATCGGTGCCGCCGCGACTGGCCGCGATGCCCTCGGCACGCACCGGCCGGAACGCGAGCCCCAGTTGCTCCGGCCGGAGATGCTCGAGCAGCGCCGACTCGAACGCCTCGGCCACGCGCTGCACGTTGCGATCCTCGGGTACCGCAAGACGAATCGATGTGACCTCCCCGAAGCGGCTTGACCAAAGCGTTTGCCCCTGCTCGAGTGACACGAACGCTTTGGGCGCGGTGCGGTAGCGCTCCCAGTACGCTTCGTCGTCATCGTCGATCCGGTCGAGGTCGACGAAGCCTTCGTAGGGCGGGTCCCACCGAGCCATCGTGTCGGCATCGGTGATGCCCGGGTAGGGCGGCGTCCAACCGTCGTCGCCGGTCGTGTCGTCGAGAGGCAGGATCTCGCTGACGCGCAGCGTAGTCTGTCCGGTCGGCAGCACGCCGTTGCGGGCTTCGGGCAGGTAGTACGTCAACGTGACCTCGTCGCCGCGTCGAGTTCCCAGCCGCTCTGCGGCCCATGAAGTCAGCACAATCGCGCCGGGCTCGAGCGCGGACCGACCGGACGCCATCGCTTGCGTGGTCACGTTCGCCCCCTTCGGCGCTGCGGCCGTGACGATCGAGTACGGGACGTGTTTCTCGCCCAACGCGATGTCGTTCACCAAGTAGCTCAATACGGGCGTCGGCGAGAGTCCGACTTGCGATGCAGCAGTTCGCGCCGCGGCCAGCGCCGGCGTCGGTACCAGCAACTGATCGCTCTCCAGTGATACGTACCTGCGCGTGCGATGGAAGTACTTGCCGACTTCGTCGCGCGAAAGCTCGCCGTCTCCGTCCGCGTCCGCCCGCTCGCGGAGAAACGTCGGGAGCCGGCGGAACTCTCCGCGCGCCAGGCGACCGTCGTTATTGCGGTCGCTCCGATCGAACAGAGCCGCCGCCTTGCTCTCGGGCGTGCGCAGTGTGAGCGCGTAGTCGTCGAGCGTAGTCGCGTCGCGCAGACGGTCCTGGAGCCGTGCACTGGTTGCCGGCGCCTGATCGACGTCGCGCGCCGCCGGTCCGGTCACGAGGATCGTGTTCACACGTCCCTCGCGTCCCAGCACCCGTTGCAGGGCCTCCAGTGGCACGAACACGTTCTTGGGCTGGAACTGATTGGGTCGCAGTCCGAACCGGCTCAGGTTCGGATCGAGTCGCGTCCTGGCCGCGGTCGCCGCGAGGGCTCCCATCGTTTCGCTTCGCCGACCCAGTAGCGTCTCGCGCGGCAGCGCGCTGGGTCTCTCGAACCGAATGACGATGCGTCCGCCGACGGTCGCACCGATTTCGTCGGCCACGCGCTCATTCAGCCATACCTGTCCACGCTCGGGAGGCGGACCCTCGGACGAGGGCATCAGGCCGAGAAACGCGGCATCGATCCCGATGATGTTCACGCCGCCCGCGCGCTGCGCGGCGCTGCCGCGGTCGTCCAGTCGTTCGACGGTTCCCGGAATCAGAATGACGCTACACGCCTTTGCGTCGTTGCCGAGGGTACCCTGGAAGTCGGCTGATCCGGCCAAGTCGGCGACGAGTTGCCCGCGCACGAACGTGCCGGCGACGAGGGCGTGATGCACGCGCCCGAGACGGTCGAGCGTCAGCCGCAGCAGCGACCCGCGCATCGAATCGCCCACAAGCAGGGCGCCGGTGAGCACCGCGGTCCCGACGGCCGCACCCACCGCAACGGCCAGATTCGTCCGCCAGTGAAACGCGGCACTTCGCCAGATGAACGTAGATCGCTGCATCGTGCTGTCAACACACCAGATTCAGCCGCACTCGGCCAAGACCCATCCGAGCCCCAAGCGCAAGCGCGGGGTCCCTCGCGCGGGAGGCGGGTGCCCCATCCTTGGCACGCCGAAGGCGCGACAAGGGTGGGGGACGGACGCGAAGGAAGCGATATCAGTCCCCCATCCTTCGCCAACGGCCGCGAAGGACGGGGCACCCGCCTCCGGCTCGTCACGTGACTTCGCGCAACCGCCCGCGATCCAGCTCCACCCGTCGCTCGAAGCGCCGGCCGAGTTCGAGGCTGTGCGTCACGGCCAGTAGCGTCACGCCCTGTTCGGCGTGGAGTTCGACGAGCAGTTCGGCCACGTCGGCCGCGGTCGTCCGGTCGAGGTTGCCCGTCGGCTCGTCGCACAGGACTACGGACGGATTGTTGATCAGGGCCCGGGCCAGCGCGGTCCGCTGCCGCTCACCGCCGGAGAGCTCCGCCGGCCGGTGGTCCAGCCGCGCCGACAGGCCGACGCGCTCGAGTAGTGTTCGTGCGCGAGCTTCGGCGCCGTCCGCCGCCGTGCCCTCGACGACAAGCGTCGGGATGAGAACGTTCTCCAGTACGGAGCACTGCCCCAGCAGATGATGCTCCTGAAATACGAACCCGATCGTTCGATTCCGGAAGACCGCGAGCTGGTCTTCAGTCAGAGCGAAGGGATCGCGATCCGCGATCCGCACATGACCGGCGCTGGGCTGCTCGAGCGTACCCAGGATGTTCAGCAGCGTGCTCTTGCCCGACCCCGACGGCCCCATGACCACGAGCGCCTCACCGCCCGACAACTCGAAGCTGACGTCGTCGAGCACGCACAGGGGCTCGGCTCGTGTCGGGAACGTCTTGCCGAGATCCGAAACCATCACCGGTGCGCCGGCGGCCTGGGCTGGTGTCGTGGAAGTCATGGCTCGGCGTCCGGTGCCACCTGGATCTTGTCTGCGATAAACGGGGGAATCTCCACGGCGGTCAGTGCGTCGTCGTCACCGCGGATGCAGCAGGCGGCCGTAATCTGACCGCGAGCGCAGACCTCGTTGCCCCGGAGAAGCTGCATCGAGTAGGTGATCGACTTCTTCCCCAGGCGCTCGACGCGAAGGTGATGCTCGACGTTGTCGTCGAAGTGGACCGGGCGAAAGAAGTCGCATGAGGCGGCCACGCGCGGCCACGTGTACACCTGTCCGTCATGGGTGTGGAACACGTCCACGCCCAGCGAGCGCATGAAGTCGTGCTCCACTTCCTCCATCCAGCGGAAGAACTCGGCGAAGTGCACGATGCCGGCCATGTCCGTCTCGTGGAATCGGACCAGCCGCGTGGATCGATATTCAAGCGCCATGGTTGTCTACCGTTGCTCTGATCCGGCTGCGAAGCAGTACAACACACCGTCCTCGGAACCGATGACCAAGTGCCCGCCGGCCACTGCCGGTGAAGCCGAGATCGGCGCCCCGACCGTGAACCGCCAGACCTCACGTCCGCTCTTGATGTCGAGCCCGTACAGATTCCCGTCGAGCGACCCGACGAAGACGCGCTCGCCGACCACAACGGGGCACGAGTCTACCCGACCCTTCGTCGCGAACGCCCACCTCCGCTTGCCGGTTTTGCGATCGAGGGCGTGCACGAGCTTGTCGCGTCCCCCGGCAATCACCAACTCGCGGGTGACGGCGGGCGAGGCCAGGAACGGGAAGTGGCGGCTCTCGTGCTGGTAGCTCCAGACCGTCTCGCCCTTCTTCCAGTTCACGGCCAGTATCTGCTCGGCGAACGTGGCCACGTAGCAGTACTCGCCGACCACCGCGGCCGATGCACCGGCGTAGCCGCCCATGGCGATTGCCGATTGCTCCTTCCCGCTCCGGATGTCGACTACGCGCAGGTGCTCGTCGCAGCCCGCGATGAACGTGTAGTGCCCGACGACGGCCGGCGCGGCATGCACGCGCCCCTCGGTGAGGAACTTCCAGATGACGCTGCCGTCTTTGGTGGCCACGCAGTAGAGATGCCCGTCGTAGGAGCCGACGAGCACGCGGTCCCCGACCACGTTCGGCGACGAAATGATCTCGCCGTCGGTCTCGCGGGTCCAGCGTTTCGAACCGTCCGCCGCGTTGATTGCGTGGAACACACCGTAGTCGTCACCGACGTAGAGCACGCCGGCCGCCACCGCCGCGGACGACGAGACCGGCGCCTCGTCTTCCGTTGCGTACTTCCACTTCTGCTTCCCGTCGGCCAGATCCAGAGCGACGACGAAGCCGTCTCCGGTTCCGATATAGACCACACCGCCGACGATCGTGGCCGAGGCCGTGATGAAATCACTGATCTGCTTCTTCCAGCGCAGCGCCGGTTTCTCGGGCAATGCACCACCCGACCACCCGGTCAGGTGGCCGTTGCCGCGGAACATCGGCCAGTCGCCGGCCGGCGACCGCTGCACCCGGCTCGGGCGGCTCGCCGGCGCACTCTCACCGGCTCGAAGTACGCCGAGTGAACCCGGTGCCAGCAGTGCCGCCGTCAGCGCAATCCCGAGCCGGACGCGCGAGAGCGTCCTCGCGTTTCGTCGTGACCGACATGGAAATGCCCGCAACACCATGGCGGCACTATGACCCGCCCGACGGCTGCACGCAAGAGACGGCTGCCGACTGGGTGCCATGGCCAAGCTCGGCGCAGCCGGGCGCCGCCATGCATGACGGAAAGGAAACGCGCGACCGGCAACACGGCGCATGGCATGAGTGACGAGGGATGAGCGATGGCGGCCGATGCGTTTCGGCAATCCTCCCTCACCTTCTCACCTGATCTCCTGTTCACCTGCTCTTCTCAGGGTGGGGGACGGACATCTCGCCGCACGCTATTCGCGCACGACCCGGCGTCACACGCTCCCTTACGGTCGCGTCTCGGTGAGGGGGAACGTCGTCGGTTCTGCGAGCTACTCTAGTCTGCCAGGGCGGCCTGGATGCGGTCTCGCTGCTCGGGGGTCGATTCGGGCATCGGCGGGCGCGGGTGCCCGGCGCAACGCCCCTGCAGAACCATCGCCGTGCGCACGTTGGCCGGGACGTTCGGGGCGGAGAGCGCGTTCCACAGTCGCAGCAGCCGCTTGTGCAGCGTCCGCGCGGTGGCGTGGTCCTCGTTTCGCACCGCGTCCCACAGTTGCACGCCCCACTTCGGCACCGCGGCGAGAATCGCGGCGATGGCCCCGTGAGCGCCCAGGGCGAACGATGGGTACAGCAACGCGTCGACCGCGGTCAGGATCCGGGCCTTGTCACCGGTGAGCTCGAGCAGGTTGGCCAGTGCGATCATGTCGGCCGCGCTCTGCTTCACGCCGATCGCCCCGTCGACCTCGCGCACGATGCGTGCCAGCAACTGGGGCGAGAGATAGCACCAGGGCACGACGTTGTAGATGATTACCGGCAGCCCGGTCGCCTGGGCAATCTCGGCGAAGAACCGCTGCAGGGCATCCTCGTCGGGCTGATACACGTAGTGCACGGGCGTCACCTGGAGGGCGGCTACGCCCAGATCGGCCACCGCCTTGCCGCGCTTGATGGCCGACGCGGTGCTGTTGGTGATGATCCCGGCGATGATCGGCACGCGCCCCTGGACCTCGTCGACGGCCCAGGCGTTCAGCTTGCGCATCTCGTCGGTGGTCAGCGTGTGCCCCTCGCCCGTGCTGCCGCCGACCGCGAGCCCGTGCACCTTCGCTTCGTTCACCAGGTAGTGCGCGTCGGCCCGAAACGCCGACTCGTCCACGCCGCCGCTCTGAAAGAACGGGGTCACCATCGGGGGAATGATGCCTTCGATCTCGAATTGAGCCATGTCGTCGCCTCCCTCCGCGTCCGGCGCCGTTGATCTGTCGACGTGCTTCCGTTCCCCGGCGAACCGCCCGACCGCAGCACCGGGACGGTCCGCCCGACCGTCCGCCCCGGATCACCACCAGTCATTCTCACATGTCCACCCCGCCGCGGCAACCCGAAGCCGGCGGCGGCCGGCAGACAGGAGATCACGTGAGCAGGCGATCAGGTGAGGCGGGGCGGCCGAAACGCCTCCGCCGCCATCCCTCATCGTTCATCCCTCATCCCCTCCGCACTCAACCTGGACGGGTGGCCCGTGTCTTCAGACGCGCGGGGCACGATTCGCGCGGGTGCCCCATCCTTGGCCCGGCGAGAGGCGGGACTAGGGTGGGAAACTGAGCACGTCCGCCCAGGCAACATCACAAGAGCGAACTCGACCGTTTACCCACCCCCGATGCGAGGGTACGATCCAGTGTCAGAGCAGTCGCGCGCCGGTAGCTCAGTGGATAGAGCACCGGATTTCTAATCCGGCGGTCGCAGGTTCGAGCCCTGCCCGGCGCGGTTCCGTTTTGCGGCCTTCGGCCGCAATCGACCGGTTCCATAAGGGTGTAGGAAACCGCCCCTCACGAAACATGCGGACCAAGCCGGGGTGCGTGCGTGCCGGGGTCGCTCCGTGGCGCCCCCTCGCCCCTCCGAGCGAAATCCTGGCAGCCGTCCGTCGGCATTCCGATACGATCGAATGACGGCGGGTCCTGGGGTTGGGGGGCCGCCAGATGAACTCGGGTGCGGCTCCGGCTTGAGCTGGGGCCGCCTCTTTGCGCCCGGTGAAATCCTGGCAGGCTTCGGGCCACCCGCCGATACGATCGGATAGTGGGTTTTAATCTTGCGGCCCCCGACTCTCGTGGCTTACGGTCGGGGGCCGCTTCTTTGCCCGCACCCGAAGTGCCGCCGTTCAAGGCGTGGATGCGTCGATCGAACCAGTCGCCGGTACGGCGGCTCCGCACTCGCTGCACACCCCCGACACGTTCCCGCGAAGGTCGTACCCACATTTCACGCAGAGGTTGTGGCGGAGGCGGTGGCGTTCACGGTGCATAGACCGAGCCAACAGAACGGGTGGGCATGCGAGTAGGAGGGAGAGCGTCCACGCAGGGCACGCAACGGTACGTCTGACGAGGGGTACGACTCGCGTCACGCTGCGTTGGAAGCCGAGCAGTCCATAGTCCGCGCGTCGATGTGTGCGTGGATGTCCCCCATCCATGAACGTCTGGAACCTGAGAGGGTGACCCCGCACCCCAATGTGACGTTGGTGCGAGAACTCCACCGTACCGTATGACCACTGCATCTGCACGTGACTTAACCCCGTGTACACGCGAGCACCGATAGCGACTTCGTAACTAACCACCCACAACCCCACCGTCCCCAGCAGCAGCACCACCGAGATCACGAGCAGGGTCTTGCGGATCATCGTTCCGCCGGGTCAGAGCCCGGGTCGAACAGGTCGGCATCCGCATCGTCAACCGAACGAGCAACCGGATCGTCATCCGAGTTGACGCGCGCACCGCATTCCGGGCACACGCCGGCGATGAGTGCGCTCCGCTCCGTGCGACGTCTCCGCACGCGCAGGCAGGTCGTCGCCAACGACGCCACGATTCCCGCTCCGACGACCACGCCTGTCAGGAGGAGACGTCGATCCCGTGTGGGAAGCTCGGGAACCAACGCGAGCCCCAAGCGACTGATGTTGCCGGGGGTCTGGGATTCGACTTCCAGTTGCCTGATCTTCGCCGCGACCTTGTCGTACTCAGCCTTGGTCCGGGCATAGTCCTGCTGCGCCGCCTCGACCTCCTGCACGACGGCCCGCACCTTCTCTCGTAGGGCCTCCGCCTCCTCGATTTCGTCCTGGTAGAGTATGATCCAGTACTCGTGCGTTTCCACCTCTCGTCGGGCGGCCGCAATCGGATCGCCGGCCGGTTGCGTGGTCACGACGCCAGTCGTGACAGCCGGCCTGCTTCCCGTCCGAGGCGAGGCCGGGGCCGATGAGGTTGCAGGTGCAGGCTCCGAGCCGCCGGTCCGCTCGTGAATGGGCAACTTGCGTTCGGCGGCAAGCAGGGCCATCCGTGCACTTCGCTGGGCGTTTCGCAGTTCCTGCAGCTCCCACTCGATCATGGCCAGCTTGTCCGTGGGGGAACCGATCCCGTCCCGCAGAATGATATCGTTGACACGGACCTGCTTGCCGCTCAGTTCGCGGCGCAGACGAACCTCCGCTTTGTTCAGCGGCTTCATCCGCTGGTCGATCTGGTCTTTGGCTCCCGTGCCGACCTTGTCTATGTAGACATTGACGACTTCGTTGGCCAGCAGCGCCGCGTCCGCCGGCACGCTCGTCGTTGCGGTGACATCGATCAGTTGCGTCCCCGGCCGGTGCCGAGCGCTCAGTGTGCCTTCGCGCAGTCTCGTAAGCGGTGAGAGCTTGCTCTCCGTCTTGTACCACGCCGACGCCTGCACTTGCTTGCTGTCCAGCACTCGGTTGAGGACAATGGGGTCGAGGATCTTGCCGACCTGCGTGTTGAGGAAGTCCGCGTAGAACTCGATGCGACCGGTGACGCCCTCGATGGGCTCGAGCACGACCGGAACGATCGGGCTGATCTGGAGCGTCGCCGTCGCAGAGTAGGTGGGCGTGTAGAAGCGCCAGATCGCGGCTACGCCGGTGCTAATTGCCAGCAGCAGCAGGAGGATGGTCCATCCGTACGAAGAAATCGCCGGTGGGGATGGGGAGGCCGCCTCGGGCAAAGACACCTGCGGCTCGTCATCGAGTGGGTCGTCAGGCAATGGGTCCATGAGCGATTACTCCATGAGGTCGGGATCTCCCATCTCTCAGACCTGAACCATCCATCCTACCCGAACGACCTGCTCGATCCCAGCGATGACGGCGCATGTCGCCGTGGTTCTCGCCCGTTTGCTCATGCCATCGCAGCAACCCGTGAACCGCCGCTCTCCAGAGCCAGTGCATGGGGGCATTATACCTCGATCATGCTGAGGCGGGGATACCCTGTCGCCCATGCCGGGGAGCGCTCCTGTTGCGCCAAGCTGGCCGCCGAAGCTCCGCGTGCTTCCCTACCGCTGGAGCGAGTTCGCAGTGTCGGTACGCGGAGGAAGATGGTGAGGATGCCGGCATCGACGCGGGGTCAGCCCTCAGGCTGGATCGAGGTACTTGACTCGCGGTGGTGATCCGTGGTGCTGGTGGGTCGCGGTGCGGCGGCTATCGCCGTGTGTGCGGAGTAAAAAATGTGGGGTCCCGGTCTGTAGGAGGCAGCCAGGCCGGGACCCCGATCCAGGGCAATATAAACCAATATGAAGCGTATATGTCTACGTCAACTGTCGATTCCCTTCCGCTT
>CAYMME010000165.1:0-16842 GCA_964391465.1 uncultured Planctomycetales bacterium
GCGACAACGGGGAGGGAGTGGCCGGCTACCCCCGGCCTCTCCCTTACCCTCTGGAAGATCACTCTCGGCGGGGAGGATCTGTCGCCCCTCCGGGGCTCAATCGCGTCGGAGCTCCTCAACCCACGGCTCGCGCCGTGGGCTATTCTCTTTCGCCTCTCCGAGGCTCTCAAGACGCGTCTCTCGGCACGGTTTCGGCTTCTACACGTTGATGCTTGCCGTGGTGCTCGCGGTTTCGCCTGTGTCGGCGGCCGAGCGGCCCAACGTCGTGATCTTCTTCTCCGACGACCAGGGGTACGGCGACCTCGGGTGTTTCGGGGCCAAGGACATCGAGACGCCCAACCTCGATGCGCTGGCGCGAAGCGGCTTGCGGTTCACGGACTTCTATTCGGCGGCGCCGTTCTGCTCACCGTCGCGGGCGGCCCTGATGACGGGGCGCTATCCGATCCGGGCGGGCGTACCGGGCAACGTGCGCTCGCGCGAGGGATCGGTGGGGATGCCCGCGAGCGAGGTGACGGTGGCCGAGTTGGCCAAGTCGGTCGGCTATCGCACGGGCGTCTTCGGCAAGTGGCATCTCGGGTCGACGGACGCCACCCGCCCGAACGCGAAGGGGTTCGACGACTTCTTCGGACACCACGCCGGGTGCATCGACTATCTGACACACAACTTCATCTGGTCGAAGTCGGCCCATCACTGTCTGTGGAGGAACCGCACCGAGGTATTCGAGGCGGGCACCTATTTCACCGACCTGATCGCCCGCGAGGCGAGCCGGTTCATTGACGAGAACCACGACCGACCGTTCCTGCTCTACGTGCCGTTCAACGCACCACACTACCCGATGCAGGCCGCGCGGCGGTTCTTCGAGAAGTACAAGCACCTGCCCAAGCAGCGGCAGCAGTACGCCGCCCTCGTCGGCCACATGGACGAGGCCGTCGGGACGATCATGAGCAAGCTGAAGGCCCACGGGCTGACCGACAAGACGCTGGTGCTCTTCATGTCGGACAACGGCCACTCGGTCGAGGCCCGGGCCCACGGCGGCGGCGGCAGCGCGGGGCCGTTCAAGGGCCACAAGTTCAGCCTGTTCGAAGGCGGCATTCGCAGCCCCTTCATCGTCTCCTGGCCGGGTCGACTCGCCGCCGGTGAGGTGCGCAGCCAAGTGGGTATCGCCATGGACATCCTGCCCACGATCGCCGAGGCCATCGGAGCCAAGCTGCCGGCCGACCGGAAGATCGACGGGCGGAGCCTCTGGCCGAGGCTCGAATCCGCCGATGCGCCGTCACCGCACGAGGCCGTCTTCTGGCACTTCGGGCGGAGCTTCGCGGTCCGCAAGGGACAGTGGAAGCTGGTGGTCGAGGTCCCGCGCGGCAAGGAAAACAAGGGCAAGCCCGAGCAGGTGTTCCTGAGCAACATCCAGGACGACCCCGGAGAAGCGAACAACCTGGCCGACGCGAATCCGAACGTGGTGAGGACCCTGCGCGCATCACACAACGCATGGCTGGCCGACGTGCGCGGCCGATGACGAGCTGCCCGCAGCACGCGCCCCGTGCAAAACGCACCGCCATCCATTGATACGGTCGAGTGATGCGGCATCGGCCCCAGAAACGAGCGATATCCCGTTTGCTTCACCCTTCTCCTCCGCGATCGCAGCCCCACCGCCAACCGGGGCATGTCGTCACACGAACCGCACGCGGAAGGCGTTGCCTCCGCGAGCGGCCCGGGCTATCCTACTTCGATGAAAGCTCGATCCAACAGGTAGTAAGAGTTGGATCACCGAGAGTGGATCGGGAGGCAACGGCCGTGACGTATCATGTCATCTGAAGACCGGATGGGTCTCTGGAAACCGCCCTGCAACGCCGATCTGCGTGCGGAAGGAACAGAGTCATGAACACCGTTCTGCTAGTCCTCGGGGGTGTCCTGCTCGTGGTGTACGTGGGCGGCCCCATTCTCATTCGATTCAGGCACACCATGACCCTGCCAAAACGCTTCGAGCCGGTCGAGCCTGAGGCCCTGCCGCGGGAAACGTACGCGTTTTTCGGGGAGACCGCGCGCGGTCTGCAAGAATGCGGGTTCAGCCTTGCCGCTATCCTCCGCCACTTGGAGTCGTCATCCGCCGTCGACATGACGTCGTACATTGCCTTCTGGATCAATCGTGCGGCAGGACAGGGTGCCACCGCGGTCACGATCCAGGCCCGTCCAAAGAATGGACCGGCCAAGAACCAGCGCTATGTCGAGTTCGCGACCTATATCGCAGGCGATCTGGAGATCAACACGAGCAATTGCGCTCAAATGCCGTCCTTCAAGCCGGCGCCGGGAATGAACACGCTTCATGCGGCCGCTGTGACGGATGTCGTGAAGCTCTACCATCTGCATCTGAGGCGCGAGGCAACGCTGGGGACGCCGACCGCGGCCCGTTATCTCCCGTCCCCCGGGCACGACGTGAAATGGTTCTCTGATACCTGCGATATCTCTGTACTGCGTCAAGTGGAGCTGGGGTATCTCCACGCAGGCTCGCAGCCGGGCACGTATCGGCCGACGTGGACTGGTGCGTTCATGATGACGTGGGGACTTCTACCGCCAATGAAACAGATCCGGGCCGCTCGCATGCGCCGCCGGGCCCAAAAAGCAATCGAGCAAGCGGAGGCCCCGCCGCTGAGCCCGCCGAGAGTCACGGTGATCACCCAGGAGTCTCCGTATACGCACGAGTTACGCGAGTTACTGGGGGACCCGCCCGCGCCCGACCCCCTCGCTTCGCAACCGGATGCGTTCCCGGGCCAAGACCGAGCGGCTGCGGCAACGATTCAACCGAATGGGCCCGGAGTACAGAGGAGGTGTCCTGAGTGCGAGGCCACGATTCCTTTCGATGCCGTTCGGTGCTTTGCTTGCGGTACCCCGGTGGAGCCCGGTCAGGAGTTGGAGGAGGGCCGAAGGCAACCGAGTGAAGAAGCGGCGGGCGGCGGGCCCGGCCGTTTCGTCCTGGGCATCATTCTCAGCGCGGCGGCCGCAGCGGTCGGCGCTGTCACGTGGGCCGTCGTCGCGATCATTACCGGATACGAACTCGGGTTGATTGCCGCGGGCGTGGGCGGACTCGCCGGACTCGGGATGTTCCTGGGATACCGCCGGAAGAGCGTCATGGCGGGTGTCGTAGCAGTCGGAACGTCGACGGTGGCGATCTTGGCAGCCAAGGTCGCGATCTTCATCTTTGTGATCTACGCCGTAACGACCGGCAGCACCGGGAACAACATCGGCCTGCAGCGTATGTTCATCGTCGACCGAATGGCGAGCGAGATTCTCGACGAACGTGTGATGCCGGCGGACACGGACCGTGAGGAGATCTGGAAGGAGGCCAGGCAACGCGTCGACGCGATGAGCGACGAAGCCGTTCGGCGCAAGGCCGAGGAATACCGCACGGCCGGCGGGACATGGGATGCGGAGGGCGCACCCGACGAGGACGGTGATCGGGCGCGGCGGTGGTTGGCGATGCGCCTCGCCCGTCGCCGTACGGTTGAGGAAGGCGTGCCCGATGATGACGACCGACGGAAGGCATTCTACGAGCAGGAACTCGGCCGATGTCTTGAGATGTCGGAGGAGCAAGTCGAGGCCGAGAACGCAAAGCTGGATGCGCAAGACGAGCGAGAATGGAAACGACAGCGACTGGCGGGCCATTTCGGCGATCGTCGCGCGGAGGCAGAGGGATTAGCATACGACGACGACCGGCGCGAAGTGCTATACGAGCAGGAACTTGCCCGCTGCAACAAGATGTCTGAGGATGAGATCGACGCCGGAATCGCGAAGCTGGAGGCGTGGGAAGAAGGTGGCAAATGGTCGGACCCGGATTACGTCCGCGACTTCCTGGTTTATGCCGCGATCGATCGGCAAACGATGGAGGAGAATGCCGATGTCGAGATCGGCCCGGACCGGTGGCAACGCTTGTACGAATCAGCCAAGGCTGAGGTCGATGCGATCCCGGTCAAGGAGCGGGCGTCGCGGGTCAAGGAAGTGGAGGCGGAACGGGAGCGGCAGGCCGAGGAGGCCATGCGGGAGTTGGATGAGTTGATGGAGGCATCGCGCCGAGACGCACAGCGGGAGGTCGCGGGGCGCGCCGGCGAAGCATTCATCTCTACGCTTTCCGCGCACGACCTCGTATGGATCCTGTTTGCGGTTTGGGTCGCATACAAGGTTGGGGCCGGCAGATGGGGGAAGCTTGGCACCGGATAGAATGTCTTCAACGGTTCGCAGCGACCGACTACGCTGACGCCGTGGTCGTGCTTGAGTCGCGCGCTGACTCGCGCGACTCACGATCGCCTCAGAAGAAGTCGGGGATCTCGGGCGTCTTGCCGGCGCGGGTGCGGTCCAGTTGCAGCAGCGCGTACAGCAGGATGCCGACGTGGTCGGTGTTGTAGTAGTGGTGCTTGCTCACGTGGCCGACGAAGATCCTGTCGTGCCGCCACAGTTTGGCGATCGCCGCATCGGCAACCTCGTCGGCGAGCGTCAACCAGCTCTCGTCGCCCGTCGCGCGCCGCATGGTGAGTGCGAACTGGATCGTGCGGCCGTAGTGGTCGGCGAATAGTCCGTACGGAGCCTGATAGATGTAGCCGCCGCGCCGGTACGCCTCCAGCCGCTTGGCGTCGACACCGGCGGTGGCCTTGTATTTCGAGTGCTGCACGCCGCGGATCCTCTCGACCGCATTGGCCCCGAACACCTTCAACGCGTCGCGAAACGCCGGCCAGTCCTTGCATCCGGCATGGCGCTCGTCCCACGCTCTTCGCAGCACGCGTCCGAACCGCTCGGCCGTCGGTAGGTACGCATCGCGGTCGACCTTCTCGGCCGCCCACGCGTAGGCCTGGGCAAGCGGTAGCGGCAACTCGTGCCAGCCCGCGTGGGGCTGCCACATGGCCAGATACCCCACCGGCTCGTCCTGGCCGGTGACGGGATCGCGCTCGGCACTCGGCTTGATCGGTGTGCCGTCGAGGCGCAACGACGCATAGAAAGCCTCGCGCTTCGCGTCGTAGCCGTAGCGGGCATACGCGTCGAGGATCGCCCGGCCCTTCTCGACCAGGTCCGGAGCGTCGGTCCGCCGGCCCGCGACGATCAGGTGATGCGCGAGTGTGGCCTGCATGCTCGTGAAGTTGCTGCTGTCCCAGCGCTTGGTCGAAACGCCGTGCGTGCCGCCGGAGCTTGGGAACAGGTTCGTGGTCGGATTGCGCCGCTTCCAGTGATAGTCGGCCACCTTGCGACACCACGTGCGGTACGGCTCGGCCTGGCCTTGCGCGCCGACGTACGACCACAGCGAGATGAACGACGCATCGGTGAACGTGAACGACCAGCCGTGTTGCTTGTCACTGTGGCGGTTGGTCTCGCCCGTCTCCTTGTCGACGACATGCCACTCCCAGACCAGGCGGGCATAGTCGCGCAGCCTGTCCGCGTCGGCCTCCCACCACAACTCCCACGCCATGGGCCAGTTCCACAACTCGTGGTGTTCGCCCTGAGCTTCGATCTTTTCGCGGTGAAAGCCCCAGTAGGTGTGGCCGCCCATCGCGGGCATGCCGCGCTGGTTGTGGGCATGGTGCAGGACCCAACGCAACGCTTGAAGCGCAGCGTTTCGGTACTTGGGGTCGCCCGTCCGCTCGGACATGACAACCATGCTGCGCAGCATCGCCTGGTCGTAGGCGATGTTGCAGCCTCCGGGCCCGCGACGATTGACGTAGCGGCCCGGATCGAGCCGAACCGGATCGACCGGGTACGCTGCCGGATCGGCTTCGCACTCCAGCGTATCCTCGGTCAGGATGGCCGCAAAGAGCGGCGAATGCTGCTCGCCGTAACGGTCGCGCCCGAACGCGATCAGGCTGTCAAGCGTGGTCCGGACCTTGCCGACGGCGTCCGACGGCTCAGCCGCCGAGGCGGTGCTGTGAATGCGCGGGCCGAGTGCTATTACCATCACGGCAAACAAGACTTGTCGAGGGATGCTCGTGTACGGTCTTGGGCGGATGGCGTTCTTTCCGAAGCCCGACCGTGAGGGACGGGCGGCGCTCCCACTCACCGCGGCCGCTTCCTCACGGGCGCGGTTCGGATCGGATGCGATTCGCTTATTCAGAGACCCCGCAATCGACACTCCTGAACTCCTCACGCCCACGGCGTCGAACTGGCACGACGCATGTTGATCTCGTCGATCACGGCGTTGCCTTGCCTCGTTACGAGGAACAGCACAACGTCCGCGACTTCTTCTGGTGCCATCAATACCTCCGGGTCGAGGTCGGGCCGCGCTGTTCGGATCAGATCCGTGTTCACGCCGCCCGGATTGATGACGTGCACGCGGATGCCGTCGGCCTGCACCTCCTTGGCCAGCGCCTTGGACATTCCCAGCACCGCGTGTTTCGAAGCCGCATAGAGGGCCTGGTTCGCGTAGCCTTTGACGGCCACGACGGAGGCAATGTTGACGATGTACGAGCGATCGTGCGCACGATGGTGCGGGATGGCCTCACGGCACTGAAGAAACGTGGAGCGCGCGTTCGTGTCGATGGTCGTGCTCCACGCCTCGGCGCTCGCTTCCGCCAGCGGGCCGAAGGCACCGGTACCGGCGTTGTTGACCAGCACGTCGAGCCTGCCCCATCGGTCAATCGTCGCCCGGACCAGATTGCGAATGTCGTTCGCATCGGTTACGTCGGTCGGGACGACGATCGCAGCGCCGCCATCGGCGGCGATCGCTTCGGCCACCTCGCCCAGCCGCGGCTTCGACCGCGCCGCGAGAACGACGCTTGCTCCGTGGCGGGCCAGACTCTTCGCGATGGCCTCACCGATACCACGACTGGCACCGGTAACGACGGCAACCTTGTCCGATAGCGGCGGGACTTGCATGGCTTCGGTCTAGCGATCTCCCTTGATCGTGCGGAGCGCCGACAGCAGCGAGTCGACGTGATGCTCGGTGCAACTGTTGCCCATGAGGCCAATGCGCCACACCTTGCCCGCGAATTCGCCCAGACCGGCCCCGATCTCGATGTTGAACTCTTCCAGAAGGCGTTTGCGGACGGGGCCGTCTTCGAGCCCTTCCGGAATCCGCACGGCGTTGAGCATCGGAAGTCGATACGGAGCAGCGACGATGAACTCGAAGCCCAGCGCCTCCAACCCGTCCCGCAGTTGCTCGTGATGACGACGATGGCGCTCGAACCGCGTGTCGAGCCCCTCCTCGGCGATCAGTCGAAGCGACTCGTACAGCCCGTACACCATCGAGATCGGCGCCGTGTGGTGATAGGCGCGCGCCGCACCTTCCCAGTACTTGCGCAACATGGCCAGGTCCAGATACCAGCTCTGCACCTTGGTCTTCCTCTTCTCCATGGCATCGACGGCGCGGGCACTGAACGACACCGGCGCCAACCCGGGCGGACCGCTGATGCATTTCTGCGGGGCGCTGTAGACCGCGTCGATCCCCCAGTCGTCCGCGCGAACGTCGGTGCCCGCCAGCGATGTGACCGTATCCACAAGGAAGAGTGCGCCGGCGTCGTGCGCGAGCTTGCCGATTTCCTCCAGGGGTTGCAGCACACCCGTCGAGGTCTCGGCGTGCACGACGGCCACGAGCTTCGGCCGGCATGTCTTCAACGCCTTGCCGACTGCGGCCGGATCGATGGGCTCGCCCCACGGTGCGTCCACGCGAACCGGCTTCGCCCCGCAGCGCTCGACGATGTCACTCATGCGCGTGCCGAACACGCCGTTGACGCACACCAGCGCCTCGTCGCCGGATTCGAGCAGATTCACGAAGCACGTCTCCATCCCGGCGCTGCCGGTCGCGGAGACGGCGAACGTGAGTTCGTTCCGCGTGCGGAACAGGCCGCGCAGCATCTCCTTCATCTCGTCCATGATGGCGATGAACTGCGGGTCCAGATGCCCGATCACGGTCGTTCCCATCGCCTGCAACACCCGAGGGTGGACATCGCTCGGGCCGGGCCCCATCAGAAGTCGGGTCGTCGGATTCAGTTTGCTTCCCGCGTGCATGGTCACCTGCCGATCGCGTTGAATGGAAAAGGCCCCGCCGTGGGCAACGATTCATCTGGCCGCGTCCCGCCGGGGCTCCAGCGCCCGACGCGGGTTGCTCCCTCGGCCGCATGATACGCGGGGCTCACGGCAATTGACAAACCTCCGTGTCCGAAGGGACGGGCAAACCAGGAGCGCACTCAGGACGGTCGCTTGACGCTCAGTCGGTATGCAACCGTCCGACTCTTGCCGAACTGATCCGACACCTTGAACACGACGTCCAACGTGCCGGCCTGCTTGGGACGGCCCGAAATCACGCCAGTGCTCGTATCGAGCGAGATACCCTCGGGCAAGCGCACGGAGGCGAAGGTGTGCTCCTCGCCGTCCCAGAACGCGGCGTTGTAGGATGACTTGGGGCTGCGGCGGCAGCGCAGATCGCCGATCGAGCGGATGACTCGGGGCTCGTAGCGGTAGGGTTCGCCGACGATCGCCTGCGTGTTCGGTTTCGTGAACACGAACGGGCGCGGAACATCGGCGTAGTCGGATGGGCCGCTCTCGTTGCCGGCGCTGTCGATGGCGACCACGCGATAGTGTGCCTGGTTGGTGTTCGGCTGAGTGAGCTCCGGCCCGACCACCTGCATGCGCGTTTCCGTCACTCGGGCGATCAGATTGCGCGGCATCTCGACCAACCCGGCGTCGGGAGCGTTAGACGGCTTGCCGTTGTAGTCGTCGATTGACCGGACACGACCCCTGCCGCGATAGACGCGGTGCGTTGAGTCGCTCGCGGTGAAGCCCTTCTCGTCGCTCCCGTAGACCTTGTACGCGACGGGGGCCCGGCCTTGCGGGTTGGGTTTCCAGGTCAACGTCCAGCCATAGTCGCCCTCCGGCGTGAGCTTCAGATCCAGAGGAACGCCCGGGGCCTCGACGCGAAACCGGAACCTGCGGCTCCACGATCCCCACACACCGGTCGCGTCCAAAGCCCGCACCCGCCAGTGGTAGGTCGTGTCGGGATTCAACAAGCCGACGTACGGCACCGTCCACGAAGGTGTGTCCTTCGATGGGGTAAGTGAGATGCGTTTCTCGAAGTTCGGCGACAGCGGCCACCGCATGTCGGCGTGCTCGGACAACTCGAAGTGGTAGTCGACAATGGCGTCGCCGTCCGGGTCCGTCGCAGCCTTCCACTGGAAGCCGACGCGCGTGCCTTCGACCGTTTCGCCGTCCTTGGGCGCGACGGCGTCGCCGGGCGGCTGGGGCGGATGCCATGCCGTCCGCTCAAGCCAACGATGCGTGATTCGCACCTGCCGCCCGTCCTGGTTTGCATCGGTGTACGCGACCTTGTTCGTCCCAACCTCAAGCTCGGGCAGGCTGAGCAGCGAGGTCTGAATGTCGTGCTCGAATGTTACGTCGGAAGCTTCGCTGTCGCCGCGCAGCTCGAGCTGTAGCCGGAACGCGTACGTGGGTTGGCCTCGCGGCGAGACGACGTCGTCGAGGGATGCGGCAAGGTGCTTCGCTGAACCGGCCTCGGCAACCGATGCGATGCCGTTCCACTTCTTGCCGTCCGTCGAGTACCGCCATTGGGCGAACGCGTCGGAGCCGAGCTTGACCGTAGCGCTCGCCTTGCCGCCGACGAACACGTAGGGGCCGGCGAATCGCCAAGTAACCGTCGCCGGCTTGTGCGGATCAACAGGCTTGATAGCGGCAACTGCCGTGTCGAACGCCGTGTTGTCGACGGCCGCGGTTCCCTGCTGCGCCAACGGACCGGACAGGTCCGGGCGATAACGCAGCATGCCGTTGCGCATGTTGTCGTACGCCGTCGGGCCCCAATGGTCCAGAAGTTCGCCCAGGCCGTCGCGCGACTTCTGCCCCTTCTTCCGCGCAGTGCCGGCCGTGTACTGCTTGCCCACGTGGCTCCAGCGGAACTCGATGGACTCGCCAGGTCGCAGCACCAGATCCATCGAGTGGTGCGTGCCCGTACCGAAGTCGCCCTTGCGCTCGCCATCGTGCACATAGAGCGAGGCCGAGAACTCGTCGTTCCTGCGCTCGTCGCGCCGGCCGATTCCGTACGTGTGTGTTCGCTTGACGAGGTCATGGTCACGGACGACATCGGCTGCGGAGGCGATGGTCCGGTTGTCGCGTTTCAGGCAGATCACGTGCTCGTCGCTGTCCATCAGATGGAACGCGCCGTCGTAGTGCACCTCGCCGACGACGTGGCCGATCGGATAGCCCCTTCGCGTCGTGAAGCCGGCCGCCTTCCACAGATCGCCGAGCACGCGGGCCTCGTTGCCGCACAACGTGTAGCCGTAGACGTTGAGCACCTTGATCGCGTCGTTGCACTCGGCATCCCAGGTACAGGCATGGAATCGCCGGCGTCGCTGGGACTCCCAGATCGCGCGAGCGCGGTCGGCCGGCGCGGTGTAGCCGCGAGTGGCCTCCGCCACGATGGTCTTCAGGGTCCGCCAGTTGCGCTTGCCGTTCACGACGAGCCACGGGTTGCGCACATCGTTGCGGCCCACATTCTCGATCAACACCGAGCGATTCGGCTGCCACACCTGCTCGAACGCCGCATAGCCGACGGGCATGCGTGTCATGGTCCCGTCGACCGTGCCCCGAAATGCAACCTCGTACGCGTGCGGCTGCCCGCGAACCTCCTCAACGTGCGCGCGAGCCACATCATCATCGCGGTCCGCGTACGGCTTCTTCGCCGGCCCGATCACAGCGCCGAAGGTCGGCGAGGCGATCAGCACCGCCAGCCAGAATGGCATGCGTCTGGGCATCGAGCTAAGAGGTGGGTCGGCGACCCACCCTACCTACTCCTGCTCTTCCACGCGAACGGGCTTGATGTCGAACTTGGGGCACTGACCCAGGAACCGGGCCGGGTTGTTGTGGAAGATCTCGATCGCGTCCTGGAGGCTGTACCCGCGGCGGCGGTATTCGAGGATGCACTCCTGGAGCGTGAACGGGTCGCTCGGGCCCCAGTCGGCCGACGAGTTCACCAGGATGCGCTCGCGGCCGTACATCTCGATGATGTCCACGGCCCGTTTCGGCGTGCACTTGGTAATCGGATACAGCGTCATGCCCACCCAGTAGCCGGCCTCGAGTGGCGCGCGCACCGTATGCTCCTCGACGTGGTCGATCCACACGCGTTCCGGCTTGACGTTCATCCCCGCCAACACTTCGAGCGTCCGCTTCGCGCCGCGCACCTTGTCGCCCAGGTGCGGGGTATGAATGAGGATCAACTGGTCGTACTTGAGGGCCATCTCGACCTGGGCCTCGAACGCCGCCTCTTCGTTCTTCGTGGTCAAGTGGAAGCCGATCTCGCCGATGCCCAGGACCGTCGGGGCGTCGAGGAACTCGGGCATCTTCTCGAAGACGGCCTGGCTGAGCTCGGGGTTCTCGGCCTCCTTGGGGTTCACCGCGACCCAGCAGAAGTGGCGGATGCCGTAGTCGGCCGCCCGCGTCGGCTCGAACTCGCTGATCTGATGGAAGTAGTCGATGAACGTTTCCGGGTAGCGCCGGTCAAACCCAGCCCAGAAGGCGGGCTCGGCCACGGCGACGACGCCCGACATCGCCATCCGCTCGTAGTCCTGGGCCGTGCGGGCGATGCCGTGGTAGTGCGGTTGAATGATCTGCATGGCAGTACCTTCTTATCTTCTTGCCAGTTGACTCGCGGAGGCTAGGCCGGGTCGGAGAACAGCATGAGCAATCGTTCCGCGCGGTCCGGGCTCGTGTCCCGCGAGGCGAGAACCGCGAGCGAATCGTAGAGTTTCGCGAGCCGGGGATCCTCGGCGTCACCTCCGGGGCCCCCGCGGCCCACCGCCCGATCGTAGCGGTCGAGCGTGGCCGCGAGCTCTACGAGCATGCAACGCGAGTCGAGGAAATAGCTGTCGAGAACCTGATTGGGCGTCTGCATCGCGCTCCCCCATCGTTCGAGATTGCCCACCGTCCGTCGGCTCGGCGGGCACCGCAACGGATCATCGTTCGCCGCCGCGCCGGCATCCGGCAACTCACGCCATCCTAATGCTCACATGCGGTCCGGTCCACCCGGCCCCGCGTCCGGGATGCGCGACCGAGGCGGATGGCGAGGCGTCCGTCCCCCACCCTTCGCAAACAGCCGCGAAGGATGGGGCACCCGGCGAATACTCCCCGACGGCACCGGATTGCCCGACCAGCTCATGTGACCGCCTACTGGCTCGCTTGCGGCGCTTTGCGGATCGCGTAGAGGCGGTCCATGGTGGTGACGTAGAGCACGCCGTTGGCGGCGATCGGCGAGCCGTTGATGGGGCCGTCCAGGGCGATCGAGCTGATCACCTTCTTGTCCTTGCTTGCTGCAAACACCCAGAAGTCGCCGCGCCTCGTCCCCACGTAGACCTTCCCGTCGGCCACGAGCGGCGAGCCCCAGATGTCGCCCTTGGTCCGGTGCGTCCAGTGAGGCCGGCCGGTGCGCGCGTCGACGCAGTGCACCAACCGCCCGCAATCGGTGATGAAGACCATACCGTCGTGGATGGCCGGCGTGGACATGCAGTGGCGCTTCAGCGTGTACGACCAGATCTCACCGCTCTCGGTGATCTCGCCGGTCTGCGTAGCGTCGATGCACTTGAGCCATGTCTTGGGTTTGCCGTGCCAGAGGTCGCCCCCGGCCGTGACGTAGACGCGGTTCTCGTGGAACACCGGCATGCCCGTGATGTTGCTCGGACCCTTGCCGCGGTTGTCCTGCCACTCGTGCACGTTTTCCTTGGGGGCCGTGGGGTCGCAGTCGAATCGCCATACTTTCTTCAGTGTCGAGGCCGTCTCGGTCGCCGCCGAGGGCGGCAGCGCCTCGAAGGCATAGCAGAAGCCGTCGCCGCCTCCGAAGAAGACCAGCGTCCGGCCGTTGACCTCGCCCAGCGACGGTGATGACCAGGTGCAGTGAATGGTCCGCGGCGCCATGCGCTCGTCGTCCCGGGCCGCGAGCCGGCCGGTCGTCTTGTCGAGCACGATCAGACCGGGGGCATCGGGCGAGGGGACGTCCGTGTGATTGTCGCCGACGCCGTTCGACGTGCACAGGTAGAGGTATCGCCCGTGCACGAGGATCGAGCCGTGGGATCCGTCATGCGGGTGCACGCCTACTTCGCTGGGCATATCGAACAGCCAGATGATATCTGCATCGGTCTTGTTGACCGGCTCGGGGTCCTCGCCGGGCGGAGCCATGTGGCGGCCCTCGTCGCGATAGGGCCCGTCGTTGCCGTTGGCGAGCCCGTTCACGTCGAGGCACAGCACCTCGTTGCGATTGCTCACGAGGTAGACGCGATCACCTTCGACCGTGCACGGGGAGACGAGGCCGGTGCGGGGCCAGTCCAGGTAGGGGCTGGGGCCGAGCTTGGGAATGACGAGCTGCCAGCGGAGCGCACCGTCCTTTTCGTCGAAGCACATCAGCACCGCGCGGTCGCCTTTGTGCTGCGGGTCGCGCGGTCGCGCGTTGTTGGTGCCGACGAATACTCTGCCGCCGGCGACGATCGGCGTCGAGTAGGTGTCCGTGCCCAACTCGACCGACCACTTGATGTTCGCACCGGTGCCCGGGTCGAACGTTTCCGCCAACCCCTTCTCGTCCGACACCATGTTGCGCGAGTACCGCTGGCCCCACTGGGGTTGGTCATCCGCCGCTACAGTCGTCGCCAGCACCAGAGCACAGGAAACGACCTGCATCGGGACCCGCCTCCAGTGCCGCGTTCGTCGTTGCGTCAAAGCGCTTCTCCGTACTCCCGGTTTCACCGATGCCCACACATGCGGCGGACTTGCCCCATCATACCAGACATATCAGGCGTGGCCGAAACCGTGCGGCATTGTTCCTGATGTCCGCGTTGCCTCGAGCCGCCCCGTCGTCGTAGGGCGCGCGCCACACGATAACGGCGAACCCAGGGGGCGACCGACCCTAGCGATCACGGGATGTCCAGCCTTCGTAGGTGAACGTGGCCGTCGCCGTGACGTCCCGCTCCGCGACAAGGCGCACCCAGTGGACGGAGTAGGCGCGAGGGAACTCGTGAGTCCGGGTCCTGCCGGGCGCTACGGCCAATGTGGCGTAGTCGAACCAGCGGCCCGACCCGTCCACGTCCACCTGGACCCGGAACTCCACCGACTCGGTCGCATCGTGTGAGAGTCCGAGCCGCTTCCGGTCGTATCCGAGCATGAGGTACGGGTCTGACGGCACACCTGCGCGCACGGATATGTTCTTCCACGGACCGCCGATGCCGCACGGCGAGCCGAGTGCCCAAAGATCGTCGATCGTGCCAAGCCACAGGCTGACCTTTCCGTCGTTGGAGACGACACGGTGGTCATCGCTTCGCCCATCGGCCCGCACGCCCGAGATCACGAGCAAACCGCGCCACGAGCAGAAGTCATGGATCCGCCGGTTGTGCGTGCAGACCGGTTTGATCCGTGCCAGCCCGCCCGCATGCTCGCGGGGCAGTTCGTAGAACGTGCCGTGGCAGTTCAACAGGCTGCGCTCGGTCACGACCTCACGGATGCCGCGTGGCCGGCCCAGCTCGGTCGGCTTGTCGAACGTCGGATGCCCCTTGGGCAGGCGGTAGCGCTTGCCGTCGGCATCGGTCACGATCACCGACGCCTCATCCACCTCGAAGTCCGGCCCTTTGACTGCAGCGTGATCCTTCAGCCAGGCATGCGCCTTCGCGTCGCGGACCTGCTCGAGCTTCAGGTCGGCGTCGATCTCGTAGTAGCCGGCTTCGTCGGCGCGACCCTGCTCGTCCACCGTCCACGCGGCGAAGTGCAGCGTCCCGAGATCGGATCCGCGCGGACGGATCAGTCCTGCCGAGTGCGGGACGCTGTCGCGAGCGGTGGGCAGCCTGGTGAACATCTCGTCGCTCGGTGCGGCGGGAGTACGGTCAGTCGAGTAGTGGAAGTACGCGCCGGCGCGTCGGCAGTCCCGGTCGGTCGTGATGCGGATCCACTCGGCGTGGAGGTCGGGCGGGAACACGTGGTATGTGTACGCCTTGGCCGGCACCTTAATCGACTTGTATGCGCTCCACGTGTTCGTGCCGCCTTTGTCGATCTCGAGCGTGAGCGTGACCGGCGCGTCGGCGTCATGCCACAAGTGGACCATTCGCCGGTCGAATCCGCCGAACACGAATGCGTCGGAGGGCTCGCCCGCCTTCACTTCGTCGTTGAGCCACACGCCGCCGAAACCGCTCCGCAGCCCCAGCGTCCGGAGGCGATCCGGCGGCACGAACCACAGGTTCGACTGCGACTGACCGCAAAGCGGGTTGCCGAGCTTGGCCGCATCGTCGCAGGCGAAGACGACCCGGCCGTCCCATTCGCAGAAGTCGGCGACGATCTTCAAGTAGCTCGACAGCGGTCGAATGCCGGCGGTCGAGCGCGCGCGAAAACGCTTGGGGAACTGCCAGAACATGCCGTGCATCGTCATGAGCAGTCGGCCGCGATCGATCTCGCGGATTCGCGGCCACTCGGTGAACCACCCGTGCCTGGCGTCGTAGGTGTAGCTTGCCTTGGGCAGGCGATACGTATGCCACCGGCCGCCGTCGAGCATCTTGAGAACGACCGACCGCCTGTCCCAACCCGTCGCCCAGATGGGATCGTCGGGGGCGCCACTCGCGCTGATTCCGCCCGGCCCGGTGACTTCCACGAACTGATTGCGGTCGACGACGTTCCACGCGGTTCCGTCCCACTCGGCCAAACAGCCCGACGGTCCCGAATAGTCCGGGCGGCCGCCGCGCAACTCGCCGTTGTTGGAGACGACCAGCCGTCGCTGGGAGGTGTAGGCCCCCTTGCCGTGGTATCCGGGCAGGAGGGGGCCCGCGATGTCAACGGGAGTGCGGGCGTTGCCGTCGAGGTTCAGGACGGTTACGTCAAGCGTCTTGACGTCGACTTCGTAGAGCCCCTCCTCCATCGTAAAGAAGTAGACCTTGCTCGTCGGGTCATCGAGGTGTCGTGCGGTCGCGGTCGGTCGGCCCGGCATCGTCTTCGGCGAAACCACACGTACGGTGCGTTGGCGATCAATGAAGTACGGACCGATGATGAGCTGCTGCGACTCGCGATGGATCATGCGGTTGGCCGGCGTGCCCCCGACGCTCTCCGGCCGGACGTGCAGGTTCAGTTGTCGGTCGATCTCGTAGAGCTTGTCGTCACTGCCGTGGGGTTTGTGCGGCGCGTACGTGACGACCCAGAGTCGCTCGGGCCACGGCACGACGGCGCCGAGTCCGCACTCGCCGCTGCCATTGAACATTGCCAGATGCGGGTAGATGCCGCTGACGGATCTGCGGGAGGATACGTTCGCGACGGCGGACGGCCCATCCGCCTCCCTGCCACCCTCCGAGGTGATCGGTTCCGAAGCCGGTGCCGCAGCGTGGAGAGACGCAACGTCAACGCTCACCGCTGCGAACGCCGCGCCAACGAGAAGGCCTGACAACAGAATCAGTTTCGGCGCACTAATGGGCATCACAGAACCTTGGGATGCGCGCTGACGACTCCTCATTCACTGTTTCGACACCCCAAGAGCAAGAGAAGACCGGCGGCAACTACAGCACGGCGCAGAAGGATCGTCAATCCCCGGCGAGGTTGCGGTTCTCGCGAGCGCTACGCGGGCCAGCCTGTCCGCCGCAGCCAGTCGTCGAGCTCGGCCGCCATCTTCTTGCGGCGGGCGCCGTGGCGCACGTCGTTCACCAGGTTTCTCGTTTCGCCGGGGTCATCGGCCAGATGGTACAGGTACTCCTGGCCCTGGAGGTAGCGAATGTACTTCCAGCCCACGCCAACGCCAATAGCGGGACAACGCGCGGCACACGACTGATTGCTCGGTTCATCATGTGAGGTGAACCTCCGCATTCATCTGTTCTCGGAGAAGCACAAGACCGCACCACCGGTGGTGGCCAGGTACAG
>CAYMME010000166.1:0-16800 GCA_964391465.1 uncultured Planctomycetales bacterium
CCCTTCACCGGCACCACCGGCCCCAACGGCTCCACCTACCGTCGCAGCTTTCGCGAAGCCGGCAACAAGTGGCGGTACTGAAGGCTCGTCCGGAGACCCGGACTCCTCCCACGGTTCCTCACCGGTCACGCACCCATCCCTTTCTCTCGCTGCCGCGTCAACAACAACCGATGCCCGCGCCGACTCCGCGCATCCAAGCGGATCGGTTGCGGCCCGCGGCCGACTCGCCTACGGTTACGGCGTGATGGCGGCGGCGATGGCTTGGGACACGTTTCCCACACACGTCGCGATCAGGTTGTCCGGCCGTTGGCGTCTGTGACGTGCCGTACCGATTCTTGGAGACCAAGCGATGCGGATCCTTTGTGTGGCGTTGTTGATGGCTTCTTGCCTGTGGTTGGGTTGTGCGACGACGGGCTCGAAGCAGTGTTGCGAGGCCTCGGGCCCGCGGATCAAGCACGTGGTGCTGTTCAAGTTCAAGGACACCGCGAAGCCCGAAGAGGTCGAGAAGGTCTGCGCGGCGTTCGCGGACTTGCAGAACAAGGTCCCCGGGATCGTGCATTACGAAGCGGGCACGAATGTCAGCCCGGAGCCGCACTCGAAGGGCCTGACGCACGCCTTCGTGCTCACGTTCAAGAACGCGGCCGCACGCGACGCGTACCTGCCCCACCCGGACCACAAGGCGTTCGGCACGTTGCTCGGCCCGATCCTCGCGGACGTGTGCGTGGTGGACTACGAGGTGAAGTGACGGGCGGGGTCCGCCCTCAGTTCGCGGGACCGATGATCTCGGTCAGGAGCAGGGCGCCGTCCTGGTAGCCGATCGGGAAGATCGACACTTCCAGCGGGGCGAGGCCGAAGTCCTGATCGCGCAGGAGCGTATCGGGGCGTCCGATCGTGTCCATGATGACGGTCGGGTCGGCGACATGGTTCAGTCCGAGCAGGTGCCCGAACTCGTGGCTGGCCACGTTGCCCATGGCCACGGCGGCGTCATCGGCCGTGGCGCGTCGCACGAAAACGTCGGACGTGTAGACCTCGGTGTAGATGATGGCCTGATCGGCCGGGTCCGCGTTGAACGCGTCCACGCTGAACGCGGCGCCGAACGACTCCGGCGAACTTCCGCCGAAAAGGACGCGGGAGAACGTGCCCTCGGGGGGCGGAGCGTGGTCGTCGGTGTTGAGCACGGTCACATCGTAGGGGGCGAAGTTCTCGATCACGACCGCGACGATG
This sequence comes from uncultured Planctomycetales bacterium, assembly GCA_964391465.1. GTDB lineage: Bacteria > Planctomycetota > Phycisphaerae > UBA1845 > CAYMME01 > CAYMME01. Next base: position 1,225 of record CAYMME010000166.1, read on the forward strand.
ATGTCCTTCATCCGCTCGGTCTCGCCGGCGAACGCGAGATCCACATCGGCCGCATTGAAAGGCCCGACCGTCTCGACGGCGCGTCCCGGCAGGCTGATCGTCCCGCCGTCGAAATCGAGCAGGACGGTCTGGGGCTGGGCCGGCGGCACGTCATTGCCGGAAATGATCTGGATCCCCATCGAATAGGGGCCGGAAGTGCGGGCCACCGAGGCGACGCCAAGGTAATACGGCACGCCCGGCCGACGGGCGGTCACGTCGAGGAACGGGTCGAGCCTCCCCGCGATGAAATCGCGGTCGTCGTTCTCGGCGACAAGGCGGGCCGAGTCGTCGAAGAGGGCCACCACGGCGTCGAGACCGCTCTGCTGGGCGATGATATCGACGATGATGCGGTCTCCGGGCGTGATCGTGCCGAGATCGAAGAGGTCCAGGTCTTCAGAGGTATCGATGATGCCTGATACCGACGCGGTTCCGTCGGCAGCGAACGCCACGCGTCCCGCGTGGTCGAAGTCGTCATTCGGCTCGGCGGCGACCGCGTCCTCGCCCCCGCTCGGGCCGATGAGACGCCCGAACAGCGGCGGAAAGGACGCCGCGTCACAGCCCGCGAGAGCAACGAGCAACGTGACGGCCGCCGCTATCGCGTGCCTGCCGGGTCGAAACGAAGTCGTGCCGATCGGATCGCGCATCATCCTTTCATCGTAGGCGTGCTCAAGTGGCTTCGCCACACCGGCGGTTCCCGGGCGGCTCGCGACGTGATCGGATTGACCGGGCACGTAGCGATCCGCTACGCTATACGCAGCAGTTCTCGCTTCTGGGCACGAGGCGGCGCGGACAGGTCGCGGTGACCGGGATCGCCTCACGTGGAGCGCATATCATGGCAGAAGTCGGCATACAGAGTTGCGGAGAGTGTGGGGCCAACGTCTATCCGGAGCACATTGCGAACAACCGGGCCGGGCTGTTCTCGGGTAAGCTGCTCTGCCCAATATGCTACGGCGAGAAGACGCACCCCGAATCGGAGGCGAAGGCACCCGGGCCCGGACCGGGTGGAGAGGGGAAGGGCGGCAGCTCGTTCTCGGCCACGCGGTCGTCCAAGATCCACTCGGGCGGCGCATCCATGATCGGGGCGGCGCAGGGCGCATCGGTCGATGACAGCAAACTGACGCGCGACTTGCGTGACACCGGACGTGGTGCGACGCGCTGCCGCACCTTTCACTCGAAGCTCAACGAGAAGGCCATCGCCTACATGAACGAACAGATCAATTCCTGGATCGACCAACACCCGGAGATCGAGATCAAGTTCGCCAACACGACGGTCGGCATATTCGAGGGTAAACACGCCGATCCGAACCTGATCATCACGGTGTTCTATTGATGCGATGTTGGCCGGGGTTGGTCGGTCGAGGCCGATTTCGCACGGAGCACGAAGGGGAGGACCGAAGGGCCGAGACTCAGCCTTCGTCGGCGGTTGCGAGAATGCAGCCGATCACGGTAACGCCTCGCTCCTCGAACCGACTGACGAGGGCCTTGGCCCGCTGCTGATCGGCCTTGCCGGTTTCGGTCACGAGCAGCACGCCGGTAAACAGGGAGGGGAAGTGGTCGATCAGCGTGGGTGCGGGACACGAGGGGGCGTCGACCAACACCACGTCATACTGTCGTCGCAGCTCACCGAACACGACCCCGGCCCGGTCGCTGCCGAGAAGGTCACTCGGGCTGTGTCCGTCGACGCTGCCGACGGGAATGATGTCGACGTGCCCGACGAGTTCGGAATGAATGACGTTCTCGATGCGTTCGCTTCCGCTCACAACGTCGGCCAACCCCGGTGCATCCTGGAGTCGAAGCAGATCGGTAATGCAACGGCCGGTGAAGTTGGCGTCGACAACGGCCGCGGCGGTTCCCTTGATCTCCGCGATGACTGAGCCGAGGTTCAACGCGGCCACGCTGTTCAGGGCGCGAGCCGCGTCAGCGCCGGCGGGTTCCCCGACCCCGACGACGGCCACGACCAACGCATGGTCGCGCGGCAGCCGGGCCATCAGCTCTCGGCGAATGCCGCGGTACTGTTCGGTCAGTTCCTGATCCTGCACGAGTTCCCATGTCGACTCGGCCGCGAGTCCGCCCGTAGCCGCAGGTGCGGCAGTCGGCGTCTGCGCGGGCGCCGGCACGGGCGGCACGGCATCGTCAGCCGGATCGAGCAGGGGTTCCTGGTACGTGGGTACGGAGATCAAGGATTCAGCGTCCGGGAGTGCTGGGTCTAGGGTCTCGTCAGGCTCAGCCGGCGTCTCGGCGAGATCCGATTCGATCTCGTCAGTCGGGGCGAAGGCGTCGAGGTCCGGCGTATCCGCCTCGTCGAGCGGAGTCTCGACCGCGTCCTGAGCGGGCTCCGCGTCACCCGACTCGGCGGGCTCGGCCTCCGGTTCCGGATCAGAGGCGGACTCCACGGGCGGACCGTCCGCAACGGTGGATTCATCCCCGTCGAGCGTGTCCTCCGAGAGCTGGGCCTCGATGTCGGTAATCACCGCGGCCAGTTCATCGGACGAGTCAGCAGTGGTAGCGGCCTCGACATCGCCCTGGGCCACGTCTTCTGCCGCCCCCGAATCGGGATCAGAGGGCAGATCCGGTCCCGACGGCTCCGACGACGCCTCAGCGGCATCGGCGCCGGGACTCGATGCGTCGTCGACCACCTCGTCGACCGAGATGTCCTCCGACAGCGCAACGGCCGGGTCGGCAGGCGATGCCTGCTCGTTTTCGGCCTTCGTTATGGCTTCCGCGAGACTTCCCATGAGTCCCTCATCGCAGGACACACCAAGACGCGTGCGCGACGAGCGCCAGACCCACCGAATTTCGACCGCTCGAACGGAGCACTCATCCGCCCGCAGCAGACGACCGATCGTCCGGCTGCGCAAGCTGGACCCCGCTTCTACTATCGGATGCAGCGGCGTGGTTCTGTATTTTCGGTCCCAACGAATATCGATCCGGCCGCGCAATCGGACTGAAGAGTCCGGGCGTCCGGTCCGATATGTGCATAGTCTCCGGTTGGGGCCTGCAGAGAAACCAGGCACGGTTCGCCTCAGTCAGGAGTACCGGAAGCAGGAGTCGAGGCGTGTATCGATCCTTCTACGGGCTATCCCGGGCACCGTTCGACTCGACGTGTGATCCCGTGTGGTATTTCGCAACGGCCGTGCACGAAGAGGCCGCCGCCTCCCTGCGCTATACGGTCGAGCAACGCAAGGGCTGCTGTCTGGTGACAGGGGCACCCGGCACGGGGAAAACGACGGCCCTGCGAAAGGCGCTTGCGGCCCTGGAAGGCGCCTTTGTATGCGAATGTGTCGCGACGCCGAATGTCCGGCCGGGCGATCTGGTCCGGACCATGTGCGCCAAGCTGAGCGTGCCGGTCGACTCGGGGACGGGCCCGAGCGAGCTGCTGTCGCGAATGCAGCGGTGCGCCGAGAGTATGAACCGCCGCGGACGGCGCGTCGTGTTGGTCATCGAGGACGCGCATTTTTTGCGCCCCGTAGTACTCTCTGCCGTAAGCACACTTGGCGCGCTCGACGCCGGCGAAACCGCAGGCAAGCTTGTCGGCGTGCTGCTCGTGGGCGATGATCGCCTTCGGGAGACACTCGCGGCACCCGGAATGGCCCGGCTGAGGCAGCAGCTTTTTCGGGCGTGCCGGCTAAAGCCTCTCTCCTCTGAGCAGACGGCCGCCTACGTCCAGTACCGGCTGAGGCGAGCAGGGACCAAGCGCACCGACATCTTCGGAGCCGCGGCCCTGACGGCAGTCCACCAGTTGACCGGGGGCGTGCCGCGTCTGATCAATCACCTGTGTGACAACGCCCTCATCAGCAGCTATGCCGATTCGCACAAGACGGTGAAAGCCTCCACATTGCGGGAGGTGGCCGAAGAGGTGATGCTGCTCGACTCGCGTGAGCCGGCAGCCGATGATGCCGGCCGGATCGCCGGCCCGGCCCCGGTCGAGCATGCGCCCCAACTCGACGCCGACGTTGTGGGCCGCCTTGCCGAGGGGATTCAGCAGGCCCGAGACGTGCTGGGACGCATGGAACGAGCCAGCACGCATGCCGCGAAGACCATCTACGGCCTGCGCACGATGCAGAAGCAGTGCGCCCCGCTGCTGGAGGCGAAGGAGAGCGGGATGAAGGAGGTCAGCGACAAGGCCCAACGCCTGCTGGCCACGGCCCGGAGTATCCGCCAGACGTTCCGGCACATGATCAAGGCAATGCGGTTGAGCCGCCAGCAGATCGAGGCGATGAACACGGCGACGGCCATGGGGCATGCCAAGATGCAGGAGGTGGCCGAGATCCAGCGCTGGGTGGAGCGCTCGATTGCCTCCGTGTACGAGGCCGGCATGGCGTGGCAGCAAGTCGATCGGAGCATTCTGGGGAACCAGGCGTCGCTGCCAGTGCTGGCGGCCCGCCGCGAGAAGGCCCGGATCGCTCTGGACCGCTGCTCACGCGTGCTCTCGCTGCTCCGCTCGGACCCGGAGCTCTTCGGCGACTCTCTTGACGGCGGAATGATCGGGGCGCGACCACGCAGCCCGTCGAGCGCACCGTCCGCGGTGGTTTCGCAGGCCGAACTGGACAGCTTCTCGGCGAGGATCGAAGCGGCTCGGGAGAGCCTGCAACTCGAGACCGTACCCACGACCTGATCGACGACTTCTCCTCGGAGGGCGTCACCCGCCTCACCCGTCCGCAGCGAGTGTCCAGCGTTCATCGGCGGCCGGATCGCACATCAGCATGTAGTTGCCGCTCAGGACGTCACCGTCGAACGCAATCGTGCGTCTGGTCTTGTCCGTGTGCAGGACGGCGTAAGTGCCGGCGTCGACGACGTGGACGGTGCCCCGGTCTCCGCTGACCGGTCCTTCGTAGCTCAAGTATGCCTTGCGATGATCGGCGATGCGCGTGGCCGGGATCGGGCCTGCGGTCAGGGTGGCGGGATCCCGGTGGAGCTGCCAGGTGGCGAGGGCGTCCGCCTCTTCCAGCATGAGGTCCCAATGCTGGGGACCGTGTCCGCAGTGGTGCTGCACGACGAATCGCGAAACGCTGCTCACGGCTACGCGGGCTCGGAGAATCGGCGAATGTCGGCCCCGATCATGCCGAGCTTCTTCTCGATCTGCTCGTATCCGCGGTCGATGTGGTAGACGCGGTTGACGCGGGTCTCGCCCTTGGCGATCAGGCCTGCGAGCACGAGGGCGGCCGACGCCCGAAGGTCGGACGCCATCACGGGTGCGCCCACCAGCTTCTTGACGCCTTGAACGATTACGGTCGGGCCTTCCTTGCGCAGGTTCGCCCCCATGCGGTTCAGCTCGGGCACGTGCAGGAACCGGTCGGGGTAGATCTTCTCGGTGATGACGCTGTTGCCCTCGGCCAGACACAGCAGCGCGAGCAGTTGCGCCTGGAGGTCGGTCGGGAATCCGGGGAACGGCTGGGTCGTGACCTCGACCGGCTCCAGTCGGCGGGCGGACGAGATGACGGCCTCGTCGTTGTCGCGTTCGACGTTGATCCCGACGTGCCGCAGCTTGTCGACCACGGCCAGCAGGTGCTCGAGCCGGCAGTTGCGCAGACGCACCTCGCCGTTGGTGATCGCCGCCGCGATCATGAAGGTGCCCGCCTCGATCCGGTCGGGAATGACCGTGTGCTCGCAACCGGTCAGCGTCGAGACGCCCTCGATGACGAGCCGCGGCGTACCCTGGCCGGTGATGCTCGCGCCGCATCGATTTAGGTAGTTGGCCAGGTCGGCCACCTCGGGCTCGCAGGCCGCGGATTCGATGACCGTGCGTCCCGAAGCCAGGGAGGCGGCCATCATGATGTTCGCGGTGGCGGTCACCGACGAGCCGAACGGGCCGCCAAGAAACACCTCGGTGCCACGCAGTTTCTTGGCCTTGAGGTGCACGTCGCCGCCCGTCAATTCCACGTCGGCGCCGAGGGCCGTCAGCCCGTTCAGGTGCAGGTCAATGGGTCGGAACCCGATCGCACACCCGCCGGGCATCGCGACCTGAGCCGCGCGGCGCTTCGCGAGAAGAGGGCCCATTACGCAAACGCTGGCCCGCATCTGCCGAACCAGGTCGTAGCGGGCGTGGCAATTCAACTCGTCCTCGACGAGCAGGTGCATGGCACCTTCGTCGTCGCGGTGCACCTTGACGCCCAGTTCGGTGAGGAGGCGTGCCAGCGTGCGCACGTCGGCCAGATCCGGCACGCCGCGCAGCACGGTCTCGCCCTCGCACAGAATCGATGCCGCCATGATCGGCAGGGCGGTGTTCTTGCTGCCGCTGATGGTCACCGTCCCCCGCAGGCGCGGCCCGCCGTTGATCAGTAAGTAGTCCACAAGTTTTTCCTCGGCGTTCTGCGTTCCCAGGTGCAGGTTGCGTCTTCGTCGTCAATGATCCGTTTGCCCGATCAGGCCGGCGCGGTGAACTGCAACGCGCGCTCGATGCGGGCTTGATCCTTCCATGTTCCGCGGTGCTCGGTCCGGCCGCCGTCGGTGAACAGAGCGGCCACGGCGTCGGCCTGACCCTCGCCGACTTCGACGAACACCGCACCGCTCGGGGCCAGTGCCGGCGGTGCGGCCTCGGCCAGAATGCGGTACGCCCCGAGCCCGTCGGTCCCGCCGTCGAGGGCCGCCGTCGGCTCGAACTCGCGCACGGTCTTCGGCAACTCGGTCATCGCCGCGGACGAAACGTACGGCGGGTTCGAGACGATCACGTCGAAGCCGTCGCTCGGCCGCGCGTCGGCGGGCAGGTCGAGCCAGTCGGCATCGACCAGCCGGATGCGATCCGCAAACTCATGCCGGGCGACGTTTCGTTCCGCCACGTCGAGGGCGTCCCGACGGTTGTCGGTGGCCACGATGCGGGCCGTCGGCACGTACTTGGCCAACGCCACCGCGATACACCCGCTGCCGGTGCCCACGTCGAGTATGGTCCACGCCCGGTCCTCGCCCGTCCGGCAATGATCGACGACGGCCGCGACGAGGGCCTCGGTCTCCGGGCGCGGGATGAGCACGGCCGCAGACACCTCGAACTCGATCGAGAAGAACTCCTTGCGACCCAGCAGGTAGGCGATGGGCTCGTGGTTCGCCGCCCGCCGGAGCATCTCGCGGAACCGCGCCCGCACCGGCTCGCCGGGCACCGAATCGAACCGCGTGTACAACTCGATCTTCGCGCAGCCCATCGCCTCGGCGAGCAGAAGCTCGGTGGCGAGCCGCGGCTCGTCGATGCCCTTGCCCGCGAGCCACTCCCGCGTCCAGTTCAGCATGCGACCCACGGTCCACTCGCCGTTCTCGGCAGCAACGCTCATGCGCAGCAATATAGCACTCCGTGCGAGAATTGACGAGTCAGTGCGGGCACCGGCATCACCACCCCGAGCGTGGTGCTTCCAAAGCCAACGTGGAGCGCGTATACTCCTGGTGTGTAACCATCGGTCGCTCACGTGGAGTCGATGCCGAGATGGACCCGAATCCCAAAACCGAGCACGATGGCTCAGCCGCGCACGCGCAGGCTGCAAGCGAAGGTGATCCGCCGGAAGCCGACGACGCCAATGGGGCGTCAACGGCAGACGCCATGCCCGAGCCTTCCCCGGCCGATGCGTCAGCCGCTCGCTCGCGCCGCCCCATCTGGGAGATCGCTGACGAAATCGGCCGATCTGTGCCCGATGAAGTGTGGGAGAAGGTTCCGGGCGACCTGTCGAAGAACTATCGCCACTACCTGTATGGAACGCCGAAGACCGAGGACTGATGCCCGTCTTCGCCGACGCCAGTTACTGGATCGCGATGCTGAACCACAAGGATCAGCACGCCGCCAGAGCGCGTGCTGCTTCTGAGCGGCTGGGGCGTCACGGCATCATGACAAGCGAGATGGTGCTGACCGAGGTCACCAATAGCCTCGCTGGATTCGGTGAAAACGCCCGGGCGGCAGTGACAGACCTGATCCGCGAAATGCGAGCGGATCCCGCGGTCACGATCATTCCTCAGACGACAGACCTCTTCCAGCAGGCGCTTGAGTTCTACGCCACCCACAAGGACAAGCAGTGGGGGCTGACGGACTGCTCGTCGTTCTGCATTATGCGGGAGCGGCGAATCAGGGACGCTTTGGCCTACGACAAGCACTTCGAACAGGCGGGTTTCGCGGCACTGCTCCGAGCGGAGGACTGAGTCGATCCTGGCCGATGCCAAGGCGTATTCTGCTTGGAAGCCCACGGGGGCCAGTGTCATGTCGGCACGTGTTTCGGTCGCATCGTGGCTCCTGTTGTTCTCGGCAGGCGCGTCCATGCACGCGGCCGATCAGTCCGTTCGGTTGGAGAACGATCGGGTCTCCGTGGAGATTGACCCCCGGCGCGGGGCGCTGACTCGTCTTGCGTTGAAGCGGTCGGCCGGCCCGCAGCCTGGCGACGTGGGTGTCCATCCGCAGCGATTGCTCATGGGGAGCTGGCGGCTGTGGTGCGCGATTGACGGGCAGCGGCACCGGGTGCAGGAGACGTTCAATCCGCACGGGGGCGATGGGGTGCGCGTCGAGGGGGCCCGCGTGACGATTCCGACGCGGTTCGGGCGCAGCGCCGATCAATGCATCCCGGTGGCGATGGAGATTACGTATGTGCTGGACACGCGGGGCGTGTGGATGTACGGCCTGCTGTCCACCGAGGTGCCCGTGCAGATCGAGCAGCTCGAGTACATCACGTTCTTTCAGTTCCACGGCGACGCGCACCGCGATCAGGGACGCGCGTTCATCGCCCCCGGATGGAGCGACCGGTTCGAGGATCTGGGGGCCCTGACCAAGAAGTGCGATCGGAACTCGAGCGCGAAGTACTTCTACAGCGCCCCGTGGCTCGACCGTCGGGCGATGGGCTGGTCGTGGCGGGGCAAGGGAATCTGGTTCGTGTTCCCCAACGCATGCGCGACCCGCGGGCGGTTTCAGAAGGACATCGGCGTCTTCTATCACCTCGACGATCGCGGCCCGGAGCACCGTGCGCACTACATCACGCTCCAGGCCGAAGCGCAGCACCACTACAAGGACTGCGAATGGTACACGCTGCCCCGGAATCCTTTCGCGGAGCAGGAGGATGCGGATATCACGTGCCGTCCTGACATGTGGACCGTCGCGCCCGGCGTGCGCAAGTACTACGGGCCGTACCTGATCGCCCTCACCGACGCAAGTGGCGAGGTCGGCGACGCGGACGAGGCCGGCTACCGTCAGGCGTGCGCGTGGGGCGAGGCGCTGCGCAGGCAGTGGCCTCCGTCGTGGTTTCCGGTCCGGTCGCGCCCGGTTCGATTCCGGATCGATGCACCGACGTTGACCGATGGGCAGCACTACTGTCTCGTGCTGTACAACAGCAGGTACTGGTTCTCCGGCCAGACGACCGAGAGTGGAGAACTGGCCATCGACGTGCTGACGAACGAGCCGTTTCGCGGCGCCGTGATTCGCACGGACGACAAGCTGTCGCGTTTTGCCGTGCTGAGGAGGTTGTTCGGCGGGCGGGCCGCCGCCCTTGACGCTACGCAGGTCTATCCCGTTGACTTGCGACGCGCCGACTGAACGAAAGGATGCCTTGATGAAGCATATCGAGCACCGGGAGCGACGCGCACACGCACTGGCCCTGTGCATGATTGCCGTGCTGCTGACGGGTAGGGCCGACGGCGCGTCGCGGAAGCCGTATTGGGGCGACATTCACAATCATTGTGCCGTCGGCTACGCGAAGGGGTCGCTGGAGCGGGCGTATGACATTGCCCGCTCCCACTTGGACTTCTTCGCGTTTACCGGCCACGGGCAGTGGCATGACATGCCGGTCATGCCGGAGAACAAGCAGCAGAAGTGGATCGATGGGTTCGCGGTGCTGCGGGAGAACTGGCCTCGGGTCAAAGGGTTGGCGGCGAAACACTACAAGCCCGGCGAGTTCGTCCCGTTCGTGGGCTACGAGTGGCACTCGAGCACGTACGGCGACTACTGCGTTATCTACCCGACCGACACCGACGCGCCGCTGAAGTACTTCGACACCGTGGCGAAGCTTCAGGCGTTCGCCAAGAAGAAGAACGCGCTGGCCATTCCGCACCACCCCGGCTACCGGGACGACTGGCGCGGGGCCGTCTTCCGGCACCTCGACACGAAGGTCTCGCCGGTGGTCGAGTTCTTCTCCGAGCACGGACTGGCCGAGCATGACCGTGGGCCGTTCCGGTACCTCCGTCACAGCATGGGCGGGCGATGGACGCCCAACACGATGCGGGCGTTGCTCGGTCGCGGGGTGCGGGTCGGCGTGGTGGCCAGCACCGACGACCACCTCGGCTATCCGGGGGCCTACCGCGAGGGGCTGACCGGGCTGTACGCCGATGCCCTCACGCGCGAGGGCGTGTTCGAGGCCCTGCGGGCTCGGCGGACGTTCGCGGTCACCGGCGACCGCATCGCGCTCGACTTTCGGGTGAACGGGCAGCCGATGGGCGCGGTGCTGCCGGCGACGGCCCGGCGCGAGATCACGGTGGAGGCCACGGGCTGGGACGAGATCGACCGCATCGAGCTGATCAAGAACAACCGCGTGATTGCCCGCAGCTTCCCGGTCGACGAGCGGTTCGCGTCGCCGCCGTGGGACCGGCCGATGCTGTGTCGCGTCGAGTTCGGGTGGGGGCCGTGGGGCGACCTCAACATGGCCCGCGTCTGCGACTGGGACTTCCGCGTAGAGGTCGAAGGCGGCGAGATCGTCGACACGCAAGGCTGCTTCCGCTCCGGCCCGTTCGACGAGAGACGGCGCAACCGCGTCGAGCGCAGTTCACCCAATGCCCTTCGCATCCGCTCGTACACGTCGCGCAAGCGGCCGCTCGGCGACCTGGTCACTAACGCCATCGTGCTGAAGCTCCGCGGCGGTCCTGAGACGAAGCTGCGCCTTCGCCTCACGCAACCGACGGCCAAGACGTTCGAGGCCCAACTCGGCAAACTGGCCGCCAGCAGCCGGATCGAGTTCACCGGCATTTTCCAGAGCGAGTCGATGCTCATCCATCGGCTCGTGTTCGCGCCGCACTACGAGGCGCGGTTGAAGCACACCGACGGACCCGACGAGAGCGAGTCGGCCGATTGGTACTATGCGCGCGTCGTTCAGTCCAACGGCGATCTCGCCTGGTGTAGTCCGGTGTGGGTGGAGAAGTAGCTGTGAGCTATTAGCTCTTGGCGGTCAGCTTTCAGCTACCGGCTAGAAACCAGAAAACTAGAAAGACTTCATCGCATCCGCACTACGTCGGCGTCCATTGCGTCCACTACGTCCACACCTTCACGCCCTTCTCACTCTTTGCGCCACCGCGGCTGTGCCGCGTCACGGCTCCGGGCACGGGGGCTGAGGCGGCAGGCCGACGCCCTGCCAGGGGATGCTGCCGCCGGGGTCTGTGGGCTCGCAGTCCGAGCCGCCTCCTTCGCAGTTGGTGCCGTTCCAGCACTGACCGAACAGCGTTGCGTCGTTGAGGTTGCACTGGCCGTCGTCGTTGAGATCGACCTGCACCAACGGATTCCCCGTCGGGCACACGGCCCCGAAGTAGGTGGCGTCGTTGAGGTTCAACTGACCATCCATGTTGGAGTCGCCGCACAGATGGCCGACATCGAAGTGCAAGTCGCGCGTGAGGGAGACGTCCGCGACCTGCACCGTGAGCGCCACCGACGTCCACTCACCCACGGGGATTCCGACACGCTGGTCGGCGCCGTCCTTGAAGACGATGCGGTACTCTCCGAGGAACGCGTCGATCACCTCGATCTCGCAGTCGGCCGGCGGCGTGCCTCCGGTTGAGACGAAGGAGCACGTCGCATTCTCCACCTGTATCGGAGCCACGGCGAAGATCAACACATCGACCTCGTCGAACGGCACATGCCTCGACTTCGGGGAGATGCACTGCCGGGAGCAGTCGAGGCCGAGGTTCTCTCCGAGGTTGTTGCAGATTTGAATCAGCCGTACCTCGCACCAATCCGGCCTGCAGTTTTCGTTATCGTCCTCCCAGCAGTCACCTTCACACGTTCCCTGCGGACACCCGGCCGAGGCCGGCACGTCGCAGCCGTCAGGAATGCCGTTCTCGTTGCAGTCACGGCAGGCGAGATCCTCCGGCTCCGCCGGGCAGTCGGCGATGTCGCACTCGTCGGGGATGCCGTTGTCGTTGCAGTCGGGGTCGCACTGGTCGAGACCGGGCGTAGGAGAAGCGGGATCACAGAAGAACGGCCCGCCGGGGGCGGGGCTGTTCTCGTCGATCTCGCACTCGTCGGGAAGACCGTTGGCGTTGCAGTCCGGGCTCGCGCCGCCTGAGATGTCGATGGAGTCGACTACGCCGTTGCCGTTGCAGTCGTTCGGACATGGGTTTCCCCACTCCCAGGTCTCGCCGTCATAGGTGTTATCGTAGCCCCCGAAGAGCACGGTCACGCCGCGGGCGCTGTCGTAGGCCATCGCGTGTCCGTAGCGAGGCGAAGGCAATGGTTCCGGGGGCGCGAGAATCGTCCAGGCATCGCATTTCCACGCCCACGTCTCGCCGTTAAAGCCAGGCGCATCATCCTCGCCTCCGAAAAGCACGGTCACACGGCTGGCGCTGTCGTAGGCCATGGCGTGGTAGTAGCGTGGCGAAGGGCGGAGTTCGCGTACGGGGTCGTCGTCGTACTCGTGCTGCGTCCACGTGCTCCCGTTCCACTTCCAAGTGTCGCCGAAATACTCGGCCTGGAGAGTGGAGCCGCCGAAGAGGACGGTCACGCCGCAGGCGCTGTCGTAGGCCATCGCGGGGCGAAAGCGTGGGCTGGGTGCGTCGATTCCGAGTGGATCTTCGTCGTGCACCTTCGTCCAGACGCTCCCGTCCCACTCCCAGGTCTCGCCGTCTGTGGCGCCGCCAGCGTTACCCCCGAAGAGAACGATCACGCCGCGGGCACTGTCGTAGGCCATGCCGTACCCATGGCGCGGCGAAGGGCGGGGTTCGCGTACGGGGTCGTCGTCGTACTCGTGCTGCGTCCACGTGTTGCTGCACCCGTTCCACTTCCAGGTCTCGTCGTTGTAACTACCCGAAGCCTGGCCCCCGAAGAGCACGGTCACGCCGCGGGCACTGTCGTAGGCCAAGCCGTGGTCGATCCGTGGCGAGGGGCGGGGATCGGGGTCGTACTGCGTCCACGTGCTCTCGCTCCCGTTCCACTCCCAGGTCTCGCCGTTATAGGCAGGACCAGTAACGATCCCCCCGAAAAGCACGGTCACGCCGCAGGCGCTGTCGTAGGCCATGGCGTGCTCGAAGCGTGGCGAAGGAGCCGTGATACCGTTCGGATCCTCGGGATGCTTAAGCGTCCAGGTATCACTGCCGCAGTCCGGGCCCTCATACGCTCCCATGTCGACGATGGGCGGCGTGCCGCACGTGCCGGGAGCCTGCGGGCAATCCGGACTGGTCGGGTCATCAACAAAGCGAGCGTTCCCATCGAGGTCGGTGGTGACGCCGGTTGCGAGCGTGGCGGCGTTGTCGCCCGCGTCGATGCAGGGCGAGCCGGACCGGAGGCGCAGGTCGCCGTAGTCGTCATCCACCGCATCCCACGTGCCGTCCGGACCGGGATCAGGGTTGCGAACGAACTCCGGGTCGTGGCCTATGTTGCCGAGTCCACCCAGGGAGCCGGTCAGCCCCTGAGCACAGTTATAGTTGAACGTACAGTCAGGTGGAGGGGCATCATGATAAGGGCTGATCTGCGCGGCTTGGTCCATCACGGTACCGTTTTGTGTCGTATTGCCCCATAGGACGCAGTTTGAAACAACGAGCTTGTCTGGACTCTCCGTGTCATACGCGACTCCCCCGGCGTCGACGCCCGCAGCATGATTGCTCGTGAGAGCACAATTGATGATGTGAACCATGCCGGCTCGGATGGGGGCGGCAATTGCCGCGGCCCCGCCCGGGAGCTCGCGCGCGTAATTGCCCACGAACGTGCAGTTGACGATAGTGGTCGTCGTCCCCGGCCCCGTGTACAAGCCTCCGCCGTTCCCGGCCTGGTTGCCCAGAAAGCGACAACTAACGAAGCGCGGGCCGCTGATACGGGCGGGGGGTTCGAGGTCGCTTACGATATATGCGCCTCCGCCGGAGCCGCCGTCGCCGGTTCCTGCGTTGTTTCTTCGAAAGGTGCAATGGGTGACCGTTGGGCTGGAGCCTGAGGCGTCCGGGCCGATGTACATGCCGCCCCCATGATTCTCCGGGGGGCCGTTCGCGTTGCCAGCTTCCGCGAGAAAGCCATCCAGCACAGCCGTGGCGTCGGTCCCGCTGCCGGTCACGACGTTGTAGCTGTTCTCGCCGTTGTTGGTGAAGTCCGGTCCGTCGTTGTTGTCGAGGTCGCCGCTGAGGATGGTTTCCTGGCCGATGGTGTCCCGTTCGCAGGGGTCAGGCTCGCCGAAGCCGGCGTAGCCGCCCTCGATGGTAACGCCGTCGAGCAGTTGGAAGGTCGCCGCACGATCGCCGCTGCCCGCGACGTACCCGCTGTCACCAATGCGCCCCCCGTCGGGCATGTAGGTGCCCTCAGCCACCCTGATCGTGTCATCAGGATTCGCTACGGCCAGGGCATCCTGAGGGTTCGTAAACGCGGTTGCCCAGGTCAACCCATCGGCCGGACCGGGAGCGTCTGCATCGACATACAGACCCGTCGTGTCGCGGCGCGTCCAGGTCGTCCCGTCCCACTCCCAGGTGTCGCCAAGAAAGACATCATTGAAGCCTCCGAAGAGCACGGTCACGCCGCGGGCACTGTCGTAGGCCATGGCGTGGTCCATGCGTGGGCTGGGTGCGGTGACTCCGGCTGGATCCCCGTCATGCACCTTCGTCCACGTATCGCCGTCCCACTCCCAGGTCTCACCGTCATAGGCACCATCCCAGCCCCCGAAGAGCACGGTCACGCCGCGGGCGCTGTCGTAGGCCATGGCGTGCTCGTAGCGTGCGCTGGGTGCGTCGACTCCGAGTGGATCCTCGGGGTGCTCAAGCGTCCAGCTGGCGCCGTTCCACTCCCAGGTCTCGCCGTCAAGGGAGGCACCATCCCAGCCCCCGAAGAGCACGGTCATGCCGCGGGCGCCGTCATAGGCCATGGCGTGCGAATAGCGTGGGCTGGGTGCGGGCCCGGGCGGATCCCCGTCATCCTCCTTCGACCAGGTCCGGGTGCCGCCGTTCCACGCCCAGGTGTCGTCGAACTCGGTGACACGATCGTAGCCCCCGAAGAGCACGGTCACGCCGCCGGCGCTGTCGTAGGCGGTGGAGGCGTGGTAGCGTGGGTTGGGTGCGTCGACTCCGAGTGGGTCTTCGTCGTGCTCCTTCTTCCAGACGCAGCCGTCCCACTCCCAGGTCTCGCCGTCAGGCTGACCCGAAGGCGAAAGGTTCCCCCCGACGAGCACGATCACGCCGCGGGCGCTGTCGTAGGCCATGGAGTGGTAATCGCGTGGCGAGGGGGCCGTCTCCGCAGCCTGTGCGGGCATGGCAACCAGCAGTATTCCACTCACGATAAGCACATCGGTCAGGCGGGATCTTCGCGAAGCCATCGTGCACCTCCTGCTCGCTGAGAAATGTGTGCCGGCATTGAGGATGGAAGGAGGTGAGATTGAGTGCTCCTCCCTCCTCTCGTGGCGACCCGATCGG
>CAYMME010000167.1:0-16771 GCA_964391465.1 uncultured Planctomycetales bacterium
GACCACGCCCACACAACATGTAGCGTTAACTGGAGCTAAAGGGATACCCCCTTTCCCCAATCCGAATTCGGCCACCGACTTCATCAAGCTCGAGAACGGTCACGTCCTGCTCGTCTACAACGACAGCATGATCGACCGCACGCCGTTGACCGTGGCCATCTCGACCGACAACGACAAAACGTACCCGTACAAGCGACACATCCGAACCGGCCTGGGCCCGTTTGCATACCCGTACGCAATCCAGGCCGCCGACGGCAAGATTCACGTCATCTACACGACGAGCGACCGAACGGTCATCAAACACGCAATGTTCGACGAAAGCGCGATCCTGGAACACAAGAAGAAGTGACGCGCCATCGGAGCCCCAAGCGCTAGCGCGGGGCCCGACCGGATCAGGGAGTTGTGCACGTCCGTAGCGGCCGGCGCCCCGCCGGCCGGGCGGCCTGCGAGGCGCAGGCCGCTACGAGTGCGGTTGGCCAACAACTCTGCCGCCGCACGCAACGCGGTCAGCGATCAACAACTCGCACGCTTGCATACCGCAGGTTCGGGTGGTCGTCGGCGATGCCGAACAGTTCGATGCGGTCGGACGGCTTCGAGCCGCCGCGGGGAGTGGTGGTGAAGAAGCTGCCGAAAGGACGCTGCATGGCCACGCGCGTGAACGTTGGGCGTGACGCATCCGCCGGAATGCGGGCGATGAAGTTGCCGGAGACGGGCTTGCCGTTTTCGTCGAGCATGCTGCCGGCCCCGAAGCAATAGAGCTTGCCGCCGGGGGCGACGTGGAGTCGCGCGTAGGTCGGCGCGAGGCCGGGCGTGTCTGACGGCGATTCGGCCAGCGTGCGCCGCGAGACGACCTTGCCCTCCTTTACGACCATGTACTCGAGATGGGCGGACACTTTCTGACCGGGGAAGTAGCGGTCCCTTATGAACTCGTAGTGGTGCGGCCGCTTCAGATAGAGCAGATGGGCGGCGTAGTCGTCGTCGATGTACAGGTCGAGGTTCGTAATGTGCCCGGCCGTTTCCTCGACGGTGTCGACCTCGATCGGGGCGATGAAACCCGTCTTCGTGATGTCCGGCGTGTAGGTGTAGAACAACCGACGGAAGACGTAGTCCCACTCCCGGTTGAGTTTCTCGAACTTGAGCTTGCGCCACTCCTGCTTCGGCTCGACGATGTCGCCGATGGCCAGCACGTGGGCTGACCGATCGCGCAGAGCGACCTGCGGATAGCAGGCCCGAACGGGGAACGCGATCTTGCCCTTGGCGTGCCACTTACCCCTTGCGTCGCGGTAGGACACGAACTGGGCGCTGGTCTTGGCGTTGATGTTGAGCAACAGCAGCTCGCCCCCGGCCCCGTCGGCGGCGAAGCCACGGTACGAATGGTCCGTGAAGCTCGTGCCCTCCGCCCACGCCGGTTCGTTCTTGCGTGGCGGTGCGACGAGATTTCTGGGATTGAACTCGAGCACCAGCGGTTGGCACGGACCGTACTCGACGCCTGGTGGTTGCGTGGAGGGGTCCACCGACAGGAAGAGTGAGCCGTCATGGAAGCTGCCGATGGGGCACGGTTCACGTTGTCGGTAAGCGCCCTCATGCTGGGCGAGCTTCCACCCGTCGGCGCGGCGGTGCCAGAGCTGCCAACGGGTGTTGCACAGCCGCGGCACGTCCTTGCCCGTCTCGATGGCGGAGACGTACACGTCGTCGCCCTGCCGCGTGATGCACGTCGAGCCGTAGCACCACATCGGTCCCGCTCCATTGTTGGCGGGTTGATAGGCGGTGACGACTTCCTCGTGCTCGACGATCGTGCGGAGTTGGGCCGAGGCGGTTACCGCTGCCGCACACGAGAACGAACCGAGAAGCAGGGCGATGTGTTGGACTCTCACTTGTTGCTTCCCTTCTTCCTTGTTGCCGGTTTCCGCGCACTGAACATGGCGGCGCCCGGTCCGCTGCGCGGATCGGGCTTGGCCATGGCACCCTTCAGGTTTGATTCCATGCGATTGCGCACGGCCGCCTGGACCCGCTCACTCGCGCTCGGGGCCTGGAATCGCGAGCTTCCTCCGGCCTACGGTTCGCTTCCTATGCGTCCGAGCGCGCCGTTTGCGGAGGCCGGCGACTCGGGGCGGCGCCGTTCGTGCCCATGAGCTCATTCGTGGCGACAAGGGCCTGCGTGATCTGGTCGCCGACCTGGCTCATGCCGTCCGGCGTGTACGGGATCATCATGATCGTCGCCTTGCTGTTGGCGCCGACCGCCGTCACCGTATCGTAGTGCTGCGTGAGGAGCACCATCTTGGTGGCTTCTTCGGGCGAGATGCCGGCCTCGGAACAGGCTGAGACGGACTCCTTCAGCCCGTTGGCGATAGCCAGACGCTGGCGGGCGATGCCGACACCCTGGAGCTCCTTGGCCCGTGCCTCGGCCTCGGCCTCGGCGATCACGCGGATCTTCTTGGCCTCCGCCTCGTTCTTGGCCGCTTCCTTCAGGCGGGCCGTGGCGTTCACGTGATTCATGGCCTTCTTCACCTCCCCGTCCGGCTGGATGTCGTTGACCAGCGCTTGCAGAATCGTGAATCCGAACCTGGCCATCGTGTCGTCGAGCCGATCCTTGACCGCCAGCGCGATCTTCTCCTTCTCCGAGAACACGTGGTCCACGGGCATCTCCGGCACCAGGGCCCGGACGGTGTCGAAGACGTACGAACTGATCTGCTGCTGCGGGTTCATCAGCTTGTAGTACGACGTCTTGACCGCCTCCTCGTCTTCGCCGACGAAGAACTGGACGGCGATCAGCAGATCCACGAAGACGTCGTCCTTGGTCTTCGACTCGACGGTGATCTCGAGTTCGCGCACGCGGTGGGTGACGCGTCCTGCAACGCGGTCGATGAGCGGGATCTTGAAGTTCAGTCCCGGCCCGGCGGTCTTCTGGAACCGGCCGAACCGTTCAATGATGCCCCGCGTTTGCTGCTCGACGGTGAACAGCCCCGACAGGACGACGATCATCACGAACACACCGGCGATTGCCAGGGGGATGAGCCATTCCATTTGCGAGCTCCTTAATGACCTGTGGCCTCACGCTTCCGGGTCGAACTCGGCCGACACGAGAGAAACGGTCAGCTTCTCGGCCGGGCCGGACAATGCATACGAAGGAATCTCGATCTCCACTTCCTCGCCGCGGGGCAGTCGTTCCACCGGCTGCTCCGAGGACAACACTTCCTGCCCGGCCCCGTTCTCACCTCGCACTCCGAGTGTCACCTCGCGGAGCGCGTATCCGCCGTTGAAGAGAACCAGGGCGAGGCTCTCGGTTCCGGCCAACGTCGCGCCGCCCCAAGCCGACTCCCACCGGCAGTGCAGGTCAGCGGCTTGGTCGCATCCGGTGAAACCATCCGGCGGCGGCAGCGGACTGGGATGCCCGGTCCGCGCCGGGTTATGGGACGCAGCGCCGGTCGGGTCCAGCACGAAGCCGCACCGCGAGCAGAACTTCGCTT
Organism: uncultured Planctomycetales bacterium; assembly: GCA_964391465.1. Taxonomy (GTDB): domain Bacteria; phylum Planctomycetota; class Phycisphaerae; order UBA1845; family CAYMME01; genus CAYMME01. Next base: position 3,468 of record CAYMME010000167.1, read on the forward strand.
CGCGGAGGTTGGGGCCTTTGCAGCGAGGACACTGCCGATCCATTGCGAGCACGTCCGATTCGACGGGGTGGGCGAAGGGGGGGGACGCGACCGGCGCGTCCATGCATGCCCCCGCCCGCATAGGTAGTCTACATCACCTGCATCGGACCGCCACTAGAAATGCGGTCAATGTTTGGAATGGCCGCCAGCCTTGACGGACGGGCGCGTCCAGAAATTCGCGGCGCGCTCATTGCCGAAAGGGTGCCACTGGCGGCTTGCCCGCCAGTGCCGAGCACCGACTTGTCGCTGATGAGCACGGGCAGGCAAGCTGCCCGTGGCACCCAACCGCCACCGACCCTTGGATACACCTCTCGTGTTCGGAGCGCATCATTTGGGGCTCGTCGCGGCTTCGGAGTCGGCCGCGGCTCGGTTCAGCCGGCGATCGAAGACGAACGGCCGCGTCGGGTTGTCCGTGACCATCACTTGGATCGGCGGAGCGATGCCGCCTTGGTCGACTTGCACACGCAAGATGTTCTGCGCCTCGAACGGCCGGTCGTGGACCCACCGATGCCCGTCGCCGTGCAGGTAGAGGATCGGTTTGGCGAACCGCTTCGCCTCCCGCTCGAAGCCCACGAAGTAGAGTTCGTGGTTGGGCGTCGGCGTGGCGTGGCCGAAGATCACGGCGCTGCTCACGGCGCCGCGATGGCGGCGCAGGTTGCGCCGCGTCCACTCCAGATCCTCGACCTGCCGTCGCTTCCACTCATGGGCATCGTGGATGCGCCCACCGACGAGATTGACTCCGACGAACAGCACACCGTTGTGCACGAACGCGAAGTTCTCTTCCCGCGCCAACTGCCGGAACACGCGGAACCCGTGCACCCATCGCTGCTCCAGCCGCAGCAGGTGCGACTCCCACAGCCGCCACGCCTCATCCGGCGTGATGTTGCCGCAGTCGTTCCATTCATTATCTCCGGGAACGATGAGCACGGGCTGTGCGCATTGCCGTAGCGTTCGGGCGACCTCCTCGTACGTCTTCTCCTCGCAAGGCGCCGCCCCGGCCTTGATATCGCCGACGTGCACCACGAACTCGGTGTCCGGACCGATCTCGGCAATCTGCTTCTCGAGGAGCACGGACTCCGACGGCGAGTAGGGCACATCGCCCATCGCAGAGAACACGACCAACGCACGCGGCGGTGCGGCTGGGGGACTGCTCCCGGGTGCGGCTGCGGGAACCGTCTCAACGCTCGCACACCCCGACAGCAGCAGTGCGTAGGCGACTGCCGCAGGTGCTGTACGGGCTTTGCGTCGTGTGGCCCCCGCCGTTCGGGCAGGCCGCACCATCCTAAGCAGACGTCTCACTCCGTTCGTCATTCGACATTCTTTCGTCATTCGTCATTAGGAATTCGTCATTGCCGCCAGGACGCCTCCGTCAATCGGCATAACGCCAAGTACTATCCCAGAACCCCCACTCCACCGCGCGCTCGTGATCGAACACCAGATAATCCGGAAGCAATTGCACCCCCACATGACTGCCCCAGCAGATCGCGTCCGGCTCGTTTCCGGCCAGCATCGCCACGTACCGCTTGCCGTCGGGATGGGGCAGTATTGCATAGAACGCCAGGTGATCGCCCTGATACGTCTTGCCCGCCAGCTTCACCGTGGTCTCGCCGAAGACGACCGGCAACTCGTCGGCCAGCCGAGCCAGGACGGCGTTGGACTTGAAGTTCCCGATGCACAGCAGGTTCGCCCGGGCCAGCAGCTCGGCCGTGATCGGGATGGGGCCTTTGTTGCGGCTGTCGGCCGACCGCTTGCCGGCGAGGAACTCGCTGTCGCTGAGAATCGGGATCGCGACGACGTTGTCGCCGGTGATGCCGACGCGGTGCACGCCGCCGTTCGTCCGGTTGAAGACACCCACGGCGTTGCGGGCCATGGTCATGTTGTACGCACGCTCGGCGTCCGAGCCTGACGTGCCGTAGACGATCACCGTCGGCTCGATGAACAGATCGCCGAACGGGCCGGACAGCCCCGCCCGTTTCTGCCCGAACGGCAGTGCCCACCGGATCTTCACCCACTTGCCCTCACCGGCGCTGACGAAATGCTTCTGCTCGGTCAGGTCGGTCTTTTCCAGTTCGGTCTCGTCGATCTTCAGCGTAACCTCGGACGCCTGCGGCAGCGGGCCCAGCGTCAGCCGGTAGACGTTCTGCGTCTCGACTTCGACCGTTTGCCCCGCCCGGTCGTGGCGGGTATCGACCGTCGAAGCCTGGCCGTAGCGGAACTGCTGCTCGACCGCGACCCAGTGCGAGCGGTTGTGCCGCAGCGTGTGCACGGTCAGCGTGATGCGATCGGGGTGCGCCACGCGCTTCTGCTCGAGGAGCCACGGCACGGTCTGGTCCCACAACTCCGGCGTCCGGCAGGAGTGGCCCGTCTTGGGCACCTCGATGTACGTGTTGGGGATCACGGCCTCGGTCAGCTTGCGGGCCATCTGCCGCGAGTGCTCGACGGGCACGCCGCCGCCGACGGCCCGGTCCCACTCCCCGTGCGTGATGCGCAGGGCCACGTGGCGCAGGCTCGCTGCGCGGTAGGCCGCCCCGCGCGAGATCCACGAAAACTCCTCCCACGGCTGGCGATGAAACGTCGTACCGCCCGGCTTGGCCCAGAGCCGGTAGTCGCAGTAGCCGCAGAACGGCGCCGCGGCCGACCAGAAGTCCGGGTAGTGCGAGGCGTGGTACCAGGTAGCGGCCCCACCCATCGACACGCCGCTCACCGAGATCCGGTCCGGATCGATGGCGATCCGCTTGCGCACCGCGTCGATGGCCTCGTATACGTCAACCTCGCCGTAGCCCTGATACACCGACCCGTCGCCGCGCCCGCAGGGCCGGATCGCCACGCAGTCCTTCCCGTGTGCCTTCGCGATCCGGCAGATTCGCTCGCAACTCTGAGCCGCACGCTCCAACCCACTGAACGAGCCCGGAATGAGCTCGACGATCAGTGGCTTCGGCGTAGCGGACAGCTCCGTCGCGCAGACCGCCAACGGCTGCAAGTCGCCGTACAGCGGCGACCGGAAGTGAACCACCTGCGCCTGCATCGGTTGTAGCCTGGCCGCATCGATATCGACCACGTTCTGCGCGGGCGGCGCCCCAAGAACCGGTGCACCTGTTACCGCCGCGATCAGCGGAACCGTCATTCCCAACAAAACCCAACGTCGCATCATCATGACCAGTCCCTCGTCCTCGTCTTTGCGCTTCGGCACGTGTGCAAGATTGTAATGCGGATCGCCCAATCGCGCCAGCCCGCGTTTCTCGCGAAGATCGAAGGGCTGTGCGGCAGGGCCTGTCGCGTGTGGGGCATGGACCGCGGCGTCCTGACGGAAGAAACGCTGCAACTGATGCGCAACGCGGGCGTGACCGCATCACGAAATGCAGCGAAAGTCCGGGTCGGCGGCGAATACCCCCGCCTTGCAGTACGGGCACGGCCGCCCGCCCAACTGAAATGTGTCTGCGATCTGGCACGCCGCGCACTTGGGGCATGCCGCGACTGGAGCCAGCGAGTCCACCATGAACTCGTGCCCGCACGACAGACAGAGGTGCGGGGAGTCGTTGCCGATGCACCGGGCAAGCCGCTCGTGGTCCGGATGGTAGGCGTACTGCTTGGCGCTGGCCTCATCGAGGTAATACGGGTTGCCGTCCGACCACGCCTCGATGGCGTGGCCACATTCCCCACAGACGTATCGCACGGCTTGAGCCATCAGCGTACCCTCCGTCGCGCCGCCTTGTTAGCCCAACGACATGGCGCTACCAGACGCATGGGCGACTCTACTTGCCCTCCGGGTCGGGGAATGGAATCCGCTCGGAAAGGAGGAGGGCGCGGAGTAGAAAATCAAGGAGCCTTGCCTCGTACTCGAGTGAGGAAGGCTTGTAGTGTTTGCTGTCGTCGAGGACCTCGGCCAAAGAGATTCTGGCTCCTCGTTGCGATGGTTCAAACTTGACACGATACACGAGCAGCCCGGTCCAACTGCGGTGCAGGTAGAGCCACGGCTCATCGAAGTAGATGAACCACTTGTCCTCCATCTCGCGAGGCACCAGCCCGCAGCGGATTCGTTCGAACTGGCGCGCCGAGACTTCTCGCTCGTACGGCACTGGGACGAAAGGTCCTGATGGGTCCAGGATCTTCCAGGAGTCCCGTGTCGCGATCGGCGGGTCCTGTTGCATGGCTCCTCGGCGGCCTTTCACCCCTCGCTCTTGGCAATCATGGCTCTCTACTTTTTCCAGGTGTATTTAATCGGATTCGCGGCCCCGAGTTTCCGGTATTTGTCAGGAACGCGCTTCTCAACGTAGAGCCTCTGGATGTTGTCAGGTGCCTCCTCCCCAACGAAGCCAAGACGGTCTGGCCGACCGTCGCCCTCCGCGAGCCCCGGGAAGTTTGCCGCCGTCGCCTCCAGCCAATCGTGTGCGATGAACGCACCAACGATCAGGCCCTGCATGGTAGCGAGGATGATTTCAGCTTCCTTCGCCCGCGCCTTGCTGATCTTCCACGCGTAACGAGTTGCATCGTATAGGGATCGCTCAGACGCGCTCCTGTTGACGCTGATCAGCAGGGCCTTGTGTCGGAACACCGCTTCCTTGGCAGAGTATCGCCGAATGATCTCCTCGGCGTGCATGGCCCCGTAGTCACTACCGCCCGTTCCGCCGGCGATGTTGGCAAGCCCGGGATAGGCATCGATGAGCGCAGCCTCCACCTCGAAGGCAGTCGTCCCGTCCATCCCGTGGCGGTGAATTACATGCGCGACCTCGAACCCCGAAATATGGATCTCGTGGATCCGTGTCATTTTGTTATCGAGCTCATCCCCTTTCAGGTTCTGGGCGGCGTGGATGTGGGAGAAGACGCGATTGCCCTGGCCCTTGCCAACATAGAAGGTCTCGCCGTTTCGCGGGTCGATGAGCCTGTAGACGTAGGTCTTGAGCCTAGTCGCCACGTGCGCCGGAAACGATTTACGCCCTGGTTGCTTCATCAAAACTCCATGCGTCTGGTGTCCGTCGAAAAATGATCAGCTTGATCCGAATAACATGCGGAACTTTGGTTTCCTGTCAGTATAACACGCCTCTGGAGCGTCTGCCTGAGGCACTACACTACCGGTCCGCGAGGCATACGACGTGGCCGTCGATTGTACACATGAACAGCCGGCCTGCGGCGGCGATCAGGCCGTCGAAGATGGGTGGCGCGTCCAGCTTGCGCTCGGCGAGTATGTTTCCATCCGCGGGGGCGTAGGCGCGCAGCACGGCGCCCTTTCGGCCTTCGAAGGCGGCCATGGGGTCGTCGGCGTCCACTACGTCGGGCGGGCCGGCGATGAATAGGTGCTTGCCGGTTACAACCATGCCGCGGACTCGGATGGGGATCCATCGATACCACGCGGGGGGCCGCAGGCGGGTGAATCCCATTCCTTTCGTGGCGCCGCGGGTCTTGTCGTCGAGTACCGGTTCGTTGTCGTTCTCGTCGGCGAGAAGCAGATAGCCCTTGCCGCCCGGCTCGAACAGCGGGCTCTGCCGGTTGCGCGTCGGAAACGCCTGGAGGGCATACGTGCGTTCAGGGCCGACGACGAGGATCTGGCCGCTCTTCGCGCCTCGGTGGGCCAGGTACCACCCCGGCCAGTTGGCCGAGTACATCCAGAAGGTGCGGTTGAACCACGTGTCGTCGAGGAATCCGCCCGTGGCCATCACGCGCATTCCCATGTGCCGGTCGCCCATGTTCATCCCGCCGTACTTCCGCGTGTACTGCTCGGCCATTTCGGGATGGGCTCTCTCCATGTAGCGGTGGTAATTCCGGTACTGTTGGTACCCTTCCTTCAAGGCCGGGTCTTCGAGCGTGAACCCCTCTCTCGAGATGTCCATGGCTACGACCTCGTTGTCGGGATCGGGCATCCCGTAGGGTACGGCCTGCCGGGCGAGCTTCCGGTCAAACCTGTATTGCCCGAGGTAGATGGAGTCGCCCTGGCTCACCAGGATGTCCGAGTGGGTGCCTTCCATGTGGTATGAAGGAATGAACGGCTTGTCCACGGCGTCCGCTCGTGTCGGCGCGGCCGTGTCCAGATGGGTCTCGTGCAGGACCTTGCCCGTCATCGGGTCGAGCCCGAAGATCCAGATCCCGCCGTCGAGGAACGTCGAGCGGCCGGCCGTGCAGTAGGCAACGCCGTCTTCGAGCAGGATGCTTCCGTGCACGCGCCAGGGCGACTCGAGCCGGCCAAACGCAACGACGCGTTGCTCGGAGGGTGCGGCCCGGAAGCGCCAGACCAGCTCGCCGTCGGACGCCCGCACGCAGTAGACGGCTCCATCGGCACTGCCGAAGAGAACCAGTTCACCGTGAACGGTGGGCGGCGAGTCGATCCGCCCGCCGGCCGTGAAGTGCCAAGCCTCACCGCCGGTGTCGGCGTTCAGCGCGTAGAGCGTGTGTTCATCCTTGGCCGCGACGTACACGCGACCGCCGGCGACCACCGGCGGCGTCAAGAGTGCCGGCAGACGGGTCGTCCACTGTGTCGAGACCTGCGCAGGCACAGTGGAAGCCGTGGCCCCGCTGCGCCGCGCGTCGTGGCGGTACGTTGGCCAGTCATCAGGTTTCGCTTGCTGACCGGCCGATGGTGGCTTGGCCTTCCCAAAGGCCGGGCCCTTGAGCAGTCGCGGCTGGTCCGCGGTGGTGGGCGGTATGGGGCCGTTACCGGCCGGGGCCAGGGCCAGCAAGCCCGTGAGCTTCACGCCCGGATAGCAGAAGCACGGGTTCGGCGGGACGTACAGCAGCCCGTTGCAGGGCATCACGCCGAACACGCACGCCCCGCGAATCCAGTCGTTGTTGGCGTGGCCGTCGTCAGTGAGGCTGACGAACTCGGCGCCGCGGAACTGCGTGATGAGGAACCGTTCGGTCGCCTTGGCACGGTAGCAGCGAAGGTGATGCCCGGCGCTCTGCACGCTCGATGGATCAATCACTTTCGCCGGCTCGCCCGTGACCAGGTCGTATCCCGTGATGCCGTCTGCGGTGGCGTGCCATGCGCAGCCCTGGGCGACGAACAGGTCGTAGCCGCGCATCGACTTGCCCTGGCCCCGGGCGGTCCAGCGAGTCTCTCCGGTCTCGGCCGAGCGGGCCACCACCTCCGAGTTGTTTCCGTCCAGGACGACATCGCCGTGGAGGATGAGGACGCTCTCCCGAGCCCGCCGGTCCTTGGCTTGCAGGCCCGGCTTGCGCCACAACTCCGTGCCGTCGGCGAGGTTCAGGCACACGGTCTTGCTGCCGGTGCTGTAGACCACTCGACCGTCGTCGACGGCCAGCGACGCGGCCGCGTACTGCGCGGCGGGCACCTGCCACCGGATGCGCCCGGTGTCGGCGTCGAGCGCCACGATCGAGCCGCTCGGCTTGCCGCGCCTTCCGCCGCGCCCGGCCAACCGGAGGACGAGCGTGCGCCCGCTCAGCAGGATCTCCTGCGTGTTGTCGGTTCCGTCGATCGTTCGGAGCGTCTTGCCCGTGGCCGGGTCGAGCACGGCCAGCGGGGCGCGGTGGCTGAGTGTCGCGTACAAATGCGCGCCGTCGGTCACGATCCGCCGCGGTACGCTCTCCGGCCGGGCCCGCAGCGCGGCGCTCTTCCATTCGTTGCCCCGCCATTTGGGAAGCGGGCGCTTCCACAGCAGCACGCCGTTGAAGGCGTCGCGCCCGATCAGCATCCAGCGTTCCGGCAGCGGCGCATCGGTGAGGCTCGTGAGACCCTCGTCAAAGACGTAGAACACGCGTCCGCCCGCCGAAATCATGGCCGGTATGCTGGAGACGAACTCGTGGCTGCGCGACCACAGCGGACCACACACCCACTTCAGCCGGCGGGGCGGGCCGACCTGCGTGTCCCGGGCCACCGCGTTGTTCGACGCGCTGTGAAGAAAGTGCGTCCAGTCGTCAATCCCGTCCGGCCGGGGCTTGACGGTTTTCGTCCACGCGCCGTCTCGCTTGATGTACGCCACGCCACGCGGGACGAGAACGCGCAAGACCTCGGCCATCGGCACCGCGCCGAGATTCTCGGCCACCAGCAGGTTGACGAGGTCATCGGCGTACGGAAGGCGCGGACCGGCGAGCCGCTCCACGGACACCGTACCGTACAACCCGGCCGACCGAATGTGCGCGCGCGCCGCATTGACGCGTTCGCCGTCGGCATCCAGGCCATGTACCAGGAATCCGTCCATGGCGCCGAGTTCCGCGGCATGCTTTCCGTTGCCGCAGCCCAGGTGAACGACGAGCCCGCCCTTGACCCCGGTAGCGTCAAGGATCGCCTGAGCATCAGGGACGCCCGCGGCAGGAGAAGCCGGCACGCTGACCAGCGAGCAGGTGACGACCACGAGCAGTGCGTTGCGCTTGACCATTGGCGAGTTCCTTACTGAATACGGAAGGCGTGTCTGCCGGGCCGTTCCGAGGTGGTTCTGTCCGAGATGCGTGTCTGGTTGTCATACGTCGGTTCCGCCCGGATTCGTCGTCTGCGGACGTCTTGCGCATCATGGTAGTCTCGGCATCGCCACCGCAGCAACCGACCGCGGCACTCGGCCAGCGCGAGCAGGCAGTAGTCAGGCGTTTCCTTCGCGGGTCTCGTGCCTTGGGCGTTCGGGGCGCAGGGGGGACGATCGCAATCAATCAGCCAGAGCCGCGAGATGCCCGCCACCGTCATCGAGCATTCGTCATCAGGGATTCGTCATTCGCCCGAGCGGTCCAGATCCTGCACGTGCCGTCTGTGCTGGCGGCCAGCAGTCGGGTTCGGTCGGGCGAGAACTGGACGGACAGGACGGAGGTGCTGTTGAGTCGCATTTCCATCGCCAACCGTTCGCTGGCCGGGTCCCACAGTTGCACGGCGCGCGGCGTGCCGATCACGATCCGCCGGCCGTCGGGGCTGAACACGGCGCTGTTGATTCGCTCCTCGTGTGTTCGGATCGTTTGCACCTGCTCGCCGCTCGGGATGCTGGCCACGTGGAGCGATCCGCTCCAGCCTCCCCATGTCACGCGGGCGGAGTCGGGGCTGAACGCGACGGCGTCGATTGGCTCCGTGTCCTCGCGCAGGTGCAGCGTTCGCCCGCCCGTTGCCGCGTCCCATACGCTCAGCGCGCCGTCCTCCGTTCCGGTGGCGATCCATCGCCCGTCCGGTGAACAGGCCAGGTCCCAGACCTCAGCGGCGTGTTCGAGCGAACGCACGGGCCGGTGCGACTTCATGTCCCAGATCGTGCACGTCCCGTCCCAACTACCGGAGACGAGCCGTTGGCCGTCGGGGCTGAAGGCCAAAATCGACACGCCATCGGTATGTCCGATCAGAGTGTGCATGAGCCGGCCCGTTTGCGCATCCCAGAGGATGACCGTCCGGTCGTGGCCGCCCGAGGCGATCCACGTACCGTCAGGTGAGAACACGGCGCATTCCACGCCCTTGTCGTGCCCGCGCAACACCGTCGGGGGTTCGTCCGGTGCCGTCGCGTTCCAGACACTCACGGCCGGGTCGTCCTCTCCACCGACGGTGACGAATCGCGATCCGTCCGGTGAGAACGATGCGTAATTGAACTGCGCGGTCTTCTTGTTCCGCCATTCCAGAACATCGTTCGCGCCGGCAAGATTCCAGGCCTTGACTTCACCCGGGCCCGCGGTGACGAGCTGCATGCCGTCAGAGAGAAACGCAACCCCCCGAACGCGGGCTTGGTGGCCGCGAAGCATGGCCACCTGCTTGCCGGTGTCGAGGTTCCACACCCGCACGGTTCGGTCGCTGCCGCCGGAGACCAGGTGGGTTCCTGTGGGGGCGAACGCCAGATCGTAGACGGCGGCGACGTGACCGATGAACGACCGAATCGCCTCGCCGGTGGTGGCGTCCCAGAGCCGGACCGTGCCGTCCCGTCCCCCGGATGCGATGTACCGACCGTCCGGAGAGGACCCGGTACACTCGACCGTGCCCACATGCCCGACTAGCGTCTGGACTGAGTTGCCGGTCGTTGCGTCCCACATGCGAATCGTCGTGTCGCCGCTGGCCGACACGATGCGTCGACCATCCGGCGAAAACGTGACATGGTGGACCCCTCCGTCATGCCCGCGCATCACTCGAATCGCGTGTCCAGTCTCTACGTCCCAGAGCCGGATCGTCTTGTCCCATCCGGCGGAGGCAAGTCTCTTCCCATCCGGAGACCAGGCAACCGACTGAATGTGATGGTTCGGGAAGCTGGGATGGCCTTCATGGCCGGTGAACGCGCGAATCTCCTTTCCCGTCGCGACGCTCCACAAGTGCACCACGAGATCCGTGCCTGCGGACGCAACCGTGCGGCCGTCCGGCGAAAAGGCGACGGCCTCGGCATCGCGATACTGCCCGCCGCCCTCGTCACCGTCCGACCGCACCTCGAGTACCGTCCGGAAGCCGGGGGCTTTCGCGTTCGTGGCTGGTTCGAGGATTCGTGCCGGCACCTTGCTCCCGGCCACGGCAATGAGGCTTTCGCGAGGACTAATGTCGACGTCGGCTAGCTCGTCGTCGTGGAACTCTGCCGTGGCCGTGCTGCGGTCGCGGAGCCAATCCAGGTGGTGCCACTCCCAACTGCGAAGGTCAGGGGGGCAGTCCGCAAGCAGACGCCGCACGAGTCCGACGTTGTTCTCCTTCAGCGCGGCCTGCGCGAGCGCGACCTGTTGCATGTACGTCGTGCGGCGCAGCGACTCGGCCGTCTCCCGGGCGATGTCCCGTTGCTCAGCAGCCCGCCGCTCGGCCTCGACCGCCCGGTCGCGATCGGCGGCCGCTTGCCCTCCGAACATGAGTGCGACGACGAGGGCGGCGGCCAGGGCGACCACGACCGCCAGCGTTGCGACGACAGGTCCCCTGTGGCGCGCGAGTGTCTTGCGCAGGACGTACATCCCACTGTCGGATCGGGCCTCGATCGGCTTACCCGCGAGCGCCCGTTCGAGATCCTGGGCGAGGGCTTCGGCGGAGTGGTATCGCCGGTCCTTCTCCTTGGAGATCGCCTTCAGGATGATGGTCTCGACATCGTCGTCGATTTCGGGACGAATCGCCGAAGGGCGGACCGGTGCGACATCCGTGATGCTCTTCAACACGTCCGGCATGGACCCGGCGAGTCGATACGGACACCGGCCGGTCACGAGCTCATAGAGGATCACGCCGAGCGAGTAGACATCGGTGCGCGTGTCGATCTGGCGATGCTCGCCGGCGACCTGCTCGGGAGAGGCGTAGCGGATCGTTCCCAGGAACGCACCGGTGACCGTCATTCCCGCGCGGACTCCGTCGCTGCCATGGGCCGGGCGGGCCAGTCCGAAATCGAGAACGTGCGGCTCCCCCTCGGCATCCACGTGGATGTTGCCCGGCTTCAGGTCCCGGTGGATCACGCCTCGCTGGTGGGCGTACGCCATCGCCCGGCAGACCTTGACGACCATGCGCAGCGTCTCGTCGATCCCCAGTCGGTGGGCGATTACGTGGTCGGCAAGCCGGAGGCCGTCCACGTACTGCATCGCGAAGTACTGGTGTCCCTCGGCCTCGCCGCTGTCGAAGAGGGTCACGATATGCGGATGGCTGAGTCCGGCCACGAGGTCGATCTCGCGTTCGAACCGCAACCGCTCACGGTGGGACGCGTACCGACCTCGCAGCAGGACCTTGAGGGCTACCGTTCGATTGGCCGCCTCCTGTACTGCCTCGTACACTACACCCTGCGCGCCCCGGTGGATTTCGGCGAGGATCGTGTAGCCTTCGATGTGCGGGGCATGGGCCGGATGATCGCTGAGGGCGACCTCCGTCCCTCCGCGGTCCTGGTCCGCGACATCGTTCGGCTGATCCGAAAGCAGCACGTCACGGAGGAACTCCGCTCCGACGTGCCGGCATTCGTCCATGAGCGCCGCGTTGGCGCGGATCTGCGCCAGGCGGTCGCTGCATTTCGGGCAGGATTGAATATGGCGGCCGGCCTCGTCGTCGGCACGCTCGCCGTCCGAAGCGGCCAATGCCTCGAGCTCCGCGAACGTCAGGCAGCCGGACATGTGCGGCTCGCCTCTCTCACAAGGTGGCTTCCAGGTCGGTCTGGGTCGAGCGCAGGAACTTCAGGACGCGATACTTGACTTGGCGGACCGCCTCCGGCGACAGGCCCAGCGCGCGGGCGACTTCATCCGGACGTTGTTCCTCCATCCCCAACATGACGAAGATCTCCAAGTCACGCCGACTGAAGTGGGCCTTGGCCTGCCGCAGGCATTCCGCGAGGACGTGCTCACGCCACTGACGCTCCCAGATCTGCGACAGGGATTCGGGGTCTTGCAGCAGAGCGAGGAGCTTGCCGTTGCCGCGGTGGTCGCCCACCGGCAGCGGTCGCCGTGCGCGTTCGGCACGGACGGCCGCGATGTGCCGCCGCGCGAAACCCAGCAGCCACTGCTTCAAGCGTCCCTATGCGGCGATCGTAGTCGCCGCGTTGGTAGGCCTCGTAGAAGGCGGCCAGTGTGCGCTGGCTTGCGTCTTCGGCATCGTGGTCGTCCAAGCCCAACCGCATGCCGAACGCGCGCAGCATCGGCCGAAAGCGGCGGTCGAACCGCAGCCACGCTGCCTGATCATGCGGATCGCGCAGACCCTCCAAGAGGGTGGTCGTGGTTTCTGATCGTGACATCCGGCCCTTTCGCGTGGAACCCGTAGGCTCACCAATCGCCATCATAGCGGGCCGGGGCGGCTTGTGCCATCATGAGGCGCTCCGCTTCCGCATGGACCCCGCGGCGGTAGCAAGTCACGCCTCAAGTGCACACTCAGCACATATGCCGCCATTCACGGTTCTTACGGAATTCCTGTTACGTCCGCGCCCTCCCCGCGCAATACTTGTGGAGGCCGCTCGGGTCGGACCTCAGCAGCAGCACAGAGACGGAACGTGCGCAAACGCGGAGCCAACGGCTCGCCGTCGGCGACCACGCGGGGTTGGGCCGCGTGTCGCGCGGCGCGACAGGCGATGCGCCGATCGTCCCTCCGGTAGTCGATCGGAGTGCGGCGTTGGCTGTGGGTCAGTCCCGTGCAAGGGGTCGTCGCGAGCCCGGCAGGCGGAAGGTGTATGTCGCTACGAGCGGGTTTGGCGGGGCAAGCGCGGTTGGGCCGGAACAGGTTTCGCTGGAAGTGGGGGGCAGAATCGGTCTGGGCGGTTGATTGCGCAGCGGTTGCGTAAGGCCCGGCGCGAGGGATGGTCGAAGGGGCATGAGAAACGGAGTTGTGGTGTGGAGATTCTCAAGACGAAGGTTGCTTTCCTTTGTGTGCTGGGGTGGTGCGGCATGGGTGCCCGCCCGAGCATGGCACACATTGGAAAGCAACCTTCGTCTTGAGAATCTCC
>CAYMME010000168.1:0-16638 GCA_964391465.1 uncultured Planctomycetales bacterium
GAGCCTCAATTACCGTGATCCGGAGACCCTCAGGATGCGAGAGCACTCACAATCGACCGGTACATCATAAGCGGGCGAGGGCGGGAGGTGTTCGAGCCGCATTTCACGTATCACGGCTTCCGCTACGTTGAAGTCACGGGGCTTGCGAAGAAGCCGACGCTCGACGCGCTGGTGGGTCGCGTCTTCTGTTCGGCCTCGCCGATCACGAGCCGGTTCGAATGCTCGAACCCGATGCTCAACAAGCTCATGGAGAACATCGTCTGGACGCAGCGCGGGAACATGCACAGCACTCCGACCGACTGCCCGCAGCGGGACGAACGCCTCGGCTGGATGGGCGACGCGCAGGTCTTCGCCCAGACCGCGTGCTTCAACATGGACATGGCCCGTTTCTTCACCAAGTGGGTGCGCGACATCCGCGACGCTCAGGCCGACGACGGACGCTATCCCGACTTCGCTCCGCATCCGTTCGATCCCAACGAGAAGTTCTCGGGGGTGCCTTCGTGGGGTGATGCCGGCGTGATCGTACCGTGGCGCATGTATGTCAACCATGGGGACCGGCGGGTGCTGGAAGAGCACTTCGAGTCGGCGCAGCGATGGATCGAGTACGTTCGGACGCAGAGTCCGGACCTGATCTGGACGGGCAAGCGCGGGAAGGACTACGGCGACTGGCTGAACGGCGACACGCTCATCCTCGAAGGGTGGCCCAAGACCGGCGGCGCGGTCCCGAAGGAGCTGCTGGCCACTGCGTTCTTCGCTCATTCGACCGAGCTGCTTGCGAAGATGGCGACGGTCATCGGTCGCACCGAAGAGGCCCGTCGGTATGGTGAACTGGCCGAGGCGATCAAGGCTGCGTTCAACCGGCAGTTCGTGCAGGCCGACGGGCGCATGACCGGCAACACCCAGGCCGGTTACGCCCTGGCCCTGCGATTCAACCTGCTGCCGGAGCCGTTGCGGACCAAGGCGGGTCAGTACATGGTCGAGGGCATCGAGGCCTACAAGGGGCACGCGTCGACGGGTATTCAGTCCACCGTGCGGATGATGCTCGAGCTGACGCGCAACGGGTACAGCGACGTGGCCTACCGGTTGATCAACAACCGCACCGTGCCGTCATGGGGCTACACGATTGACCAAGGCGCGACGACGATCTGGGAACGCTGGGACGGCTACGTGGAGGGGCGTGGTTTCCAGAACCCGGGCATGAACTCGTTCAATCATTATGCCTTGGGGGCGGTTGGGGAGTGGGTGTACCGGACGGTCGTCGGCATCAGCCCGGATGAGCAGCGTCCCGGCTACAAGCGTTTCACGATCCATCCGCGTCCGGGCGGGGGGTTGACGTGGGCCAAGGGAGCGTACGACTCACCGCGCGGTCGGATCGCCAGCGCGTGGCGCATCGAGAAGGGCGCGTTCTCTCTCGAGGTCACGGTTCCGACGAACACGAGCGCCATGGTTCACTTGCCCACGACCGATCCAGGTGCGGTTACCGAGGGCGGGGCGCCGGTCGGGAAGGCCGCGGGGGTTGCGCCAGTGGGCGTCGAGAACGGCGCCGCCGTCTACCGCGTAGGCTCCGGCGACTACCGATTCCTGGTGCGCCCATTCAGCCTCGAATGAGCGCACGCAGGCGCGATGAAGGCACTCCTCGCCGCGGTTTCGGCGCGACCCTCCACGAACGTGTATGAGTGCCCGGTACATCCCAAGGGCGGGTGCCACGGGCGGCTTGTACGCCCATGTTTCAACGGGTTGCGACGCGCGGCACTGGCAGGCAAGCTGCCAGTGGCACCCCTTCTCCCACACGCTCTCAGAGGTGCTTGGCGATGAACGTGGCCGCCCCTTCGACCGTCTCGACGGCGAGGGCCGCATCCTCATCCATCTCGATGCCGAACTCCGTCTCGAACGCGCTGACCAGCTCGATGCTCTGCACCGACTCGGCGCCGAGATCGATTCCGAAGTTCGATTCGGGCTTGATGGCATCCGGATCGAGCCCCAGAATCTCGGCCGTCACTTTGATCACGCGTTGCAGGACGTCTTTGTCTGCCATCGAAACGGTCTCCAACCAACAGGCGAGCGGGCGCCGGTGAGGAGCCGCTCGAAAAGTCCAAGTGTGTTCCCGCCCGGATGCTACGGTCCGGGATCCCAAGCCGCGACCGCGGGCTGCATTACTGCTTGTACTTGGCGTACAGATCGGGCAGATGCATGCGCACCTGCTCCTCGAGCTCCGCGTCGCTGATGGCGGTCAGCCGCCCGTGCACGTTGTACTGCTCCATGATCCACTTCTGGATCTTGACGCTCTTGGTGAGCTTGACCTCGTCCGGCGTGCCCTTGGTGCCGAGGAACTCGTTCACCCAGATCGTGATTCCGTCGGTGCCGGTCTTGTCGGTGATGGCCACGTTGGGCGGACGGTCCAGCAGGGCCGTGGTGTCCATGATGTTGTAGATTCGCTCGTCGCGACGAAGCCCGCCCGCGTGGATGCCCGCTCGGGTCGTGTTGAAGTGCCGCCCCACGAACGGGTAGTTCTCGGGGATCGGGAACTTGATACGCTGCATGTAGCGGGCGATGTCCGTGATCACGCGGGTGTTGATGCCGCACAGGTCGGCCTTGAGGGCGATGTACTCCATAATCGCGCCCTCGAGCGGCGGGTTGCCGGTACGCTCGCCGTATCCGAACAGGGTGGCGTTGAGGGCGTTGCAGCCGCAGAGCCAAGCGGTGGTGCCGTTAATGTGCACCTTGTGGAAGTCGTTGTGGCCGTGCCACTCGAGACGCTCCGGCGGGATGCCGCACTCGTTGATCATGTACCAGCACAGCTTGGCGATCGAGCGAGGCTCGGTCGCGTTGGGGTAGCCGATTCCGAAGCCCATCGTGTCGCACAAGCGGATCTTCACCTTCAGGGAATCGGGCAGCTCTTCGCTGATCCGGGCCAGCTTCTGCACGAACGGGAAGACGAATCCCTTCCAGTCGGCGCGGGTCACATCCTCGAGGTGGCACCGCGGACGCACGCCGGTTTCGAGGGCCGCTTCGACGACCCCGATGTACTGATCAAACGCCTGCTGGCGCGTCTGCTTCTGCTTGTGGAAGATGTGGTAGTCGCTGCTGCTGGTCAGCATGCCGGATTCGGCCAGCCCGGCCTCCTTGACGAGGCGGAAGTCGGCCTTGACGGCGCGGATCCACCCCGTGATTTCCGGGAACGGAAGCTGCAGCTCACGGCACTTGTCGAGGGCCTCGCGGTCGTTCCGCGTGTAGAGGAAGAACTCCGTCTGCCGAATCACGCCGTTGGGTCCGCCCAGGTCGGAGAGCAGCTTGAACAACTGCACTTGCTGCTCGACGGTGTAGGGCGGGCGGGCCTGCTGCCCGTCACGGAACGTGGTGTCGGTGATGTGGATGTCTTCCGCGGCCCGGGCGGCCGAGTCGAACTCGACCTGTTTGCCGTCGACCTCCTCGACCCACTTGCCGGCGAACTGAATCAGCGGCGGCAGGGAATAGGGGAAGACGTCTTCGACAAGGTTCGGCTCAGCGATGTCCTCGAGTGGGTACTCCGTTGCCATCGTGTGGTTCTCCCGTTCTGGTCTTGCGGTTGGATCGCGCGGTGATTCCTGGTGCTCTCGATACCACGCCTAGCGGCGGGCTGCAAGTTTCCGTCGTCCTCTGACGATGTGCTCGTTTCGCTCTGTTTCGGTTATCTCGAAGACGTGACGGAGCAAAGCCTCGTCCTCGGGGGTCATATCGACCTTGCGCCGGCCCATCGCGGTGCGGGCGGTGTTGATGAGGGCTTCGAGCCCGAAGCCCTTGCTCACCACGCCGTTTACGAACCATGCGAAGGGCGGGATGGACTTGGGAAGCGGCGCGCCGGTGGCGACGAGCACGGCCATGGTGCCGACCATGGTTCCGGTGTTCAGGAGCGTGCCGATGCTCGTCTTCACGTGGTCGGCGATGAAGCTGCCCACTTTGGTCGAGTGGGTGTCGAGGGTCTGCCGGCCCAGTCTCACGGTGACGGAGCTGTAGTCGTTCTTCAGGTCGCTGTTGGTGGTCAGGGCCCCGAGGTTGACCCACTCGCCGACGTAGGCATGCCCGAGGAATCCGTCGTGGTACTTGTTGGCGTACGCGTGCAGGATGGACTCCTCGACCTCGCCGCCCACGCGGCAGGTCGGACCGATGGTGCAGCCCTCGCGGATCTTGGCCCCGAGCAGCGTGCTGTTGGCGCCGACGTAGCAAGGGCCCTCGATGCGTGTGTAGGGATGCACGTCGCACCCGTCCTCGATGGTGATGGGGCCGTTTCGCGTGTCGAGGCAGACGAAAGGATGGATCTCGGCCCCGTGGCCCACGTAGACACGATCTTTCGGCCCGTAGATGACCGAGTGTTGGTGCAGGCGGCCTTCGATGCCGTGATGTCCGCTGGCGTCGAAATCGACGGTGATCTGCTCGGGATTCGCGAGCATCACGTCCCAGATGTAGCCGAACCAGGTTCCGGAGAAGTCGGTCCGTTTGGCGTCGCGGGCGGCCGCGGCAAGGGCGGCGTAGTCGCGGATTCCGGTCACGTCGGAGGTCGTCTTCCAGGCCGCGAGCTGCTCGCCCTCCCAGACGGCCGACTCGGCGCCGGGCGGTGTCCAGCCCGTGCCGCAGACTCGGGCGTTCACGAAGAGCACCTCCTCGCCGCCGCAGCCGGAAAGATCGTTGACGGCCGCCGAACGGGCTCGTCGACCCAGCGTGGACGCGAGGTAGTCGCGCACGAGGAGGGCGTTGGCTGGTTGTCCGACCGCACGTTCGATCTTGTGGGCGAGCGTCGTCGCTCCGCACTTGAGCTCGAAGACGCCGCGCACGCAGACCAGGGGCAGGAAATGGTCGAACTGATCGTCCTCAAAGACCACGAGCTTCATCGCGTTCCTCCAGATGTACGCGCCGCTGACGACTTCCTCGGATAGCTATAGTCTCACTCGGCGGCTTTGGCAACGGGGCGCGAGGGTTCGGCCCTTGCATCCGCCGCGGATCCCGCTACCTTTGCGGGTGGCAGCACTGGTCGCGGAACGTGCGGCCGGCATGGCAATCGCGCGATGTGCCTCGCGCACTTCACTTGGAAAGGTGCAGAACATGGGCAGGCAAAACCGGAGGGTGCCACGACGCACATTCCTCAAGACCGCGGGTGCGGCTGCGGGGACGGCGGTCGGCTTCCCCTACTTCGTGAACTCGGAGGTCCTGGCGGCGCCGGGTCGGCAGGGGGCCAACGAGCGGATTACGACGGCGCACATCGGTGTCGGGGGTATGGGCGGCTATCACCTGAAGGACATGGCGGACCGCATGAAGCGCGGCGAAACCAATGTCGCGGCGGTCTGCGACGTGGATGAGAAACGGTTGCTCAAGGCCTCGGGACGGGCCGGACCGCAGGCCGACGTCTACCGCGACTATCGGTACATCCTCGAGCGCAAGGATATCGACGCGGTGGTCATCGCGACGCCCGATCACTGGCACGGTGTGCAGACCGTACACGCGTGCGAGAGCGGCAAGCACGTCTACGTCGAGAAGCCGGCGTGCTGCACGATCGAGGAGGGCAAGGCGATGGCCCGGGCGGCTCGGGAGAACAAGGTCTCGGTCCAGGTCGGCTCGCAAGGTCGGTCACAGCCGGAGGCCTACCTCGCCCATCGCTACCTCGTGAACGGTGCGATCGGACACGTCGACAAGGTGACGTGCTGGCACTACCCGAGCCCGGCGGACGACAAGCCGGTTCCGGATGCGAACCCGCCTGAGGAACTGGACTGGGATTTGTGGCTGGGTCCGCTGCGGTGGCGGCCGTACAACCGCAAGTACTGCCACGGCACGTTCCGCTGGATCATGGAGTCCGGCGGAGGGCAGATCCGCGACCGCGGTGCGCACGTCATGAGTTGTGCGATGCACTGGATGGGTGCCGACGGCACCGGGCCGGTCACGGTCGAGGCGACGGGGACGCAGCCGAGGAAGGGGCTGTGGGACAGTTGCGTCACCATGGAGGTGACCTATACGTTCAAGGACCCCGACTGGGTGATGACGTGGAGTCAGCCGGGCAAGGCGGTGCCGAAGGAGGACCGATCTACCGGTGAGGCCCCGATCATCCGTCCCGGCTACGGGGCCGTGTATCACGGCACGAAGGACACGTTCGCCGTGTGGGGTGGTGACGGCGGCACCTGGGCCGAGCGCAAGGTGCGGAAGTGGACGCCGCCGGCCGGAGGCAAGGAAGTCTACAAGAGCCCGGGTCACAAGGAAGACTGGTTCAAGGGCATCAAGACCGGGGCCAAGACCATCATGAACATCGATGCCGCGGTCGGCGTGGCCAACTTGTGCGTTCTGGGTAATCTCTCGTTCCTACTGGGTCGCAAGCTCAACTGGGATCAGGCCAAGCAGGAGATCGTCGGCGACGAGCAGGCCCGGCGGTTGATGAGCCGGCCGCAGCGGCACCCGTATCACCTGTAGAGGAGAGGATCTGACAATGGCCAAGAACAAAGCTCAACCAGCCCCGCCGGCGACCGTCGACGAGCTGATCAAACGTATCAAGGGCAAGGAGGAGGGGGTGTGGGTCGGAGCCGGCCCGCTTGGTGCCGCGGCGATCAAGCCGTTGGCTGCCGTCATGACCGACAAGGATTACGAAGTGGCGCGGTCGGCGCGGCGGGCGATGTGGAAGATCGTGCGCCATGCCGGGCGTCCGGGCGCCACCGACGAGAAGACGGCGGTATCCGGTGCGCTGGTGCCGCTGTGCAGCGGAGATCACCCTCCCGCGGTACTGCGGGAAGTGATGTGGATGCTGTCCGAAGTCGGGTGTTGCGCGTGCGTCGGTCCGGTGGCCGGGTTGCTGAAGAACGAGACGTTGCGCGAGGATGCCCGGATGGTTCTGCAACGATTACCCGGGGAGAAGTCTCTCGCCGCCTTGAAGAAGGCGCTGGCGTCGGCCTCCGACGATTTCAAGCCCAGCATCGCCCAGTCGCTGCGGGCGCGCGGTGTGGACGTTTCCGGAATCGCCTGCCGCAAGATGAAGCCGGTCAAGCAGACGAAGGTCAAACCCATGGGGCGCTAGCCGGCGCGACCCATGCTCTGCCAGCGGAGCGCGCGACGGAGAAGAATGCCGGCTATGCCGGCATCGCACGCTCCCTTACGGTCGCGTCTCGGTGCGGAAGGAATGCCGTCAACTGAGTCGTGCTTCCTGGATCGCGCTACTCGGTCAGTCCGTTCAGGCGTATGCACGCTTCGATGATCTTGCTTCGGGCGTCTTGCAGGACGCTCGTTGCGTGGGTGTAGGTTGGCACGCTGTCGGGTGTGAGCGGGAGTCTCCTGCCCGTGTCGTGCAGCGCTGCCTCGACGGTGACCGGGAGCGTGCGTAGCAACTGCTCGGCTTCGGCTACTGCGGGATCCGAGATCTGCTTCTCCTTCGCTCGACGGATCGCGTCTTTGAGCAGGTGCAGGATCTCGTAGTCTTCGATGCCCTCTCGGGCGACTTCCCACCGCTTGCTGGTGACGATGGCTCCGGGTGCCCTGTAGACGGTCGAGTAGTAATCGCCGGCCGGGTTCGTGCTGTCCCAGAGGTGATCTCCGTAGGCGTAGGTCCACCAGCCGGCTCCGGTGAGGCCGAGGTTCCAGGCGTACCAGAATCGCCAGCGGTAGATGCCCAGGCACGAGAGCGTGCGGGCGCCGCCGGCCGCATCGTAGAACCACACGTGCTTGCCCACGCGCTTGGCCGCCGGGATCAGCTCGTCGCCGAGTCGCTCGAGGAGCTCGGACGACGGGCACCAGATGTCGATCAGGCCGGTCAGCATCTCGACGCTCTTCATGGTGGTGCCGCTGGTGGGGTCGGTGTAGATGAGGATCTCGGGATCGGCCTGCCGGACGACCTTGGCCACCTCGACGAGATTCAGCGTCGTCTTGGCGTGCGGCGTCGACGGTTCGTCGTAGGGGTACAACGCCCAGTCTTCGTACCCGAGCCCAAGCGTCTTCATGTGCTTGACCCACGCCCGCAGGTAGGCGACGAACGCCTTGCGCCAGGGGTCGGAGAGGAACGGCTGGCCGCTCAGGCCGCCTTGCGCGCCGATGAACATGATCAGACCGTGCGGTGCGAACCGTTGCACCGTCGCATCGTGGGCGGCGAAGTCGAGCTTGCCGACAAGTTCGCCGTCGGCGTTGCACTTGGCTTTCGGGGCCGCCCCGAAATGGACGTTCACGCCGTGGTCGACAAGATCCTGGACCTCGTAATCGGGCGCGGACGCTGAGTAGGCCCAGACGCAGAACCGCAGGGGACTCTGCTTCGGAAGCGCCAAGTCGTACACACGAATGTCAAGGGGGATATGAGCGTCCGTCGAGTCGGGCTCGATGCTTCGGAGATGGAGGTCCGCGACGTAGTCGCCGGGAGCGAGTCCGTTGGCGTTCACCGTGATCCAGAGCTGCTCGGTTTCCAACGGGCCGACGGTGAGCAGTTGCGCCTGATCGAGCAGCGGCAGGGCGTCGGCCACTGGTTTGCGGCGGATCGACGACACGGTGACGGCCCGACGGAGAGCGAGGTGTGCGGCGGCCGGGAAGGTTTTCTTGCCGACGAGGTCGCCGGCTACGACGCGCACTTCGAGCGTATGGGCCGATACGTTGGTTACGTTCAGGGCGACTGACTCGTACTCGCCGACGCAGAGGGCGGTGCGGATCCGTTCGGTGCGGTCTTGCCCGGTCGGCAGCGTGGCCTCGGGGTTGAAGTACGCCCACGGACAGAACGCCCACGCGAAGAACGAACCGGTCGGTGCGAGGGCCGGACCCGCGGTGGCGAGTGATCGCAGTCGCAGGGCCGATTCGCGGAGCGTGGTGACGGTATCCGTATCCGAACGATCGGCGGCTTGCTGGAGCACGGCGAACCGACCTCGGAGTGCGTGCAGCTCGCTTCGTGCGTGACCGGCGGCGGCCGGATTCGTCTTGCCCCATTGCGAGACGGCCTTGGCGGTTTCGTGGAACACGGCGTCGTTCAAGTACTTCGCGTCGCTGGCCAACCCCTCGTAGGTTCTCTCCGTCTCCGTTGATGAGACGACGGCGAGCCGATCCGCGTTCATGAGTGTTTGCTTCACCCGGTACGACCCCGCCTGCCTGACGTCGAAGGAGAGCACCGCGCGCTGCTTGGGTGTATTGGTGTGGCGTGCGAAGCGATGCACGGAGCCGTCGGGATGGCGGATTTCGGTCAGGAGAAGGAGACGGTCGTTGCCGGGGTTGGCTACGTCGAATCGCCAGGTGTTCGATCCGCTGAGCAGCTTCGTGTCCCCGTAGGCGGTGAATGTCGCATCGGAAGTTCCCGTCGTCCTTTTCGGGGTCGCGGCGGGGCGGAAGTCCCTGGCGGCTCGAACGCGACAGGTGTGGGCGCGGTTTGCTGCCAGCGTCGTCCACGCTCGCGGGTCGTCACGATACGGCACGTTCCACTTCAGGTAGGCCAACGTGCGGCTGCCGAACATGCCGTGGCCGGACACGATGGTGTCGAGACGGCCGTCGGAATCGAAATCACCGGCCAGCGGGGAGGAGTTGGCGGCGCCGGGGCCACCCGCATCCGCGAGAACCGTCCCGTCCGTGTCCAACGCCTGGATGGTGGTGAAGATGAACAGGACTTCCAGGTCCGGGTCGCCGTCGAGATCGATTGCCAGCGCCGGAGCACTCATGGTGCCGGACGCGAAGGAACGCTCCCAGCGGAATCCGTCCTTCCCGTAGCACCGAGCGGTGGCGCCCTTGTCGCCGAAGATGATTTCGTCGCGACCGTCGCCGTCGAAGTCGGTGGCGCAGACAGCGCTGTTGACGTGGAGCAGGACGTTTTCTTCGAGAACGATACGGTGCGTGGCCGGATCGATCCGGTAGAAGTGGTGCAGCCCTCCGCCGAGGTAGAGCTCGGGCACGTCGTCGCCGTCCACGTCGGCGAGCATGGGCGTGCTTCCGGGAAAGAGATCGTCGTCGCGGTACAGATCCCACAACCACTCTCCCTGCGCGGACAGAGCGTAGATGTGGTGGTCGTGCGAAGTGACGATGACTTCGGCGCCCGGATGATCGTAGATGTCGGCGACGAGCGTCGGCCCCATTTGCGTGCCCTCGCCCTGGAACCGCCAGCGCAAGCGTCCGGCGCTGTCGAAGCAGGAGACGCAGCCGGATTGGTCACCGACGAGGATCTCGGGCTTCCCGTCCCCGTCGAGGTCGGCAACCGCAGGGCAGGATCTCGCAACCACACTCGCAGGTGCGCGGGCGGTCCACTTGAGCTTGCCTTCTGCGCTGAGGAGGACGATTCGGCCGGCGGCATCGCAGGCGACGACGTCTTCGGTGCCGTCGCCGTCGACATCCGCGACCGCGGGTGCGGCCGTGACGGGTGGCGTCATGGCATAGTCCCACTTTCGGGTGCCGTCGGGGCTGAAGCACACCACACCACGGTCGACCTCACAAGCCACGAGACTTCGCGTCTTGCCGGTGGCGGGATCGCGGATCTCGTTCGCGCCGGAGAAGCCGACCTCCCCCTTCACTTGCCAGGCGACTTCGTACTCGAGTTCGGCCCACGCCGGTGTGGCGATGGAAAGGCATGCGATCAGAACGCCAGAAGTACGGAACAACATTGTAGTCTCCTTCGATGCGTTCGGTATCTGCGGCCTGCGAGGCGCAGGGCGCCGCCAAGTCTTGTGGCCGACAGCCGCGGCCGTGCAATGTCTCATGCAGACGGTACTCCCTCCGGCCCCCGGCCGACAGGGAGCGGCAATGCTTCGCCTTGCCGCTACCGCTTCCTTACGGGCGCGGTTCGGATTCGACACGCCGCGCCGACTCTGACAGCCGCGCTAGCCGGCGGGGCTGCCCGTGAGCATGTCGGTCAGCCGGGCGACCTGCTCCCGGCTGCCGACCACGAGCGGCGTACGCTGGTGCAGGCTCGTGGGCTGGACGTCGAGAATACGGTCGGGACCGTTCGTGGCCATGCCTCCGGCTTGCTCGGCGAGGAGGGCAATGGGGTTCGCTTCATAGAGCAGGCGCAGCTTGCCGTCCGGGTGCTCTCGTGTCGGCGGATACATGAAGACTCCGCCCTTGAGCAGCGTGCGGTGGAAGTCGGCGACCAAGGAGCCGATGTAACGCGACGAGTGGCGGACGCCGGCGTCACTGCGGAACTCGGCCAGATAGCGTTGATAGCCGTCGGGAAAACCGCCGAGATTGGCCTCGTTGACCGAGTAGTACGGTCCGTGCTCAGGCATCGTGATGCGCTCGTGGCTGAGCACGTAGGCGCCGATCGCCGGATCGAGGGTGAAGCCGTGCACGCCGGTGCCGGTGGTGTAGACGAGCATCGTCGACGAGACGTAAAGGACGTAGCCTGCGGCGACCTGATGGCTGCCGGGCTGGAGCACGTCGTTCAGAGAATCCTTGGTTGCGTGGGCCTGCGGATGCCGTCGTAAGATAGAGAAGATCGTTCCGACGCTGACGTTCACGTCGATGTTGCTGGAGCCGTCGAGCGGATCCAGAACGACGACGTATTTGCCGTGCTCGGGGTCCTCGAGCACGACCGTCGGTTCCTCGTTCTCCTCGGAGGCGACGACGCCGACGTTGCCGCGGTTGCCGAGGAAGGTCAGCAGCGCCTCGTTGGCCACGAGGTCGAGCTTCTGCACCCTTTCGCCCTGCACGTTCGTGGTGCCGGCGGCCCCGAGCACGCCGACGAGGCCGGCCCGGCGGATCTGGTCGGCCACGACCTTGGTGGCCAACGTGATGCCGGACAGAAGCCACGAGAAGTCACCGCTCGCGTGGGGGTAGTCACGCTGCTGCTCGGCAAGGATGTACTGCTGGGCGGTGATGAATGACGGAGCTTCCATGCACTTCGATCCTCTCAACAATTCGCGAAAAGGAGGCCTTGCTTTGCCGGCGGTCCTTGCGTCCCGACCCGCGTCATCCGTCGACTCGTTCCCTCCATCCAACAACGCGTGCAGGGGCTATCACTCAGCGTCGGCGCGGTCCGGAGTGCTGCCGCTCCGTCGGAACATCAGCCCGCCGATGATCAGCAGCACGATGCCGAACGCCAAGTCTAGTCCAAAGGCCAACCCACCTTCGACCCAAGGCAGAATGCAGAGCATCATCGCGCCGATCAGCAGCACGGCCACGCCGACGACGCGGAACGGTGAGATGATCGTACCGGCGGCCGCGGTAACGGTATCTTCTTCGAGTTGCCCGATGGGCGTCTCGAGTCGCTGCCGGAATGCGGCAACCCGCTCGCGCTCGGCGCTGCCCATCGGCTTGGCGATGCTTGCGACGAGCATCGCGATCAGCGTGGCAAGGGAATTGCATCCGAACAGAACGACCTCCATCTTCAGAGGCATCCCTCCGAGGAGAAGCTCGTTCTTCTCCGGGTTCCACATCATGCCAAGAATCGGCGTTTCCTTGTCGTCAGGGAGAGCATGGTAGAACAGGAGGTACAAGCCCAATCCAACAACGAGACCGCAGAAGAAGCCGGCGATTGCGCTCACGTTGGTTACTCTCTTCGAGAGCAACCCCAGTATCATCGGTACGGCAACGGGCGCGGTAGCAACGCCGAACAGAGTGATCATGGCGCGGAAGAGACCTTCACCGCTCTTTGCAGACATCAGGAACGCCACGCCCAGGGCAAAGATCCCAATGAGCAACGTCATCAACCGGCCGACCACGACCAGTTGCCTTTGCGTGGCGTCCTTGCGCACGAGCCGGCGATACACGTCGTTGGTAAGGACACCCGCGCAGGCGTTGTAGTCACTGCTCAGCATCGACATCGTGGCCGCAAACATGGCCGCAATGACCAGGCCCAGCATGCCCGCCGGCAGCAGGAGTATGCATAGCTCGGGATAGACGTTCTTGTCGGGCGTGTCGAGCGGCAGGAAGTGGCGCGCAGCCATCGCGGGAAGAAGCATGAGGGGCGTCACGACGAAGTTCAGGACGACGACGAACCAGCCGACCTTCTGGGCCTCTCGCTCGTCGCGTACGCAGTAGTACCGCTGGATGAGCGGCCATTTGACGCTGCTCCACGCGAGGCAGTACATGACCGTGACCAAGCCGACGTAGCCCCAGTTGTACTCGGAGTTGGTCAGCCCAAAGAATCCCTCGGGGGCGTTGTCGATGAAGGAACCGACGCCGTCGGCCTTGGCCATCGACAGGGGAAGGAGGGCGAGGACTGCGACAGCCATGACGACGAACTGAATGAAGTCCGTGACTGCCACGCCCCAGAGTCCCCCCATCAGCGTATAGAGCAGCATGATCAAGCCCGTCGCGAGCATCGTGTATCTGACGGGTTCGTGCAGGCCCAGTTGCTTCAGGGGTATTTCCAGCCCCAGGATGTTGAGGGTTTCGACCTCCGGCAACTGCAGGCCCACAGCGAAGAACGTTCCGATCGCGATTAGCTTGAATGCATCGTCGACCATGATGACGGGAACGCCTTGCCAGGTGAACAACTGCCGCAGCCCCGCACCGTATCGCGTCTCGAGATACTCGACGGGGCTGTCGATCCGGGCCCGCCGCCAGCGTTTCGCAAAGAGCAACACGCTGAACAACGTGGCGGGAACCGTGACCCAGTACAATGTGATCGCCACCCAGCCGTACTTAAACGCCAACCCGGAGTAGAACACGAACGTGAAGACGCTGAAGCTGCTCATGTAGAACGAGGCGCCGCTAAGCCACCAGGGGATCCTGTTGCCGCCGCTGAAGTAGTCCTTCATGCCGCGCATGAAGCGGTAGAAGTAGGCCCCGATGCCCAACATGAGGACGAAGTAGCCCACCAGGACCGCGTAGTCCGCACCATGGAGCTGGCCCGCCGCGAGAACTGCCATCTTGGTACTCCTCCCTATCCGACCGGACAGGACCGCGCACCGCCGGTCGACAGTTACGAGTAGACGCTGCCGGCAGGCGCCCCGCGCGGCGCCTGCTCAGCGGTCGGGAGTGTAACCGCCCGGCACCCCGGAAGGCGAGAAGACGATTTGCCAGAGTTGATTTCGGCGGGCCCGGAAGGCGCCGGCCTCGGTGAGCGGATGGCACGTCCACATGCAGCGGCAGCGGTCGCCGAGTGTTGCCGTGACATGTTCGACATGACGGCTGTGGAGTGTGGTGCTCGTCATTATCGTGTCTGGGGGAAAGGCGTGGTATCGGTTCTCCCGGATCGGGAATCCGAGTGGGGGCTGCCGAGCACAGGGATTCTTCCGGTGCGCCGAGCGGAAGCGGGACAGGACGCGGCCTCGCGGTCGATCGGGCCGTTTCCCGCCGAGATTGCGCCAAATTTCACAGAGTGCACCGGTGCGATGGTCCGAGCACTTCGAGCGACAAGTGCGGCCGGCTGGGTCGGGCTGGGATCGACAGGCTGCACCGCGCCACCGCGCCAGTTTGTAACGGCTTGCTTTCCAGCAGGTTACGTGATAAGAGGGGCGGCCGCCGCTGCACTTGGGGTGGGCGCAGGACCATCTTTTCCGCCTGTGGTGTGCGGCTCTGGCAGTGAAAGTGCCCACGCACTCCGGGATGCCTACCACGTGGGGCGGCGCGCGGGGGATTTGCCCTACGTACTCTGCCGGGTGGATGACGAAATACTCCTTACAGATTTGCGCGAACCTTCGAGACGAGAACGAGATTATGACTACATTGGCAACGGATGCCACGACCGGGCGGGCGGGCGCATCGGCGGCCGCGAAGTACCAGGTGCTCGCGGGAGCGCTTGTGGTTCAGCTCATCCTTGGGACGATCTACGGGTACAGCATTTTCTGGCAACCCCTCGGTGAAGCGCTGCCCCCGGTGTTGACGCAGGCGGAAGCGGCGGCCCCGGCCGCCCCGGCGGGGGCGGTGATTGTGGCCGACGCTGCGGCGGTCGCCCAGGCGCAGGCCGATCGCCAGGCGAATCTGAAGTACAGCTTCGCGATTTGCCTTCTCGCCTTTGCGATCACGATGATCTTCGCGGGGCGCATGCAGGACGCCGTCGGGCCGCGGCTCACGGCGTTCGTGGGTGCGGTGCTGCTGGCCATCGGCTTCGCCGCGGCCGGGCTCTTCGGGAAGAACATGTACGTCCTCTGGCTGACCATCGGCTTGATCGCGGGCATGGGCGTGGGGTTCGCGTATGTGTGTCCGATCGCTGCGCTGGTCAAGTGGTTCCCGCAGCACAAGGGTCTGGTGTCCGGAGTAGCGGTCGCCGGCTTCGGCCTCGGGGCGTATTTTTTCTCGCAGAAGTGGAGCATCGGCGCGACGGGGTACATCGCCAGCCATACGATTCATGAGTTCTTCCTCGTGCACGCGGCGGTCTGTTTCGTGGCCGTGAGCATCGGGGCATGGCTTCTGCGAAATCCGCCTGCGGCGCCGGCTGCGGCTTCGGGCGGAGCGGCGCAGGGTGACGACGCGCCCACCGGGGACCTTACCTGGCGACAGACTCTGCGCACGGGGCGGTTCTACCTCGTCTGGCTGATGTTCTTCAGCGGAGCGATGGCCGGTTTGATGGTGATCGGCATTCTGAAGCCGTTCGCGGGCTCACAACTCGTGAATGCAGCGGAGGCGGCGGGCAGTGAGTTGACCAAGGCGGCGCGATCCGACCTGCTGCTCGAAGGCGCGATGGCGGTCGGCGTTCTCGCCATCTTCAACGCCATCGGGCGCGTGGCATGGGGCTTCCTCTCCGACCGAATCGGCCGCACACTCGCCATGACGCTGATGTTCGCACTCCAGGGGGTTACGCTGCTCGTGCTGGCTAGCCTGGACACGAAGTTCTCACTGGGCGTTGGTGCGGCGTTCGTCGGCTTCAACTTCGGTGGCAACTTCGCCCTCTTCCCCTCGCTTACCGCCGACCTGTTCGGCTCGCGGTACATCGGCGCGAACTACGGGTGGGTCTTTACTTCGTACGGCGTGGCGGGTGTAATCGGCGTCAGCGTGGGCAACTGGGCCTACGCCCGGACAGACAGCTACTTCGCCGCGTTCGCAATCGCCGCGGGGCTGTGTTTCCTGTCCGCCGTTCTGGCCATAGGGCTCAGCCGGGCGTCGCGCAAGACGAAGACCGCGTGAGCCAAGGGGAAGAGTACGATGAAGCGAATCGCTGTCACTTCTGCGTTAGCGGTATGCCTGGTCGTTTCGGCATGGAGTCCGGCTCTCGGAGCGGAGGACGCCCCAAGTCATTTGCAGGCCAGCGCCGAGGACATGCAATGGTGGCGCGATGCGAAGTTCGGGCTCTTCATCCACTGGGGACCGGTGAGCCTCAAGGGGACCGAGATTGGCTGGTCGCGCGGAGGTGAGCGGCGGGGCCGCAAGGACAAGTCAACCGGCTCGATTCCCGCCGAGGAGTACGACAACCTCTACAAGCGTTTCAATCCGACGCGCTTCGATGCGAAAGAGTGGGTGGCGATCGCCAAGGCCGCGGGGATGAAGTACCTGGTCTTCACCACGAAGCACCACGACGGCTTCTGCAATTTCGACAGCAAGCTCACGGAGTACAAGATCACGAACTCCCCGTTCCGGCGCGATGTCGTGGCCGAGTTGTCGAAGGCGTGTCAGGAGGGCGGGCTTCGGCTGGGCTACTATTACTCACCTCCCGATTGGCATCACGCCGATTACCGGACGGACAACCATGCGAAGTACCGCGATTACATGCACGGTCAGCTTGGCGAGCTGTGCACCAATTACGGAAAGATCGACGTGATCTGGTTCGACGGCCTCGGGGGAAAGGCGGAGGACTGGGGCGCG
>CAYMME010000169.1:0-16635 GCA_964391465.1 uncultured Planctomycetales bacterium
CCGGCACAGGGCATTCCTTCCGAACCGCGACCGGGTGGGAGCGGCAATCCTTGCCCTTGCCGCGGCCGCTCCCTCACGGTCGCGGTTCGGATCAGATGCGTCTCGCCAACTCTGTGACACTACAGTAGAAGATCGATTCGGCCCAGAGCCCCCGAACACTTGCCAGGGATGCCTGCCCGCAATGATATTGCAGCCGTCACGTCCCGAACAGCGCTGCCATACGTCCGACGCGGAGTGGGTGCACGGCAGAACGGACGGGGTAGTGCGCAGAGGCACTGGCGGGCAAGCCGCCAGTGGCCCCCTGAGAGCCGCCGGCAGTACGCACCACGGTCCGATTACTGTCCCACGGGTGGGCGCGGTGGACCTGCGTAGGGGGCGGCCCCGAGAGACAGGCCACGCTTCTCAACCTTCGTGAGTTTGGGATCGTCGGTCGCGGGCGGGCCGATCATTCCGTAATACCGCCCCATCCAATAGGCGCACATCCAGCCCGTCGGGTCGACGATCGCGCGGCCGCCGGCCCCGCCGTCGAGGCGTAGGATGGCGCCGTCCCAGCGCATCGGTCCGCGAACGCGAGGTGAGATCGCCTTGACGCCACCCGCGTAGGAGACGTAGCCCTCGGGGGTGTGGAGGTCGTGACGCACAGTGTTGCGGAAGCTGTGGCTCCTCAGGTCCAGCGGCCACTCCCGCAGATGTCCAACGGCCTGGGCGACTTCGCAGTCGTTGCCGGTCAGCGCCCCGTAGATGAAGTTGAACCACGGAATGTGCTCCATGCGCTCGATCTCCCAACTCCGCTCGAGGCTCCGCCGGTAGATCGATCGGAGGAAAGGATCCTTCTCTCGGGTCAGCAGCGTGTAGTAGGTGTAGAAGGCCAAGCGGTCGTCGAAATGAATGATGTTGTCGGGCGGAAACACCAGCTTCTGCCGCAGCACCTCGTGGTGGTACTTCATGTCGAGCAGCTTCTGGTAGGCCTTCTCGAACTTGGCGTCACCGGTCAAGGCATAGGCCGCCCGCATGTAGGCCAGAATCTCCATCCCGTTCAGGCCGCGGGCGTAGTAGCCGTACGGTCGCTGGAGGTACTCCGGATCCCAACGGGCCCACCGCGTGGGCTCGCCGTCCAGGTCGCGGAGCACCCATCCGTTGTCGATCATGTGGGTGGCAATGCGGGAGAGATGCTCGGTTGCCAGCTTCTTCTGCTTCTCGTCGCCGATCAGGTCGTGGAAGATCGAGACCGCGTGGAAGTGGGCGTCGGTCTCGTCGCTGGACGTATCGCCTTTCCACTCGAACTTGCCGTCGGCCGTGTCGTGCCACTCGGCGGGCAGTCCGCCCGAGCCGTGCTGGGCCTTGTGGCCCGTCTCACCATTGGCCCACATCGAGCGAGCGGGGAAGCCGGGCATGGGCGTCGCCTCTTCGGCCCACTTCAGCGAGGTGAACGTGTTGATCGCCTCTTTGCGGGCTGCTTCGTCCCCCGTCACGGCGTACTTGAAGCACATCGCCGAGAGGTACTCGCACGAGTATCCGCAATCATTGTCGCTGACCTCGCGCATCCAGGATTTCGTCGGCCCGTCCCACTCGAGCTTGTGGATGAACCCGAGCCGCTTCTGCCCCCACTCCTCAAGATGTCGCTCATAGTACGCCGCCTTCTTCCGCAACGTGTACGGTTCGTAGGTGATGATGCCCAGCCCGCCGTCGGTGGCCACGCAGACCACGCGATCGCCCACGGCGATGTCGTTCACCTGGTTGTTCGGCAGCCAGCGACCCGCGGCGAAGTACTGGTACTCGCCGTCGACCGAGCGAATCGCGCCTTCCCGCGTACCGATCCACAGGTCGCGGGCGAACCCGACCGTCAGGCAGGTCGTGTCTTCGTAGCAGAGCCCGTCCGCGCCCTTGATCGTCGTCAGCGCCATCCCGCGCAGCAGCGCGAGCCCACGGTCGGTGGCGATGTACAACCGGCTGCCCTGAGCGAGCAGATCGCGGGCGACGGTCGAGGGCATACGTCCGAAGTCGGCAACCGGGTTGTGAGTGTCAAACCCATTGCCCATGAAGATCGCGAGCCGGCCGCCCGGCCCAAGGCAGTAGATCGATTCGCTGTAGGAGGCGACCCGCAGGATGGGCATCCGGGCGTCCCCTTTCGGCAGCTTGACCAAGGCGTCGCCGCGCACCCGCGACAACGAGCGGCCTGCCGCCACGATGACATCGCTCCCGTACAGGCAGATGTCGGCGACGCGTGCGTCCGCGAGCTTGGTCCACATCCCGCGGCGGTTGCGATGCAGCCCGCTGTCGGCGATTACCCAGAGGGCGCCTTTCAGCGACTTCAATCGCGAAACGGACCCCTTCGGCTCGTCAAGCGGAACCAGCTTGTCGCCGTCCAGGACCGCGAGCCCGGTCCCCGAACCCACGTAGATCTTGGAGTCGTGCACCGCGACGCACCGTGCGGGCTTTGGCATCGCAACCTTCTGTCCGACTTCTTGCAGGTACACCTCGTCCTTGGCCGGCGTCCACAACGGCTTGTCCTTCTCCGCAGCCGCATGGCTGACCGATACGACACCACCGAGTACGCAAACTACACACCGCCAATGCGTTGAGCGAATCATCTTCGGCACACCTTTCTTTCTCTCGGAATCGGCCTGCACTGTGCGTTCCCTCCTGGACTTGATGCGCCGGTATCCGCCAAGGGGCCGCCTGTCAAGGGCAGGACCGTGGCATCGACTCGTTGCTTCGGGTACCGTCGCGACCCGCAACCACTGGACGGCATGGCCGGCACCCGCGGAATGCGGAACGTCGATCGGCAACCCAAGCCGCACACGGTCGCCGTCAAGGGACGACCGATAGCTTGGATTGCATGGGACGCCCGAGCCGCGCCATCTTCACGCTTGACGCACAAAGTCCAGAGTATGCCGCGCAGACCGCTTCCTTACGGGCGCGGTTCGGATACGATGCGCCACTCCGGTTCGAGGAGGCCGGAGTGGGCTCCTGTTTGTGAGGAGCGAGGGACGTACCTGCGATGGGTACTTGGAGCGAGGAGTGATTCTGCTATGAAGTCCAGGCCAGCGGTATTGGTTCGGTGTGAGCGTAGATGGCTTTGCGGCACGATCGCGCTGGCGTCGACGGTCCTATGTCATGGTTCAGCGGGCGCCCAGGAACCGGAGAACCGGCCGGCATCGGCTCCGCCGGCCGTCTGGGATACGTACAGCGACACCTGGGTCGCCACCGACGCCCTGGGTCGAACGCTGCCCACACATGAGCAAGTCGGACCACCTCGGACCGGCAGGTTCGTAGGGATCTTCTACTTCCTCTGGCTCGGCGCCCACGTGAACGGAGGACCGTACGACGTCACGAAGATCCTCGCCGAGGATCCCGGGGCGATGACCAAGCCGGACAGTCCGCTCTGGGGCCCCATGCACGTCCCGCATCACTGGGGCGAATCCCTGTTTGGCTACTACCTGACCGACGACGCGCACGTGCTTCGCAAGCACGCCCAGATGCTCTCGGACGCACAGATCGACGTGATCATCTTCGATGTAACCAACCAGATCACGTACAAGCCCTACTACATGGCCCTGCTGAAGGTGTTCTCGGACGTGCGGCGTGCAGGCGGCCGGACGCCGCAAGTGGCCTTCCTGTGCCCGTTCTGGGATCCGCCGAAGGTCGTGGCCGAGCTGTACCGGGATCTGTACGGACCGGGACTGTATTCCGACCTGTGGTTCCGATGGGACGGCAAACCGTTGATCCTGGCCGACCCGCAGTTGCTCGTCCGCACACCGAAGTCCGGGAAGCCCAAGCAGCCGGCCGAGCTGCGGGACGGGCATACGCTCGGGCAGAGCTTCTCGGTCGCGGACCCGCTGGAAGCGGTCAGCGGGTCCTGTCCGACCTGGAACGCCACCGGTTCCGCGGTCACCTGCACGCTGCGTCGCGAGGGACCGGACGGGGAACAGGTGGCCTCCCGGCGTTTCACGAACGTGGCCGACAATGGCTGGCCCATGTTGAGGCTGGACCCGCCCCTGCCGGCGGGCAAGTACTATCTGGAAATGTCGGCCCCTCACGGCAAGATCGGCTGGTGGAGCCATGCCAAGGACGTTCTCCCGCACGGTGAAGCGTTTGCCGACGGCAAACCGGTCACCGGCGATCGAACGTTGCGGCTCGTCCGGGTCGACGGGGAGACGACACGGCTTCGATCGTTCTTCACGTTCCGCAAACCGCAGCCGGACTACTTCCGCGGACCGACGCGACCGGACATGTGGAGCTGGCTCGAGGTGTACCCTCAGCATGTCTTCAAGAACGCGCGCGGCGAGAAGGAGCAGATGTCCGTCGGGGTCGGCCAGAACGCAGTGGGAAGCCGGTTGGCTACGATGAGCGAAGCGGGCGCCCGAGGCCGCAGCTACCACAACGGGGCCGTTTCGACCGAGCCCGGGGCGGTTCTGCACGGCTACAACCTGGCCGAGCAATGGGAGCATGCCCTCGAGCAGGACCCGAAGTTCATCTTCGTCACCGGCTGGAACGAATGGATCGCCGGGCGTTTTGAGGAATTCAACGGCGTGCGGCAACCGGTCATGTTCGTGGATGCGTTCGACCAGGAACACAGCCGCGACATCGAGCCGATGAAGGGCGGCTACGGAGACAACTACTACTACCAGTTGGTCGACTATGTCCGCCGTTTCAAAGGCGTGCGGCCGCTGCCGCGCCTGGAACCGCGGCCCATCCGGATCGACGGGCGCTTCGACGACTGGAACGAGGTGAAGCCGGAGTTCCGGGACACACCCGGCGACCCCGCCCGACGCAATCACGCCGGCTGGAACAACGTAGCCACCTACACGAACACCACGGGGCGAAACGACATTGTCCTGGCCAAGGTGAGCTGCGACGAGAAGACCGTCTTCTTCTACGTCCGGACGCGCCAACCGCTCACGGCGGCGACCGACCCCAACTGGATGCTGCTCTACGTCGACAGCGACCACGACCCCCGCACGGGGTGGTTGGGGTATGATCATGTGCTCAACCGCCGCCGATCGAACGGACAGGCAACCGTCGAGCGCAACGCGGGTGACACCTACGAGTGGGAGCCGGTCACGGAGGTTCGCTATCGCGCGACCGGCCACGAGCTGGAGCTGGCCGTCCCGCGCGACGCCCTGTCGATCTCCTCATCGCCCACCGTGCTCGACTTCAAATGGGCCGACAGTATCCAGCAAACGGGCGACTGGAGTGACCTCACGCGAAACGGCGACGCGGCTCCGAATGACCGGTTCAACTACCGGGCAAGACTGCCGGGCAACGGAACAAGGAAGTGAGAGGTGAGAATGCCGTACTTTGTTTCCTGTCTCATTCCCTCACGTCAGGCGGTTGGGGCGCGTCCAGTGGACGCGAGCCATGAGCAGATCGCCGCGCCAGCCGTCGTCGGGTAGGCACTCGCCTACGGTGACCCACGATTCCGACGGGGTTGCGGCCGTGGTGTGGAAATTGCCCATACGGGCAACGTGCTTGGCGTTGTTCACACCGTCGCCGATCAGCGGCAGCACCACGCGCTCGGTGGCCCGGGTGAGGCACAGCTTGTCGAGATCGACGGCGGCCATGTAGAGCGGCGCCCGCCAACGCATCACGTTGACGTTCTTCGCCGCCTTTCGCGTGTAGACCAGAGACAGCGTCTCGCTGTGGACCAGCCAGTGCTGCTGCGTGGTGGACATGGTCAGCGGCTCACCGTCGTCCCAGCGCCATGCCTGCTGCTTGGCCCATTCGAATCCGTCGTCCGTTACGGTGACGTACCCCCGGCCGTCTTCGGACCGGATGGTCATGTAGAAACGGCCCTTGAACCGAACCAGATTGGGTTCGAGCAGCCCGCGCTTGACGCCGTTGCGCAGCTCGTTGCCGTGTTTCTTGATGCTTACGGTCCGGCCGTCGAAGCCGCACAGCACGGTCCCCACGCCACGATCGGTCTGTCCCTTCGGTGCGAACGACAACGGGATGAGCAGGTCGCCGTTGTCGAGCGTCACGCGCTGGGCGCAACCGCAGGTGTAGATCGCCGTCGTCCGCGGATCGTCCCACTCGATCCTGCGGGCCTCGGACCACGTCCCGTCGGCCGAGCGAACGACGTACATGGGATACCGCTCCAACTGCGGCCGGGCGAGGTGCCCCTTGCGATAGTAGACGTTGTGTCCGATCGCCAGCACCGTGTTCGTCTTCGCGTGGTAGTCGGGGACGACGTCGCAGACGCCCTCCTGCAAGTCGTCCTTGGCCGGATGTCGGCCCAGCGACGGGATCGGCTTCGGCTCGCTCCAGGTCCGGCCGAGATCCTTGGTGATCGACCAGTGCACGTGCCCGAAGTAGTCCGAGCCCCCGATCGACTGAAGCGTCATCAAGCCGAGCGGGGGGCTCGACCCGGGCACCATGCAGGCCCGAGGATGAAACCAGGTGGTCCCCCCTGCCCGACCGTTCCAGACGACCGTTCGGTCAATGCCCTTGACCAGGTCGGCCTCGCCTCCCGTCTCTGCCGCAAAGGCGAGGCGCCCGAGACCAAGACCCAAGCCGGCGGCAACGAAGCCCCGACGACTCACCTTCACACGGTCCATCGCTGACTCCTTCAAACACACAAGGTTACGATCATCCCCTGCGCCGTCGAGCATACCGCGGAATCGGGTGCACCAGCAATCGCTCCCAACGACGAAGGCCGAGAACGACGCGCACGGCGGTTGCTCGCCCTGCCGTTTCCCGCGCGGCGCGCGCAGACAGGCACGGTTGGGATCAACCGCACTCGTTGCACTGTTTGGAATGCTACCCGATGAACCAGCCGCCGCCGGACTCGAGTCCGCCGCGCAACGGCTTCTTGCGCTTCTTCTGTGGCTTGGCAGCCATCTCTTCTTCGGTCGGCATTTCCGCGGCCCCGTGAACGTTCTTCAAGGAGAGGGAAATCTTCCGGGCCTCGTGATCTGACGACACCACGCGGCACTCGACCTCCTGGCCGACCTGCACCACGTCGGTGACGTTCCGGACGTGCTCCTCCGACAGCTCGGAGATATGCACCAGACCGTCGACGCCGGGGTGCAACTCGACGAACGCCCCGAAGTCGGTGGTCCGCATGACCTTGCCCGTAACGACCTCGTTGCGAGGATACTGTTCCTCGACCAGGGCCCACGGGTCTTCCTCGATCCGCTTGAGGGACAAGGAGATCCGTCGCTTCTCGGGTTCCACCCGCACCACGGACGCGGTCACGTTCTGATCCACCTGAACGATGTCCGACGGGTGCCTGATCCGCTTCGTCCAAATGAACTCGGCCAGAGGCACGAGAGCGTCAACGCCCTCCTCGAGTTCCACGAACGCCCCGAAGTCGGCCAATCGCACGACTCGGCCGGTGATCTGCATGCCCTCCGCGTACTTGGCCGGAACCCCGTCCCACGGATCGGGTTGGATCTGCTTGAGCCCGAGCGAGATCTTCTTCTTCTCCGTGTCGTGCTT
Organism: uncultured Planctomycetales bacterium; assembly: GCA_964391465.1. Taxonomy (GTDB): domain Bacteria; phylum Planctomycetota; class Phycisphaerae; order UBA1845; family CAYMME01; genus CAYMME01. The sequence goes on from CAYMME010000169.1 coordinate 7,441, forward strand.
GAGGACCTTCACCTCGACCGTCTGACCGGGCTCGACGACATCCGACGCTCGCCGCACGCGCCCGTACGACATGTCGGAGATGTGAAGCAGCCCTTCGATGCCACCGAGGTCAACGAACGCGCCGTAGTCGGTCACGTTGACTACCTTGCCGCTGCGAACCTGCCCGACCTCGAGTTCGGAAAGCACCTGGTCGCGCTGGGCCTTGCGGATCTTCTCCTGGAGCTTGCGGCGACTGACCACGAGGTCTTTCCCCCGCGCGTCCACCTTCATGACCTCGCACTGCAGCATCTCGCCGATCAGCACGGAGATGTCCTTCATGCGGGCGACGTCGCACTGCGACGCCGGCATGAACGCACGAATGCCGTTCACGTCCAGCTCGAGCCCCCCCTTGACCATCCCGATGCAGCGGCCCTCAACCACGACGCCCGGCTTCAGGGCATCCCAGGTGGCCCGCATCACGGCACCTTCGCGCGAGTAGACCATGAGGCCGGACGCGGCGTCATAGCGCTCGGGAACCACCTCGATCTTGGAGCCGACGGCCGGCACGGTCTCGAATTGGGCGGCCGCGACGACCCCTTCGGCTCGTCCCCCCACGTCGATGAACACGTCGTCGCCCTGGATGGAGACCACGGTCGCAGAAACGAGCCCGCCGTCTTCGTGGGCACCCCCGGCGCCGGCTTGCGGGCCGCCAAGGGTGTCGAGATCCTCGGCCCCCATGGCTGACATGGCCGCCTCGACCTCGGCCTCCAGGGCCGCGTCCATCAGTTTGTCGCCCCCTGCCGCGGGCGGCTCACTGCGGACCGGCTCCGGCACGTTGCCGCCATCGACTGGTGCCCCGGATTCGGATGAATCGCGCACCCGCACGGGTTCTGAGGCTGCCCCGATGTCGGAGAGGGGAGTCTCGTCGGCCACGTTCGCACTGTTCTGTCCGTCCGTCATGTTTCCAGCGTCCACCTCGTTATCGGGGATATCAGACGATGAGAAGCACGTCTTCGTGCCTAACCATAGCCCCGTCCCTGCCGCTTTTCAAATGCCCTCGAAAGGCCGTCCCGCTCCTCACCCCCGGAGGTGCCTGGCGGAAGCACGCCCGAAAAAGACGCCCGACCAACACATTCTACCGATAACCCCGCGGCACGTCAGGCATTCCACAAAAAAAACCAGTCCTCGGTGGCGGCTCCGCGGCGGACGAACGTACACTATCCGGGTTGCAGTGCGCTACATTCTGGCGACGATTCGCGTGTGACCGCTGCCTGTTGCCGATACAAGATGGTGACACGCTTCGCCGCGACAGGGGTCTGACATGAAGGCAACGGAAACGGACGAGAGAGCAACATACGAGGAACTCGAAACATTCCTGCTCGCCAGCTCCGAAGTGGGCGACTTCGGCACCCTCCTGATGCCCATCGTCGACGCCGAAACGCCCGGGAAGGACCGACGACGCACCGGGCGCGTCGCGTGCGAGGACAAGTACGTCGAACTCGAGGGGCTCGACGGAGACTGGATATCGGACAACGCCCGCGTCGTGAACGCATCCCCCGGGGGGATGTGTGTCGAGGTCTTCACCCCCGTGGAGCCGGGCACGATGCTGACGATCTGGTTCGAGACCGAACAGGAACGCCGGCGGTACGCGCTGGGCCTGATCGTCCACCGCAGCCGAGAGGGCCGAGCGTTCTACCTCGGCGTCCAGTTCACCGATTCCACCGCCGTCTGAGCGCAGCCCCACCTGACACCCGAACGCTTCACCCCACGACCGGAGAACCCGACCGGTCACGGCTCCGGCCGAAGGCCGGCCAGCGGCACCTCGCCGATGTAGTGGCGCGTGTGGCGGGCCGGCTCCTCATAGTAGCGCAACTGGTGTGAATGGAAGGCGGACAGGACGCCGCGCAGCGCCGCAAGTTGCTCGGGATCGCGGCGAGCAAGGTTTCTGCGTTCGCCGGGGTCGTCATCGAGGGCGAACAGGTAGTCCCGGCAGTCCGAGAAGTCGAACACGTACTTCCAGCCATCGAGAATCACCGCCTCCTGCATGCGAGAGAGCTGCAGCACGGAGAAGACCGGTCGCCGCTGACCGCTGCGGTCCTTCGCCAGCACGTCGACGCCCTGCCACGCAGGGTGCGGACGCAGACCGAGGAGCCCGGTGATGGTCGGGGCGATGTCGAGCTGAGACATCCACTCGGGGCGCCGCTGCGCCCCCAGCAATCCCGGGGCGTGGATGATCAGCGGTACGTGAATGACTTCCTGGAACAGGTGCATGCCGTGGCGGGCGGTTCCGTGCTCCATGAACGCCTCGCCGTGGTCGCCGACGAGCACGAGGATCGTGTCCTCGCCGTAGCCTGCCTCGTGCAACGTCTCGCGGATCCGGCCCACGAAGTGATCGAGATAGCGCAGCGCGTTGTCGAACTGGTTGCGGAGCGGCTGCACCTGCTCCGGTGGGATGCGGACGATGCCGTTTCCGGACGAGAGCCATGGCAGAATGGGCTGGTAGTGCGACGCCCACGGCTCGGGGATCCAGTAGTCGAAGTGGGTCGACTGGAGGTTCATGTAGCAGAAGAACGGCCGGCTGCGGTCGCGTGACGCGATCCACTCGGCGAGTTTGGCGGTCGCATGTTTGTCGTCCATGCGGTTGGCATCAAACTGCTCGGACTCCGGAAGACCGGCCGTATTGCGTGTGAACCAGAGGTCGAACTGGGAGGGCCCAAGAAACGCGTCGATGTTCTCGAAACCTTCGTTGCCGGACGAGATTGCGGCCAGCTCGTACCCGCGCAGCTTCAACACGGAGTGCAGGCATCGAAAGGGGAAGTCGCGGTTCCTGAAGTGGTCGTTGGCCCGGCCGCGAAGCATGTACAGCGACGTGAAGATCGAAATCTGGCTGTACGCGGAGAACGAGGAAGCCGCGATGCAGTTCTCGAACATGACCCCCTCCGCTGCGAGGGCATCGAGGTGCGGCGAGACGTTTCGGTGATAGCCGTAGCAGGACAGTGCGCTGGCCGGGATGGACTCCAGAAGAATCAGCATGACGTTGCGTGGGGGTCGCGCCTCGGCAACCATGGTGGCCGCGTACGCCTCGTCCGAGAGAATCGGTACGCCCCGCGAATCCGGGATATCGATGCGCAAATCACTGTCGACAAGGCGGCGGGTCAGATCGAGGAAACGCAACGGCGGCGACGTTCGCGACAACTCGACGAGGGCGAGGGACGGCTCGACCACAAACTGGACGGCGAGGCAACCGGCGAGCAGCACGACCGCGACCGCAAGCACGACCCGGCCCGACCGACGAGTCCGTGGAACAGGCGGCGCTGCTTCGTTGCGGTGATAGCAGGGGCGGTTGAGTCGGTGGACCAGGACGGACAGCCCGACGAAGGCGACGGCCATCCCGACCCCCACACCACCCAGGCGCCAACGGGCCAGCTTCCAGGTGGTCTGGAACACTTCGGCCGCGTTCTCCCACACGAAGTGCAGGGTGCCGAAGGTGAGGGCCTCGCCGGAGTAGTAGTCGACGGCCTGGTTTACGTAAGCCCAAGCCAGGACGAAGGTGAGCATGCCCCCCTGGATGATCGAGGCGGCAATGAAACGCCCGTGTCTCGGCCAGTACCTCGCCACGGCGTACGCCGCCCCGGCCGACAATGCGCCCAGCGCGGCGAAGAGCGGCACGGTCGTGGCTAGAGACCAAGCGGTAACGGCGGCCCAGCCGGCCGCACCGGCCAGTTCATCGGCGTCGCTTCGGTGTACGGTCTCCCGGGTGAGGTAGAGCGCATAGGGGACGGCCGGGGCGGCCAGGAACACCGCGTAGCACCCGGTCAGGCCGGACCAGGAGCTCGAGACTCTTTGCCGGAAGGTACTCATGCCAGTCGGTCGAATGCGATGTCGAGGGCCGGAGCCGAGTGCGTGATGGCTCCGATGGCGATGCGGTCTACGCCGGTCCGGGCCACCGCGCGGACGTTGTCGAGGTCGACGCCGCCCGACGCTTCGAGTTGAACCTTGTCCCGCACACCCGCATCGTCGCGCATCCGGACGGCGCGGGTCATGTCGTCCGGCGAGAAGTTGTCGAGCAGCACCACGTCAACGCCGACGACCTCGAGCACTTCCCGCAACTGGTCGAGATCGTCGACTTCGACTTCGACGAAGTCGGGCGGGGGATCCAGTGGAGTCGCGGCGTTGAGCATCTCCGACACGGCCTCGGCGAGGCGGTTGGTGTCCACGCCGGCGAGATGATTGTCTTTGATGAGCACGGCGTCATAGAGCCCGCGCCGGTGGTTATGCCCACCCCCACACCGCACGGCGTACTTGTCGAGGTCGCGCCAACCGGGCACCGTCTTGCGCGTGTCGTAGATCTTCGCGTTTGTCGCAACGACGGCGTCGACGTAGGTCCGGGTCATGGTCGCGACGCCTGACAGCCTCTGGATGAAGTTCAGGATGGTGCGTTCGGCGGCAAGAATCGGAGCCAGCGGCCCGGTGAGCGCGCCGATTCGCTGACCGGGTGACACTGTGGCGCCGTCGGCGATACCGTCGTTCATCGCGAGCCCCGCGTCGGGACACAGTTCGTCGATCAGCACGGGGAGCACGGCTCGACCGGCGAAGACGCCGGCCTGTCGCGCGACGACGGCTACGGTTGCCGTCGCCGTGTCCGCGGCAACGAGGGCTCCCGTGATGTCGCCGCGCGTCGCCAGATCCTCCTCACGGGCCAGGCGGATCAGGAGGCGAAGACGGGTGGGATCAAGACTCTCGGATCCGGTCGCCATCGTAGAGACATTCCTCGGACGCTTACATCCCGCGCTCGCTACTGAGGCGCGGAGCCATCGCTACCTTACCCCCGGTGCGTACGCGTAGTATAGCCGGATCGGACGCGACACGCGTCAGGGGAAGAGCCCTTTGAGTCGGCAGGCCTCGGCCACACGGCCCACGCCGAGCTCGTAGGCGGCCTGCCGCATGGTGATCTGCTTTTCGGTGGCCAGGGCATACGTGCTGTCGAACGCGCTGTCCATGGCCTCCTTCAGGCGGGCATGGACGTCCTCCCGTTTCCAGAAGTAACTCATGATGCCCTGAACCCACTCGAAGTAAGATACGATGACGCCGCCGGCGTTGGCGAGGATACCCGGCGGCACGACGACAGCGCACGCTGCCAGCTCCCATCCAGCCCCATCCACTCAGCGGTCTCGTTGAGGTGCTGCCGCGCCTGATCCAGCAGCGAATAGCGCCCTGTCTCGGTCTCTTCCGGCATACCGTGTTCCTCTCGTCGGCCGCGCCATCAGACGGATCGAGGTGGAAGGAACAAGAGCAGGGGCGACGGGCCGAAGTCCATCCGGGCCTTCATCCCTTCTCGCTCATCCTTGCGTCTTCTGTCAGATCTCGTGTACTGGTTTGGGCAGATCCTCCGTGATCTTCTGATGTTGCGGCTGTTCGCCGTCGTAGGAGAACAGGTGCATTTCGTCATCCACCCGTGCCTGCACATGCACGGGCCGGCCCCAGATCGCCTGAAGGCTCTTCAACGTTTCGCTGGCGAAGCGGATATCCAGGTCGACGCCGTTGTGCTGGTGCACGAGGTAGAGCTCGCCGCGGTTCGCGTAGTTGCCGTCGACCACGTAGATGAACGGCTGGGCGTGGTTCGTCAGAGAGAAGAGCAACTGCCGCTTGATCCTGTTGAAGTCGCGACTGACCACGACCATACGATTGGTGGCCGGATCGTAGCGATAGTGGAAGAGCTTGTGCTCCTCGACGAACTCCGGCGTGAGGTAGTCGTCGATGAAGGTCACGTCATTGCAGACCTTGCGGACCTCGAAGATCTTCTCCCGGCCCGGCGACCCCTTGCCCACGACGCGTTCCGGCACGTCGCGGTCCTCACCCCACCGCCGTCGCGCCTCGATGTCCTCGCACTCCTCGTATTCCTTGCCGTACCGGCCGCGGTTCCAGCGGTCCTCGATGTCGCGAAACAGCTCGACGCCCAGTTTGTACGGATTGAGTCGGCCCGGGCTCATGGCCAGCGTCCCCGCGTGGTGGTCGGCGTAGGTGATCAGCTCGTCGTCTTCGAGCAGGTAGCGAGTCATGAGCGTCGAGTGCCAGTAGACCGCCCACCCCTCGTTCATGATCTTGGTCTGAGCCTGCGGGGCGAAGTAGTACGCCTCCTCGCGGATCATGGCCAGGATGTCGGCCTGCCAGTCTTCGAGCGGCGCCCACTTGAGCAGGAACAGCAGAACGTCGCGGTGCGGACTGATCGGGATCATTCGCCGCGGCTTCTCCTGATCCTCCTTGAGCTTCTTCCGATCGGCCGCGAGGGCCTCGGGCGGATTGATGTACCGATCCATGTAGTCCTTGGCCGGATAGCGGACGACCTGGTGCTCGATCTGGCTCTCGTCGGCATCCGTGCCCGGCTCCGGCGGCAATCGCCGCATGAAGACCGAGTGCGGGTCGATGAGATTGTCCAGCGAAAGGCACACATCCAGGAACCGCTCGACCCTCTCGAGGCCGCGTTTGTCGATGTGGCGCCGAATCCGCGTGGCGTGGTTGGCCATCTCGTCCATCATCTTGCGGTTCGTGCGCGAGAACCAGATGTTGTTCTTGAAGAAGTCGCAGTGCGCGTAGACGTGGGCCATCACGGTCTTCTGGTCCACCATCGCGTTGTCGCTGAGCAAGTAGGCGTAGCACGGGTCGTTGTTGATGACCATCTCGTAGATCTTGCTCAGCCCGTAGGTGTGTTGTTTGCGGAGCCGCTCGTACTCCATGCCGAATCGCCAGTACGGATACCGCTGCGGGAATCCGCCGTATGCGGCCACCTGCTGGATGCCCTCGAAGTCGAGCATCTCGAAGAGGACGGTGTAGAAGTCCAACCCCTCGGTGCGCGCCTGCTCGGCAATGATCTCGGCCTGCTCGACGAGTTCCCTGGGGAGTTCGAGGGTGACAGGATTGATCGGCATGCCGCGCCCCGCTGCTAGTGACCCTTGGCGAAGAAGGTCTTGATGCTATCGTAAATATCGTCACGCGTGTTGACGCGGCTGGTCAGGACCGGCTCGGCGTCGGCCAGGTGCTCGTGAATCACGTTGATGAAGTTCCCGCTGCCGTACGCACTGGCCACCTGGCAGTAGCCGAAGAGATTGATGTTCGGCAACAGGTGCTCTCGCAGCAACTCGCAGCACTGGCGGCTGTCCGACTCGGAGCTGTTGTCTCCATCGGAGAAGTGGAACAGATAGATGTTCCACTCCTGCGGATCGTAGTGGTTCTCGATGAGCTCGCGGCCCGCCCGAAACGCACTGGAGATCTTCGTCCCGCCGTCCTCGCGAACGTGGTAGAAGGTGTGCTTGTCGACCTCGTACGCACGCACGTCGTGAACGATGTACCGGCTCTCGATCCCTTCGTAGTTGCGGCGGAGCCAGGCATCGATCCAAAACGCCTCGAGCCGCACCAACTCCTTCTGCTCGTCGCCCATCGATCCGGACACGTCCATCATGTACACGATCACGGCGTTCGACTGCGGCTTGCGGATCGTCTTCCAGCTTCGATATCGCTTGTCCTGCCGGATGGGCACGATGATCGGGTCTTCGGCGTCGTAGGTGCCGGTCATGATCTGCCGGCGCAGGGCCTGCTTGAACGTTCGCTTGAAGTGCCGAAGCGATTCCGGCCCCGTGTGGCGGATGCCGCTGTAGCGGTCCTTCTCCGACGTGATCGTGTGCTTGCCCTTCGGTTCGATGCGCGGAAGCTGCAACTCCTCGCCGAGGATGTCGGCCAGCTCGTCCAGAGAGATGTCGACCTCGAGAATGTGCTGCCCCGGCTCCGTGCCGCCGGGCCCGACGCCTTCGGCCTCTCCGTCGATCGGTGTTCCCGCCTTGCCGTCGCCCGCCCCCACGCCGGAATCGTTGTTGTCCCCGTACCGAAAGTGCGGCAGATCGATTCCCCGCACGGGGATGCTGATCATGTGCTTCCCCTCCTTGCCGATCAACTCCCCGCGGGTCAGGAATCGTCGGAGGTCGTCACGGATCTTGCCCTTGACGATCTGCCGGAACCGTTGGTGGTCTTTGTGGATCTTAGGGACCATGACATCGCCGGGCCGCTCGCGCCTCGCTCTTCTCCCGGGGCGGTTCAGGATCGAGGGGGGTACCGCCGGGGCACCTCATCGCGCCGCCGATCCCGCTGCCTACTCCTCGTCTTTCGTGTCGCCGCGGGCGAAGATGCTGGCCACGTAGTTGAGCACGTCGGACGCACTGGTCTCGTTGTAGCCGAAGTACTTGATCAACCGCTGCTTGACCACATCGATCTTGGCCTGCGTCTCGTCGTCCACCACGCCCGACACCACGTTCTTCAGCTTGATCGAGTCCCGCTGGTCCTCGAACAGCTTCAGCTCGAGCGCCTTATGCAGCCGGGCGTTCGTGTTGTAGTCGAACTTCTTGCCGTCGAGGGCCAGGGCTCCGATGTAGTTCATGATCTCCTGGCGGAAGTCGTCCTTGCGCGACTCGGGGATGTCGATCTTCTCCTCGATCGACCGCATGAGCCGCTCGTCGGGTTCGATGTCTTTGCCCGTGTACTTGTTGCGGACCTTCTCCTTCTGCGTATAGGCACGGATGTTGTCGATGTAGTTGGCGGCCAGCCGCTTGATCGCCTCTTCGTCCGCGGAAATCGCCCGCTGCACCTCGCCCTTGAGGATGTCCTCGTACTCCTCGCGCACGATGTTCAGCAACTCCTTGTAGCGTTTCTTGGTCTCCTCGTCGTTGATGAGCGAATGGTGCGAAAGCCCGGACTCCAGCTCGTTCATTACCATGAACGGGTTGATGCACTTCTCCTGCTGGGCCTGCCCACTGACCAGGGCGTTCGAGATCTTGTCCTGAATGTAGCGCGGGCTGATGCCCTGCATGCCCTCGCGACGAGCCTCTTCGCGCAGTTCGCGGACCGAATCCTCGGTGTATCCGTGGATGTTCCGTCCGTCGTAGAGCTTGAGCTTCTGCATGAGGGTCAGGCCGGCCTTCTTCGGCTCCTCGAGCCGGGTCAGGAGCGCCCACATCGCCGCCATCTCAATCGTGTGCGGGGCGATGTGGATCCCACGGATCCGCTCCTTGTTGAAATCCTTCTCGTAGATCTTCACCTCCTTGGACAGCTCGATGTTGTAGGGCACGTCGATCTTGATCGTGCGGTCGCGGAAGGCCTCCATCAGCTCGTTCGACTGGAGCTTGCGGTACTCGGGCTCGTTGGTGTGGCCGATGATGACCTCGTCGATGT
>CAYMME010000170.1:0-16585 GCA_964391465.1 uncultured Planctomycetales bacterium
TATGCTCTAAACGAAAAACTCGACCCCAGAACAGTTAACGGCGTTGGGTGCCACGCCCGTGTTGGCCGCGGGGCCGGTAGAAATCGCCACGTTCGATCAGAAGCCCATCATCGTGCGCATCCCAGACGGCACGTTGATGGCGCTGTTCATGCGCACCGCCGACGGCGTGCAGTCCCCAACGGCCCGGCAGTCCAGCGACAACGGCGACACCTGGAGCGACGAGTCGCCGCTGTTCAAGCTCCCGACCGAACCCGGCACGTGGGCCGGCTTCGAGGCGCTGGTCGACCGCGACGGCGAGCTGCACCTGATCCTCCTCAACGACGCCCGCACCGCAGGTAAACCCTTCCGGCAAAGGCGCTACGACATCTGGCACGCCAGGTCGGAAGCGGGTCGGACGAAATGGCGGGCGCCCGTTCGAGCCTGGACGGGCTACACCGGCGCCCTCAACTCGGTGATCCAACTGCGCAGCGGGCGCATCCTGGTCCCGTTCTCGTATCTCACCCCCCGCGTGTGGCGGGACCGCGGCAAGGGCCTCGACGCCTTCACCTTCCGCGGCAAGTTCGACTCTACGCTGGTCTACCTGGACGAGGGCACCGATACCTGGAAGCTGTCGCCCTCGAGCCTGAAGGTGACCACGCCGGATATCGTCTCCTCGTACGGCGCGGTCGAGCCGGTGGTGCTCGAGCTGAAGGACGGACGCGTGTGGATGCTCATCCGCACGCAGCTCGGCCGGTTCTACGAATCGTTCTCCACGAACGGTGCCGAATGGAGCGCGCCCCGACCCACGCGATTGCTCTCATCTGACTCACCCGCCGGCATCGTGCGCCTCACCGACGGGCGGATCGTCCTGATCTGGAACAACTGCCTGCGCTTCCCCTACGCCCACGGCGGCCGGCACGTGCTCCACGCGGCCATCTCTGAGGACGAGGGCAAGACCTGGCGCGGCTACCGCGAAGTGGCGTGGGATCCGCTACGCTCCGAACCACCGCCGCCGCGCGGCGATCACGGGACCGCGTACCCGTTCCCGACCGCGGTCAACGACGATCAGGTCATCTTCGCCACCGGCCAGGGCGAAGGCCGCATCCTCTGCATGCGACTTGACCCGGCATGGCTGTACGAGACCCGCCGCAAGGACGACTTCTCGGCCGGTCTCCGCGACTGGTCGGTGTTCGGAACCGAGGGCGTTGAGGCCATCCCCCATCCCGACAAGCAAGGGGCATCCGTTCTCCGCGTTCAGCGCACGGATCGCGAATGGCCGGCGTCGGCCGTATGGAACTTCCCCGCCGGGCGAAGCGGACACCTGCGCCTGCGCTATCGATTGAACCCGGGGGCCGCAGGGGCGCTCGTCGGGATCACCGACCACTTCTCGGTCCCGTTCGATGAGGAAGCCGAAATCCACAATCTGTTCAACGTGCACATCGGCGCCGACGGGAAGGTCAAGAACGGCCGCATCGCCGAGGCCGACGCCTGGCACACGCTCGAAATGCAATGGGACGGCCGCAAACGCACCTGCCGCGTCACCGTTGACGGCCAGGACGCGTGCGTAATCCCACAATCCCGCGAGAGCGCCGGCGCGTGCTACCTGCGTCTGAGCTCGACTGCCGAGGCGGAAGGCGACGGCGGATTCCTCGTCGAATCCGCAAAGGTCGACGTCTCGGCGTCGTACACGCAGGGCGAGAACAACGACCGTCGCTCGGGCCCGATGTACCTCGGCGCCTACATCGACATGCACCGCTGCATGGATCCGCGGGGTGAGCCGGACGCGCGGCGCAAGGCGATCGACGAAACGCTTGACCGCTACAAGGCAAGCGGACTGCGCGTGATCATGCCCAAGGCCACGACGACCTCGGGCAGGGCGAACTACGACAGCGAGATCATCGCCGAGCGGACCTACCCCGATTGGAACCCGTTCGCGTACTTCATCAACGGAGCCCGCAAGCGAGGGCTGAAAGTCTGGCCGGCGGTGTGCGTGCTCGTCTCCGGGCACGACGAACCGATGGGCATCCTGGCCGAGCATCCCGAATGGGCCCAGCGACACACCGACGGCAAACCCACCGGCTGCATCTCGCCCGGCCACCCGGAGGCGCGGACGTGGGTCGTCTCCGTGCTCGAGGAGATCGTCCGGGAGTATCAGCCGGACGGCATCCTGCTGGACTATCTGCGCTACCGGAACCGGCCCGGACAGTTGAACGCCGCCTCGATGGCAGTGTTCGAGCGCGGTGCCCCCGCCGGGGCGGCGGAAGACGACGACGCGCGAGCCCGCCGCCTGCAGAAACACCGCGAGCAATGCCTGACCGAGTTGGCCGGGATGATCAGCGCAGCGCTGCGCAAGGCCAAGCCGGACCTGAAGATCGCCATCTACAGTTGGGGGCCGCACGTCGTCGAGAACCACCGCGTCGGGCAGGATTGGAGAACGTGGGTGGACCGCGGCTACATCGACATGATCAACGTCTCGGGCTACCTCTACGAGGCCCGTAACGGCGACGACTACCTCGAGCAGCTCGAAGAGAAGCTCAAGACCGCCCGGGACATCGTGGCCGGGACGGGCCGGCACATCCCCGTCACGTTCGCACTCGGCGTGCGCACCAGCCACGGCGAAGTGAAGTCCGCGGCCGAGATCGACGGCTACCTGCGTGCGGCCCGCCGGGCCGGCGTCGATGGCGTGGCGTTCTTCACCTGGTCGTACCTCCAGCCGTACCTCGACGACACAATGCAGGCCGGCAGCATCGCCCAGTTCGCGACGGGGCGGACGCCATGAGGGCCCCGTCCATGAACCGCCGCCAGTTCATTGCGTCGTCATTCGCCACGTCGCTGATTCCCGCGGCGAAGGCATTCAGCGCTGCCCGGGCCACCCTCTCCAAACCTCGCCCGCGCATACTTCTGCGCTCCTCGTGGCAAACGGTCAACATCGGCGACATCGCCCACACGCCCGGCGTCCTCAAGCTGCTGGAAACCTACCTCCCCGAAGCCGAGGTCCAACTCTGGCCCAGCAAGCTGGACAGAGGTGTCGACAAACTGCTGCTCTCCCGCTTCCCGAACCTCAAGATTGCCCAAGGCGCCGATGGGCGCAAGGCGGCTTTCGAGACGTGCGATTTCCTGCTTCACGGTTCGGGTGCCTCGCTCGTGGCGGAGAAAGACGTGGTGCATTGGCACGAGGAGACCGGCAAGCCCTACGGCGTCTACGGCATCACGCTGCCGCCGAAGAAATCGTCATCAACTGTCGCCACGCCGGAAACCGTTCTCGCCACGACCATCGAAGTACTGAGCAATGCGAAGTTCGTATTCTTCCGCGACTCGAAATCACTCGGCCTCGCCAAAGAGAAGGGCTGCACGTGCCCGGTGATGGAGTTCGGGCCGGATGGGGCGTTCGCCTGCGACCTGCGTGACGATGCCAGAGCCGAGTCGTTTCTCGGCAAGCATGGACTTGAGCCGGGAAGGTTCCTCTGCTGCATTCCCCGCCTTCGCTATACCCCGTACTGGACCATACCGTCGAAGAAGCGGGCCTTCGACGCGATCAAGCACGCCCGGAACGAGGAGCTGAAGGAGCACGACCACGCTCCGCTACGGCAGGCGATCGTCGAGGTCGTCCGGCAGACCGACTTGAAGATCCTGCTCTGTCCGGAAGACCAGACGCAGATGCAGGTCGGCAAGGAGCTGTTGCTCGACAAGCTGCCCCGCGATGTTCGCGAACGCGTGGCATGGCGACCGGACTACTGGCTCACCGGCGAGGCGATCAGCACCTACGTGCGCAGCGCGGGACTGTTCGGCAATGAACTGCATTCGCCCATCATGTGCATCGGTCACGGCATCCCCGCGATCGTGTGCCGCTGGGCCGAACAGACCACGAAGGGCTACATGTGGGAAGACATCGGACTCGGAGATTGGCTGTTCGATCTCGATGACGAGTCGGGTGTCGCAGAAGTTGTACCCACGGTCCTCGCTCTGGCCCGCGATCCCGAATCGGCGAGAACGAAAGCAAACCGAGCGCGACAATTCGTCCAGAAACGCCAGAGGGAAACCATGGCCCGGCTCGCAATGGAATGGGCCTGACCCAGCCGCCCTTCACGCCCCATCACCGCGAGCCCTGGCGTCGCCACGAGGCGTTTCACGGACTCGTCAGTTTCAATCACGTGTTCCGCCCCGAGGAACCGGGCGCAGGGTCCGCCACGCAGACCCGATTGCATCACCCGTGCGGCGTGTCTAGAATCGCTTGGAATGGAGCCGTCAAACCATCATGAGCCGGGGCTGGACAATCGCGGCTTTCCCCAAACGGACGAAAGCGGCGACGTCGACGTGAACCAGATCGAATGGAACCTGCGTCTCACCCCCGCCGAGCGACTGCGCCGCGCCGATGCCGTCCGGGAATTCACCGAAGCCGCCCGCCGCGATAGGATCCGTCGCTATGGATTCGATCCTGCAGACGCTGGATCGGCTGAATAAGTGAGGCCAAGCTGCGGGCCGGACGGCCTAGAGATCATCAGGCCGTCCGGGAACTCCGATACATTCTCAGCCGCGTCGAGGAATCAGGCCGAGCGGAGAGCGAGTGAAAGGCCCGTCGACTCATCGCGTCGCTTCCTGTTTCGGGTCATGGAATGTGGCCATGATCGCTTCGATGCGGGCCAAACGGGCTTCCAGCTCGGTGTTCTTCTCACGCAACGTTTCGATCACCGCGTCCTTCTCCTTGACCTTCGCGTGCAGTTCCTGGACCGCCGCGGCGGAGTAGATGGTCAGCGGCCAGGCGTCGACCTGGAGGATCTCCGAGCCGTCGGGCAGACGCTCGCCCGAGCCTTTCACATAGTCGGGGAAGACCTTCGCAAACTCCTGGGCGATCACGTTGACGTAGCGCCGATCTTCAATGGAGCGGTGTTTCGCGTGGTAGTCATCGGTGTACCGGAAGCTGACCAAGCGCACCTTGTCGAGTGTGTCCAGCGCGGCGTCGACTACGGCAATGTTCGTCTTGATGCGTCCGTCGGAGTTCGCCAGCCATGATCCGGATGTCGTTTTCGACGCGTTGCCCTCGACCTCCAGCTTGTGGATGGCCGGGGTGCGGCCGATGCCGACCCTGCCGAAATCATCGACGAACACGGTCTCGGCCAGATTCTCGGCCGTCCGGGCCACGCCGGCGAATGTGGCGTAAGGAGTGGGTGTCACCGGCTGACGCGGGCTCAGCGGGGTGTGCGCCGCCAGGTCGCTCGGATCGTGTGGGTTTCGTACGGCGATCTCGAGCCAGCGGGCGCCACCGTTGAGTGCATTCGGGCCGAATTCACCGACCGAGTTCAACTCGACCGTGAACAATCCGTCCTGCACCGCGACGTTGTCGATGGCGATGACCGAACCGATCATGTTTCCGGCCGCAGGATCATCCCAGAGCGTGAACTCGAAGTCCGCAGTGTCGGTCAGCGCCGAACCATTGAGGTTCAGCCGTCCCTGATAGGTGAAGCCGGTGGGCAAGGCCAGGCAGGTGCCGGTGCAACTGGTTCCGTCGCCTTGAAAGTCGCCGCTATTCGCAACGCAATCATCCAGCCCTTGCTCCGCGCACGTGCCGTCGGGCAGGCAGCACGCACCGAAGAGCGGCGCGGTCGAGATGCCGATCGTCCCGGCACCGGTTGTGTTGCCGGAAGCCGAGCCTCCAATGCGAAGCACGTAGGTCGCCCCCCCGGCAACTGCCCACGATGCGCTGCTCTGTGAGGAGCACGTGATGTCATTATCGTTGCACGCAACCGGCGAAGCCGGGGGACAGGACTGGAGGTCATACACGGCAATCACTGTGTTGACAGTCGTTCGACCGCACGTGGAGATCGTTGCCGTTCCGGTCGTGTCCGCAGTCCAGGCGAACCACACATCGGCCTCCATGTCACTGCAGTCACTGGGGCCGTCGGTCGTCGCGCCGATGTTGTTGAAGAAGAACGCGCCGTCGCCGAGGATAGCTTCGGCGCTGTTGCAGTCGTCGGCCCCCTGCCCGAAGACGGGCGGAGTTGCCGAGACGGTCCATGCGAGGACCAGACCTGGCAGCATCTTCATCGCCGCGCTGTTCCTGTGACTCATGATCCCGGCGTTGCTGATTGCCTGCATGGTTGTACCCCTTCGTTTTCTGTGCGGATGCTCCGCCGAATTCGACCAGGCGCGTCGTGGCCAAGACGAGCGTCCGAGTCGATGCCGAAGCGAGGACCCATGTCCAATGGCACGGCCGCGAACGCCGCCCGCATCGCGACGTACGCACCAATTGCCTGCGCAACACGGAGCGCATCCCCGCGGCGCTGCACCTGTACGCCGGACTGTTGTGGGCCCCCGACCCGAACGGTCGCCGAACAAGGCCATGCTATCCGAATCCGTGGATCCGATTCAAGCGGCCGGTCGGCCACGGATGCGGCAAGCGCTTCTCGTCAGGGCGGAGCTTCCGGTGAGTGTGGGGCGCGACCCACGTAGCACCCTTCGAGCGCCAGGTCGGCACGGCGGCCCCGACACGCTGCTGATCACTTGTGCCCATGGGGGCTGGTCGATTCTGATCGAGACGAGTTTGTCAAACGGCTTGTGTTGCGGCAGAATCACCATGCGATCGACCGTGAGCGACTTCTATTGCCCGCGAGGAACGCAGAATGGAACTCAGCACGTTCAGCTTTCCGACGATTATCAGGTACGGAGCCGGGGCCCGCACGACGCTGGCCGAGTTCGCCGAGGCGCACGAGGTGCGGCGGCCGCTGCTGGTCACGGACGCCGGGCTCGTGGAGACCGACGCCTACCGGCTGGTGGCCGAGCAGATGGACACCATCTGGCCCGATGCGTGGACGCCGTTCAGCGGCGTGCACCCCAACCCGCTCGAACAGGACGTCGAAGACGCCTGGACCGCCTACCGCGACGGCAAGTGTGACGGCATCGTCGGTGTCGGAGGCGGCAGCGCGCTCGACGCCGGCAAGGCCCTACGCCTGAAGCCGGCGTTCCCGGACACGCCCGTCAATGCCGCACCGCTCGACAAGCTGCCGGCGCGGCTGGTTCCGTACTGCGCGATTCCCACCACCGCGGGCACGGGCAGCGAGGTCGGCCGGAGCACCGTGATCACGGTGCCGTCTCTGGGGCGCAAGGTCGTCCTGGGCGGACCGCCGCTGATGCCCGACCTGGCCATCCTCGATCCGGAGCTGACGGTCGGGCTGCCGCCGCATCTGACCGCCGCGACCGGCATGGACGCCATGACCCACGCCATCGAGGCGTTCGTGTGCCCCATGTACCATCCGATGTGCGACGGAATCGCGCTCGAGGCGGTCCGGCTGGTGCGCATCCATCTCCCGCAAGCGGTCGCCGATGGGGCGGACCTCGAAGCCCGCGGGAACATGCTGGTCGCCGCATCAATGGGAGCGGTCTCGTTTCAGAAAGACCTCGGCGCCGCCCACTCGCTCGCTCATCCGCTTTCGACGGAGTACGGCGTGCATCACGGGCTGGCCAACGCGATCGTGCTGCCGCACGTCGT
Organism: uncultured Planctomycetales bacterium; assembly: GCA_964391465.1. Classification (GTDB taxonomy): domain Bacteria; phylum Planctomycetota; class Phycisphaerae; order UBA1845; family CAYMME01; genus CAYMME01. The sequence continues at coordinate 7,463 of CAYMME010000170.1, forward strand.
GCGGTTCAACGGTGAGCAGGACAGCAGCCAATACGCACGCGTCGCCGACGCCCTCGGGCTGGGGCCCGGAAGCGACCCGGCCCAACGAGTGGCCGGCTTCCTCGAGGAGCTCAACGCGTCGATTGACATCGCCCCGCAACTGCGCGACGCAAACGTACCCAAGGACGGCCTCCCGGCCCTCGCGGGCAAGGCGTTCCAGGACGGCTGCCATCTCACGAACCCGCGCCCGTGCACCGAAGCCGACCTGTTGCGGTTGTACGAACAAGCGTGGTAGGACTGACTACCGGAACCGGAATGCGGACGCTTCGCGCCCGTCGCAAACCGGGGCAGCATGCGGCTCAAACAGCAACGCTTCCTGACGGGCGCGTCTCGGTTCCGAACCGCGCCCGTCAGGAAGCGGCTGCCTCAGGAGCGTCAGTCAACGCCGCACACGCATCGGCGACCCTAGCGGCGTGTGCGTCCTCGCGCAGCAACGTCAATGGTTGAGGGTCCACACACATGAGCAGTGACGCCGATCGCAAAGCCTGGGAGCCGGACTGGTTCACGCCCGACCGGATCGACACCGTGGTCGTGGCGTTCCCTGACGCCTACGGCCGGCTGACCGGCAAGCGGATGAACCGCGACCACTTCGTGCGCACGACGGTCGAGTCGGGCATGGACGCCTGCAACTACCTGTTGACCGCCGACATCGAACTGAATCCGCTGCCGGGATTCCGGCTCGCGAGTTGGGATCGAGGGTACGGCGACTTCCGCGCCCAAGTCGATCTGCGGACGCTCCGGCCCGTGCCGTGGCTGGACGGCACGGCCATTGTGCTGGCCGACCTCGTGCACGAGTCCGGCGGGCCGGTCGAGGAGTCGCCGCGGCGCGTGCTCGCCCGGCAGATCGAACGTCTGGCCGAGCGGAACGTCTCGGCCTACGTCGGATCCGAATTGGAGTGCTACCTGTTCCGCGACAGCTACCGCGAGGCGGCCGACAAGGGCTTCCGCGATCTGGTCCAGGCCTCCGACTACCTCATCGACTACAACCTGCTCCAGACCAGCCGTGACGAGGACGTGCTGCGGCGCATCCGCAACGAGATGACCGCGGCCGGGATCGAGGTCGAGGGCACCAAGGGCGAGTGGGGCAAGGGCCAACACGAGATCAATCTGGTGTACGCCGAAGCGATGGAGATGGCCGACCGGCACGCACTGTTCAAGAACGGCGTCAAGGAGATCGCCGATCAGCAGGGCCGGGCGGTGACGTTCATGGCCAAGTGGGCCGCCGACCAAGCCGGCAACAGCTTCCACCTCCACAGCAGCCTGTGGGACGCCGGCGGCGAGCGGAACCTGTTCTGGAACCCCGCCGACGAGAAGCCCACCGAGATGTTCCGACACTTTCTCGGGGGGCTGCTCAAGTACAGCCGCGAGCTGACCTACTTCTTCGCCCCGACGGTGAACGCGTACAAGCGGTACCAAGCCGAATCGTGGGCCCCGACCTCGCTGGCGTGGGCGCACGACAACCGCACGGTCGGCTTCCGCGTGATCGGCCGAGGCGACGGACTGCGGGTCGAGAACCGCACGCCCGGAGCCGACGCCAACCCCTATCTGGCATTCGCGGCCACCATCGCGGCCGGCCTCCGCGGCATCGACGAGAAGCTCGACTGCGGCGACCCGTACGAGGGCAACGCCTACGCGGACACGTCGCTATTGCGCCTGCCCGGCTCGCTTGAAGAGGCCACCGACCTGCTCGACCAGAGCGAGCCCGCCCGCAGCGCATTCGGCGACGAGGTGATCGACTTCTACGTCCACACGGCCCGACAGGAAGCCCACGCCTTCCGAAACGCCGTGACAGATTGGGAGCGGAACCGGTACTTCGAACGATTGTGATCGGATCCCCGGGATTGGGTGGCCCACCTGCCGCAAAGGTGGGAAACCCGATTCACATCGCTGGGTTGAAGCAATAAGGCGGAATTGACCCGCCGATCATGTGTTCAGAACGGGAGGAGGTTCACATGGGCGCATGGGGGCACGGCAGCTTCGAGAACGACGACACATCGGATTGGGTCTACCAACTCGAAGAGTCCACGGATCTCTCACCTGTGCACGCGGCCCTGGCGGCGGTCGCCGACGAACGCGTGCCCTATCTCGAGGCACCGGAGTGCTGCGCAGCGATCGCCGCAGCGGAGGTCGTCGCGGCCCTGGCCGGCAAGCCCGGGAACTCGCTCCCCGACACCATCGCCGATTGGTGCCGCGGAAAGGGCGGCGTCGAAGACGACGTCCGGGAGCAAGCGGTGCGCGCCATCGACACCATCCTCGCCAAGTCAGAACTGAAAGAGCTCTGGGAGGAGACCGACGACTTCGACGCGTGGACGCAGGTAGTCAACGAACTACGCGAGCGGCTTGTGTAGGCTGGATGGGTGGCCCACCTTTTCAGAGGTGGGGGACTCGATTGTGGGCGCAGCGCATGAGAGGTCGCTTCTCCGAGGCCGCTGCCGCACACTCGAACGTCGCACGAGCCAGCAGAGTCCGCCCCGCTCAGCCCGTCTGGCGCACAGACCTCTTGATTTCGTCAATCGCTTCGCGGGCGGCTTCACGAACATCCGGCTCTTCGTCCGTGATGGCTTCCTTGAGCAGGTCTTCGGACGCACCGTCGCCGACGAACCCAAGCCACCGAATCGCAGAAGCTCGGTCGAGCGCATGCCCCTTGCGCGCGAATTGGCGCAACTCCGCCAACGCAGCGGCGTCCCCGAACGTCGCCAGCGCACCGCAGGCTGATCGCTGGATGTCTTCGCATGCGTTTCGCACTGCATTGCGAAGCGCCGGCTTCGCCTCCGTCAGCTTCAGCTCGGCCACGAGCCGACAGAGATCGTCGGCCTCGAACTCCTCTGTGCTCCAGCCTTCCTTCTCGTGGGAGTGATGGGGCAACGATTCCACACGGCCGAATACATCGGAGATCGCGTCAGCGTTACCACGGCGCGCCAATGCCAGCGTCGCTTCGAATCGGATAGTTCGATCCCGTCGTCGCTCCCCCCACTTGAGGATCTTGTCGATGTCCGGAGGCTTGAGCCGGACGAGCGTGCGCCAGGCCCAGAGGCGGTCGACATCGTTACCATCCTTGAGCGCGCGGCGAACGAGCGGGAGATCATCCTGGGTTGCGTGATCGTGCAGGCATCGAATCGCCCAGTACCGAACGTTCGGATCCTTGCTCTTGACAAGGTCAGCGTGTTTCCTCAGGTAGGTGGCGTCGTCGCGTTTCAACCGTTCGGCCAGGGCGATCCGCCGAATGTGATCCGACTCGTGTTTGAGAAGCCGGTCCCACGCCGCGATGGCCGCCTCGGTATGCTCGCACCCAAAGGCCTCCCACCCGTCGCTGTCAAGCCTAGCGATGCTTCCCAGAAGCTCTTTCTGCATATGAACGCTTGGGGAGGCAAGTTGCTTCTCGATCAGGGGTATCGCATCCGGTCCCATGATACGGATGAGAGCGTTGGCGGCCGCGACTTGGATCCCCCGATAGGGCTCCAGTCTTCCGAAACCACTGCCCCTCTGGGACGTGACGCTTGGGTCCCGTAGGACCTCCTTGAGCGCAGGCACACCCTCCACGGCGCTCAGTGCGCCGAGCATCGTCGCGCCCACGAGTCGATTGCGAGGCTCCGGGTCAGCGAGGAGCGTCTGAGCATCGGCAGTTGCCTCGGCGACGATTCGCTCTCTCAGCGTTTCATCCACGTTGAAGCGATCCCCGGTCATGGTGTCGAAGCAGCGGATGGTCCCGGTCTGGGTAACGAAGGCGAACTGTCGATCTGGGTCCCTCAGTGAGAACCAGCCCGGCTCGCTCCACCAGATCGAGGAAATGCTGTGACAAGTGCGCAGGATCTCGTCGTCGGTAAGGATCTCGTTCAACTCGTGGCCGCGGATCACCTCACCCTTCGGACCCAGAAACACCAGAACCTTCCCATAGCCGAGGTTGCTATAAACATCTCGCAGAACGACACGGCTCCCGTCGTTGGCGACGTATGCGGCGTGCGGCGGCCAGCTGTCGTCGACGTACCCCCGGGACCAGATCTCGCTCTGCCCCTTGTCGGTCTTGCGCCACAGCGCCAGGCGGTCCGGCTTGCCTGAGCCCCAGTCCACTTTCAGCACGTACTCGCCATTCCTCGACCAGTGCTCCGGTTCGGGAGGACCCCACGAATCGGCCCAAGTCGGTGCGATCAGAGAGGCAACTACCACGGAGGCGCACCACGCGGGCGGCACTGCGAAATGGCAGGCGGTCTTCATGCGCATGAATTATACGCAACCGTGCCCATATGGTCGCCACTCAGGACAACGCCACGATCGGTCTCGGACAGACGGGCTTGACAGGCCGCTATAACTAAACTAAGCTAGACTAAGGCCGAAGAGGATCGATGGAAGGATGTACCCGTGATCACCGTCAACACGCACGAGGCCAAATCGAAGCTCTCTGCCCTGCTTGCTGCGGTTGAGGAGCGCGGAGAGCGCGTCCGTATTTGTCGGAACGGCAAGCCCATTGCCGATCTTCTCCCGATCTCCCGGGCGGAAGATCCGTTGGTGCAGAACGACCGATTGGCCGGGGTCCGGTTCAACGAGGATCCCACCCTTCCCCTGAGCGAGTCGGATTGGCCCGAGGATTGCCGCTGAACCATGCTGTTGCTCGACACGTGTACGCTGCTCTGGTTGGCCGGCGATCAGAAAGGGTTGTCCGCGACGGCCAGGGCGCTCATCGCCGACAACGCGGACGGCCTGTTCGTCTCGGCCATCTCGGCGTTCGAGATCGCCGTCAAGCATCGCGGCGGCAGGCTCGAACTCCCCATCGAACCAAGCGAGTGGTTTCCCGCGGCGTTGAAGCATCACGGCATCAACGAAGTGCCCGTCGACTCGTGCGTGGCGATCCGCGCCACGGAACTGCCACCGCTGCACAGGGACCCGTGCGATCGCATCATCATCGCCACGGCCCAGATCGAGTCGCTGCGCATCCTGACCCCGGATCAACGAATCAGCGCCTACCCCGACGCTGACGTTCGGTGGTGAGGCAGATGACACGCGCATACGTATGGGCGAGTGTATACGGCTGTAAGGCGCTGCGCACGCGCACTTGTCCGAACCGCGGCGGGTCAGCGGCGACCGCTGCTGCTGGATCGGGTCGGCATGATGCCGACAGTGATGGTCTCCGTGGCATCGCGGATGGTGATGATCCTCACGAAGTATCTCTTGCCCGACCGCCCCATGACGGGAATCGCTCGACCTACGCGCACATCCCTGTGCTTGGCAATGCGTTTCATTCCGCGGTAGATGTCGATGTCGGCGTCGAGCGGGTCCTCGTCGGTGTCGCGGATCTCGACCGCAATCCCGTCGGCAAGCTCGGCCGACTTCTCATACCGATCGTCGTCACGACTGATGATGGCTCGGGCCACGTATCGCCGCTTGGGGGGCGTAGTCGGTTGTGCCGGCGTGCGGTGCCGAATGCCGAATCGATGGGTGCGATCGTCGCTCGCGTCGCGCGCCTGGGGCGCGGGCTGCGGCTTGGCTTGCAACTTCTCCCGAACCGGCTTCCGGGAAGCCGAACGTGCGCCTTGCTTGGGCCCGGCGGTAGGCTGAGAACTGGCGGCCTCCGGCGCGGTCGGAGCTGCCGCCGCGGTTTTCGGTGCAACCGGTGGTTTCGAATCGTCTGTCCGCAGCGCGGGCGTCACCGGCACGTCCTGCGTCGGCAGCGCAGGCGCTGGTGGGGAAGACCGATCCACCTCGTCGCGCTGCGGTGGGTCGGCCACGGCGACACGGTCGTCGGAGCGCTCCTTCGGTCGGTTGGAGGTGTCGGCGCTGCGCGGAGCGGCTCGTGCGACGCGTATCGCTCCGTCACGCTCCCATCGGGCGCGGGCCTGGCGTGTATCCGAAGGGTAGTCTCGCTCGATCCGGCGGATGAGTTGAGCCGCCGAAGGGTGATCGGGCTGGATCTCGAGCACACGCATGAACAGCCGCCAGGCCTCGATCGGCCGGCCTTCGTCGAGGGCGGCGTGGGCGCGTTGCTCGGCTTCCCGCGCGGCAAGAGGAGCCACGCGCCGGAGAGCGAACGACGCGGTGGCACTGCTCGGTCGGTCGCGAATGGCGCTGCAATACGCATCGTACGCGGCGCTGTAGTCACCCGCCCGTTCGGCCTTGCGGGCCTTGGGGTAGCCGGGACCGCCGGCGCAACCGCCGCCGCTGGCAACGGCGACGACGAGCGTCAACAACGTGTGGTGATACGAGGGTCTCATGGAACGCGTGCGGTTCTCTCCTGCTGAAGTGAGCGTCGTCGGGCCGACCCGGCAAGGGGACGATCGAGCGGGTGCGCCTCGTCGGCGAGGACACGCGGGGCGATGACGTGCTGTACGAACTGTCTGTCGATCACGCCTGTGTGCCCACCGTGCCAACCGAACCCGGCGTACGCGGGCCGCCAGCGAAGGTTCATGACCCGCGCGTACAGGTCGTATCGCTTGAGGCTGCCCGGGACCCGCAGCCCATGCAGGCCGGCCGGCTTGCCGGGCTCGCCGTCCGCGTTGCCGGCCAGACCCGAGAGAATGCCGTCACGCGGGGAGCACGTCACATACAAGCGCCCGGTCACATGTTTCATCGCCTTCGTCAGGTCGTGCCGTTCAGAGATCGACGGCGAAAACAGAACCACGTTGTCGACGGTCACACCGGCGGGGAGTTGCTCGAGGGCATATACAACCACGGCGGTGCCCGCCGACAGTCCCATCAGATGAAGCGATGCGTTCGGCTCGCGCTCGCGGTGCTCCTTGATGCGAGCCGCGAGATCCTTGCCCTTGCTCTTCTTGCGGCTGACGAGAAAATGGTCCGGGCCCGGACCGAGCATCGTCGACCACGGGAAGCTCTTGACCCGTCCGCGATACCCGGCCGCACGGAGCCCGGAGCGGATCGCACTCGTGCTGCCCCACCACCCGGCACCATCCGCGAACAGAACCAGAGGGCCGCTCTTGGGCTGCGAACACGCGGGCAGCGACAGGAACACAAGGACCGCACAAGCCGGAGTCAACCAGCGAAGTGCACGTAGCCCCCAAGAACCAGCAGGCGACACCAAAACGACAGCCTCATCACCGATTCGCGCACCTGGACCCCGCCGTCGATCCGCCGCCGGTCACGGCGCTCGACAGGTACGGCATGATACTCCCTTGACGCACCGCCGCAAGGAGGCGTCGCTGCCTTTGGACCGATAACTTCGCTGCGCAGCACCACGGGAGGGGTCGGCTAAGTTTCCGGTCCCATCTTGACGACTAATAGAGATACGAGGGGTGTTACGGGAGAACGTGCGCCTGCGATGGAACCGATCTCGGCCTATTCAAACGCGCCGACGTACTCGCTGACCCGGCTTCTGCTGGCCGGCAGCAGCAGCCGCTCTGCGGTGCTTGCGGGTGCGCACGAAGAGAACACCGACCGCATCAACCGGGCCAGTGAGACCCTACCGAGACAGTCGGGCCTCCAGCACGGTGCCCCGACCGACGATTCCGGCCGCCAGAGCAGCGGCCACACCTCACCGTACGGCCCGGCCGCGATCTACGAACCTTCAGAACAGGCCCGTCGGCCGGCACGGGGCCCCGACCACGGGCCGCCACGTGCGGGCGAGAAGCAGCCCTCCGGAGAGGAAAGCCTCGGGAGGCAGGAACTGACCGAAGAGGAACAGAAGCAGGTCGAAGAGCTGAAGGAGCGGGATAGGGCGGTGCGCCGCCACGAACAGGCCCACAAGGCCGCGGCCGGGGGGCACGCCCGAGGCGGACCGTCCTTCGAGTACGAAACGGGCCCGGATGGACAGCAATACGCCGTCGGCGGCGAGGTGCAGATCGATCCGGCACCCGTGGAGGGCAACCCGACAGCGACCATCGCCAAAATGCAGCAGCTCCGCCGGGCGGCGCTCGCCCCGTCGGACCCGTCCAGCCAGGATCGAGCTGTGGCTGCCCAGGCGGCACGAGCCGAACGTGAAGCCAGACAGGAGCTTAGCAAACAGAAATCCGGAGAGGATGCCAAAACGGGGGAGGCCGGCCAGCCGCCACGCGGGTCAGCGATGACCGGTATCAGCGGCTACGCGCTCACCCACCCCGGACAGGTCCTGGACCTCGTCGCATAGCCGAAATGCGGGCAAACCCTTACCCTGGATAGGGGTGCGGGCTTGCGGTAAGGTATTGGGACATAGTGGTTTAGGAATTATTCCCTTGACGCGCCACCCCAAGCTAGTTATCATACCTAGTGCTGGCTTCAAGCCTTCCACCCAGGTTGAGTAAGTTCAGCATACTCAACCCTGCCCCGGGCTAGCCCGACCCTAAATTCCAGACACGTGGGCTAGCCCCTTGCGCCAACCTTCAGTGCCTGTCACACCGCCCGCCGTTTCGTTACTCTTGTGGCGATGAATAATCGGTACGAAGTCGTAGTCGTCGGTGGCGGTCATGCCGGCGCCGAGGCAGCCTGGGTGGCCGCGCGGTGCGGCGCGCGCACCGCGATGGTCACCGTGAAGTGCGCCGTTATCGGACGCATGTCATGCAACCCGGCCGTGGGCGGACTGGGCAAAGGACAAATGGTGCGCGAGATCGATGCCCTCGGCGGATTGATGGGCGCGGTGATCGACGCCGCTGGAATTCAGTTTCGCATGCTGAACCGGAGCAAGGGTCCGGCCGTGTGGGCGCCGCGCGCCCAGGCGGATCGCCATCTCTACGCCGCTGAACTGCGGCGCCGACTCGAGGCGCAAGCAGATCTCGACATCGTCGAGGGAATGGTCGACGAAATCCTCGCCCGCGACGGAGGGACAGACGGTGTCCGACTGACGGACGGACGGATCCTGCGCGCCGACACGGTGATCGTTACGACAGGAACCTTCCTGCGCGGTCTGATGCACTGCGGTGATCGTCAGACGGTTGGTGGGCGCTTCGGAGAGCCTGCGGCGGAAGGGCTTTCGGCTTCGTTGCGTAACCTGGGCTTCGAGCTTGGCCGACTCAAGACGGGCACACCTCCCCGCGTGCACCGCGACACGGTGGACTACGATGCCCTCGAAGCACAGTCCGGTGATGAGCCGCCGACGCCGTTTTCGTTCATGACCGATCGCCTCACGCAACGCCAGGTGCAGTGCTGGATCACATACACCAACGAAGC
>CAYMME010000171.1:0-16569 GCA_964391465.1 uncultured Planctomycetales bacterium
AGATTTTCCCTGTGGCCGGGCTCGCAGCGCAAGCCAGGCTGTACAAAGCCGTGGGGAGCACGGCGGTCTTGGTGACGAGCGTGTCGGTGGCGGGGTCGTACTCCTGGATCTCGGCGTGCGCGCCGGAGAAGTTGCCGCCGAAGCAGTAGATCTTCCCCGTGGCAGGGTCCGCGGCACAGGCCAGGGCGAACCTGGGCGAGGTGAGCGTGGCCGACTTGGTGACCATGCTTTCGATGCCCGAAACGATGGGCCCTACGGTTCCGATGCCGACGCTGCCGGCCGAGTAGAAGAGGTCGTCTCCGGACACCGTCCACGGGCTGCCGCTGCCGGTATCGTCCGGCTCGCAGACGACGCTGCCGTCGCTGTCGATGATGCGGATGCTCTCACCGGGCGGACAGGTCCCGATGACGCGACTCTGGACCGAAGCGGTGTCCACGTCGAGTGTGACATCGCCTGTGTCGCCTCCGCCCATCAGGCCGGTGCCGGCAGTGACGGCAGTGATGTCGCCGCCGCTATCCTCGTCCGGCTCGCAGGTGACCGTTCCGTCCTCGTGGATGGCGCCGATGTACTCCCCGGGCGGACAATCATCCATGACGCGGCGCTGGATCGAAGTGATGTCCACATCGAGCGTGACATCACCTGTGTCGCCACCGCCCGCCAGGCCGGTGCCGGCGTAGACGCCAGTGATGTCGCCACCGGGGCCGGCCAAGCTGCTCAGATCGGTCGTGAGGATGCCCCCGGCGTCCGTGAGCTCGAGCGCGGTGCCGTTGAGCACGAGCGAACTGTTCAGCTCGTTCGTCGGATCCGCGTCCGCGTCATCCACGTCATCGCCGTCGGCCAGGTCCGGGGGAACGTCGGTCAGGCTGGTCCACGACATGCTCCCGGCCGACGCTGCGTGTAGCGCGTACGGGGCGGGTGTCAGCTCGTGTCGCGGGGCGAGGATGCTGAACGGCGCAGTGTCGCTGCCGTCGTGCGGCACGCGAACGGTGACTTCGAGCCAGCGGCCGTCGCCGTCGAAGGCATCGGGCCCGAAGTCGAGCCACACCGTGAACTGACCGCCCACCACGGGAACGTTGTTGCGGCGGATGGGCACGTCGATCTGCATCCCGCCGACGGGCGGAGCACCGCTGCCCGCGTCGTCCCACAGCGAGAACTCGAAGTCAACCGTACCGTCGATGGGCACGCCCGCCTGCTCGAGCTGCCCCTGATAAGTAAACGCCGTGCCCAGCGGCGTCTGGGCCGACGCCGGCTCCGCGTACGACCACAGCCCCACACCGAAAGCGCACAGGCAAAACGTAATGGATCTCATCGTGCTTCTCCTTCTGTGAAGTGGCGTGTCCGAATGAGTCTTCGTGCGAGAGGAAGGATTCCCTCTTCCCCACGCCTCATCGTCTCGTGTCGCGCGTCCTGCCCCGCGCCGCGCAGTCGGAATCCAGGGTCGTGAGAGGTGTGCCGCCGCCGGTGTCGGCAGTGGCAATCGATGGGCACATATCGCCGGCACGGACGTAGCACCCCCACCCGCACGACCCGTCCGGCCTCGCGCGGACCCCTGGGGAGAGATCTTCATGATACCGGGCGGAGGGGCGGAAAACCAAGGAACAAGGGAGAATTCGGCCCGGACGCCGGAGATGGAGTGCTCCAAGCGGAGGGACTGAGGGACGAAGGAACGGAGGGACAAAGTGATCGGGGGATTGAGAGGCCGAGGGCGTCCCTCGATTTGTCATTCCAGCTTCGGGTCTCTCTCGCGTGGGCGTCGTTATCGGTCAACCGGCTCGGTGACGGCTTCGAGGGCGGGCGCTTGCGTTGTCCGTGCCCTCCGCGCGGCCGCCTCGAGCCAGCGATCGACGCGGTGATCTTTCGTCTGGCCGTAGAGCTCCGGATGGAGATACGAGCCGCGCTCCTTCTCGCGTTTCTCCTCTTCCACCCGGATGCGGTGGGCGTTGGCCCACGGGTCCTGTCGAATCCCGGTTACCTGCCAGGAGACCGTCGTTCCGGGCTCGCTGGTGCGAATGCGGAAGCGGTTGTCGCGGACCCCGCGCACCACCTTGGCTTGCACAAACGTGTCGTTGTCGGTCTCGTCAATCACGGTGAGTTGATAGCGAAAGTCGCGGTTGAGCGTCTCGAACCACTCCGGCAGGGTCACCTCGGCATAGCCGTTCGCATCGGTCACCGCGTTTCCGTTGTAGACGTTCATCATATCGGGCGACTCGACGAACGAGTGGCGGAGATACTTGTTCGCCGGATCAAGCGGGTGATCGATCTGGAACGAGCCGTCGCTCTTCGAGAGGTGGCCTATGACGTTGACATCTCCGACGAAGAAGCCGGCGATATTGTAGTACAAGGCGTTCTCGGCCCGCGCGTAGATGCCGTAGTTGTCAAGGGTGTCGGCCTGCTCGGCAATGGCCCTGACGCCATAGGAAGATTCCATTCCGCCCGCGCCCTCACCGTGCACGCCTGCGTGGGGAGCAATGCCGTATACGCCGTAGGACTCGCCCGGCGTGCCGCTGGCGGTGCCATATACGCCGTAGAACTCGCCCGAGTTGCCGCTGGCGATGCCACGGACACCGGCGTCCCATGTGCCGACGGTGCCGTAGTTACCGGTGTTTGCATGGACGCCTCTCATGCCCGCGTCGTAGTTGCCGGCCGCTCGGCCATAGACGCCGTTCTGTGACGTGCCCAGGGTGCCGTAGTTGCCGGTGTATTGATTGTCGCCGCGCACGCCGGTGCCTTCGGCCGACACGCCGCGAACGCCGTACGTGGTTCCGTCCGGGTTGGTGTTGGTGGCTTCGCCATACACGCCGACGGCGTCGGAGTCACCGTCCGAGCGGCCGTGGACGCCGATGTTCGAGCTGTCCCATAAATCGGCGTTCGATGCCCAACCGTGAATCGCGGTACCACTCGGGCTGGCGGTGTCCCCGACTATCGCGGTTGCGCCAGCCGTTGTCTTGACGTGCAGGCGCGACCCCGGATTGTCCGTGCCGATACCGACACCGCCGTCGGCGGTGATGACCATTCGGCGCGAGCCGATTGTCCAGAACCGGTGCGTAGCGGTCGTGCTCGAATAGTCGTACACCGGATCTTCGCTGGTGCTTTCGGCGAATTGGAAGCTGTCGCTGGTCAGCCCAATGCCTTGGCCGACGGCATCGAAGACCATCAAGCCGCCCGTTTCCATTCTGACCCTGCCATCGCTGTCAACGAGGACGGCGTCGGTTGGGCTGCCGTCCGCTGCATCGAGTGAATGCCCGTCCACGCCCACCGTCTGCAACGCAGTCGACGCGTACGGCGCTGGCGTCAGCTCCTGCCGCGGGCTGAGCGTCGTGCCATTGACGACGATCTCCAACCAGCGGGCCTCGCCGGTGAAGGCAGCGGCGCCGAAGTCGACCTCCACCGTGAACAGGCCGTCGCTGACGGGCCAGTCGTCCGCGGGGAAGTCGCTGCCGATCTGCAGGCCGCCTGTCTTGGCATCGAAGAGTCGGAAGAGAAGATCATAGTCACCGTCTGCGGGGACGCCGGCTTCCTTGAGCTGGCCCTGGTAGGTGAATTCCGTGCCCAGCGGCGTCTGGGCCGACGCCGGCTCCGTGTACGACCACAGCCCCACACCGAAAGCGCACAGGCAAAACGTAATGGATCTCATTGCGCTTCTCCTTCCATGACGTGACGTGTCCGAATGAGTCTTCGTGCGAGGGGAAGGCTTCCCTCTTCCCCACGCCCCATCGTATCGAGTCGCGCGTCCTGCCCCGCGTCGCGCGGCCGGAATCAAGTCGTGGGACGTGTGCTACCGCCCTGTCGGCAGTGACAATCGAAAGGCACATACCGCCATCGCGGGAGCATCGCCCCCACCCGCACGCCCCGTCCCGCCTCGCGCGGACCCCTGGGGAGAGAGTTTCATGATACCGGGCGCAGGATCAGAAAACCAAGAAATAACAGAGAATCCGGCTTGGACGCCGCAGATGGAGTGCTCCAGAGGAGGGACCAAGGGATCGAGCTGTAGGGTGGGTCGCGACCCACCTGTTGTCGTAATATCCAGTGTCGAATATCGAATGACGAATGAATGACGAAGTCCGAATAACGAAGACAGGAGTCAGAATGCGGCATTCCCACTTCTCGCCTCTGACTTCTCACTTCCTGGCCTCTGTGCGTGAGCCCAATTCGCGCCGCGCCGTCCGCCGTCGGGTCTGGCAGACGAACGGATCAACGGTGCCTAGATTCGTCATTCGAGCTTCGGGCTTCTTTCGTCATCTCGCGCCCGCGTGCCTTGTCCGGGTTGCGCGCTTCAGCGCGATCCTCCGTTCGGCGTGTGGCCCGGTTGGGCCAGCATGCCCTCAATCCGTTCCAGGCGAGCAGTCAGGTCTGCGATCTGCTCGTTTTGTGCGGCGATCTTGGCGTCCTTTTCCTGCACGACTTCGTACAGCCCTTGGATCGCGGCCAACGCGACACCGTCGGCGTCGATCGTTGTGATCATGGTTTCCTTTTCACCCACGCCGAAGGCGGCATGGAAGTCCTGGGCCATCGGCCCCATGTGGCGGATGGCCGGGTCTTGGGCCTTGTAATTCCAGGTGGAAACGGGCATGGCCGCGACCCGCTCGAGGACCTCGCGGCCGTCGACCGACTCGACGTTGGCCTTGACGTTGCGGTCGCTCACGGAGGACCAGCTTCCACCCCCGGCGGCGACCTCCACGCCCGCCGTGAGCGCGCTGTTGGTGAAGAACCGCACGCCCCCCGAGGCCCGCGCCGTGAACTCGTCCTGAGCGGACGAGGCTACGACGCCGAAGGACGAATCGCCCCAGACGAAGGCGCCGTTGTGATTGGCCTGGGCGCTGGTGCCGGCTGCGAAGCTGCGATCCCCTGCGGCGACGTTGGAAAGGCCGCCGGGTACGACGCTGGACTCACCGCTGGCGGTGTTCGACGTTCCACCGCCTACAAAGGAGTAGTAGTCGCTGGCGTCGTTGTTATTGCCGCCGCCTATGAAGCTCGAGTTGCCGCTGGCGGTGTTGTGTTGACCGCCACCCACGGTAGCGTACCCGGCCTCAGCGGTGTTGCTGTCACCGCCGCCCACGGTGGAGTGGTTGTCGCCGGCGGTGTTGCTCAAGCCCCCGCCCACGGTGGCGTACCCGGCGTCGCCCGTGGTTCCGGCCGCGTCCCCGGCCTGGTTGTCCCTACCCCCGCCGATCACGCCGGAACTGTCGGTGATGCGATTCTCCTCCGTGGCAAATCCGCCGCCGCTGATGGTTGCCCCGTGCACGTTGGCCCCAACAAAATTGCCGCTGTAGCCACCGATGATGTTGGGGCTGCCGCTTTGGTTCTCGATACGCAAAGCGCGCCCCCAACCGACGTGCAGTTCCAAGTCGGCGCTGGAAGTGATCTGCTCGCTTCCCGGTGTGCCGTCAATGACGATCGAGCTACCGCTCTTGAGCGTCCCCGTCGCCTGGATGTTGCCGACGACTTCGAGTGCCTCAGAGGGTGTGTCAGTCCCGATGCCAAGGTCGCCGCTGTTGGTAAGGGTCATTCGTGCCGCCCCGTCGGTGAGCCAATCGAAGTGGCCGGACGTCTTGTTGTTGATGAATCGCCACTTCCCCGGCATGGTGGCGTGACTGGAGCCCCATACGGTGATCGCGGCATCCGCTGCGGTGCTCGTGCCGAAGCGCAAACGCTCGATTCCCGTATTGTCCAGGTTGTGCACCATGAGAGTGACATCGTTTGGGTCATCGTCTTCGACATGGAGGCGGGATGAGGGACTGGTGGTTCCGATGCCGACGCTTCCGGCGGTGTAGTAGATGCCGCTGCCCGACGTTTGCCAAGGGCTCGTCGGGATGCCGGTCAGGCCCGACCCATCGCCCACGAACGCATCGGCCGTGACCGTGCCCACCACGTCGAGCGCCGAGGCAGGGGCCGTCGTCCCGATTCCGACGTCGCCGGCCGAGGTAATCCGCAGCAGGTCACTCGGGAGCGATATGTTGCTGTTGTACCCCAGGGCCAGTTCGTCGTTACGCGTGATCCCGAGATTGAACTCGTTGGCATTCGCGTTCTCGAAGCGGATGGCGCCTGCGGAATCAGTGCCCGTGGTTCGAAACGTGGCCATGGGAATGATGTTGCTGTCATTGTGCTTCTCAACCACGAGCAGGGTGTCCGGGGTGCTCGTGCCGATCCCGACGTCGCCGCTGTTGTAGTAGATGTCGCTGGCGCTCTGCTGCCAGAGGCACGTTCCGCCGGTGTCGGCTGTGGTTTGGAGCGTGCCATCCGGGAACCTGAACCCCCCGGTGATGGATTCGACGATCCCATTCACGCTGAGCCGTTCTCCGGGGCTGGTGGTGCCGATCCCGACATCGCCTTCTGCGGTGATGCGCATCCGCTCCGCCGAAGAGAGACCGGGCTTCCGCGTATCGAAGCGCATGAAGTCACCGGTATGGTTGTAGCGGATCTGGCCGCTGTTGGTGCCTTCCCCGTCATAGAACAGGATGCCGGTGTAGTTGGCGGCGCCGATGCGAACGTAGTTGTACGATTCGACGATATCTCCCACGTCCAGCTTGTATCCCGGGCTTGCGGTGCCGATCCCCACGTTCGTGCCGTCATCGAGGATTGTGGAATCGCCGATCGTCCGGGCCGCGGTGAACTTGGCCACGTAGTCTGGCGTGCCGCTTCCGGAGATGCCGTCTTGTACGGAATCAGCCATCGTGGCATACAGCGCGTACGGCGTGGGTGTGAGTTCCTGCCGGGGGGACAGGAGCGTATACGAGCCGCTCATGTAGGGCGCTACTTCGATCTCCAGCCACCGAGCCTCGCCCCGGAAGTTGGTTCCGAAGTCCAGTTCAACGGTGAAGAGACCGTCGACCACGGGAACACCGTCGACGGATTCCGTGGAGCCCGCCTGGAGCCCGCCGGTCAGGTCATCGTACAGGGTGAATTTGAAATCATAATCCCCGTTGGCCGGGACTCCCAGGTCGGTCAAGCGGCCCTGGTACGTGAACGCCGTGCCCATCGGGGTGGCGGCCCAGACCGCAACGGTGGTCCACGCGACAGTCGCACCGACGGCGCACACGAAATTCTGAATGCTCTTCATGGCGATTCTCCTTCCCGTGGACAGATATGTCCGAACGTTATCTCTCGAGAGGGGGCGCTTCCCGCCTCCCCGCACGCATCACGTTTGCTTCGGGTCGATCAAACCCGGCGTCCCGCCGCCGATAACGACGTCGTGATCCAGCCGACCTGACGCAAGCCGTCCGCACAACGACTTCCATTCTATCGAATCTCGGGTCGGAAAAGCAACGATCGACCGGGACGACCGTTGAGAAGATCGGATACGTGTCTCGCTGGTCGAAAACGAGCCGCACCCCGCGCTGCCCGAGCCGCCGGATTCATCCGGCGTGGAGTGTGCGACGGATGCATCCGCGCGGCATGAGTGTCGTGGGGCACCGATCGACAGGGAGAATTGTGGAGCAATGACCAACGCCTCACACTCCGTTTCCCGCTCTTCCGTCCCCCACCCGTCATCGCAGACGCGGCGACGGTGATCAGCGTGAGTGCGAGTCGTGATCCTATTGTGCGCCGCCTTTCGTCAGACGCGCCATGAGCGCTTCGAGTCTGGCCACGCGCGCTTCCAGATCGGCGTTTTGGGCTCTCAGTTCCGCGGACGCGGGCGAGTCGGGCTCGCCGGGCGGAGCGAGGGCGGTCGGGGCCTGTGCCGCTGCCGCGGGCGCCGGGGCCGCGACCCACACGACGTCGTACAGCTTGCCCCTAAAGCTCCACATGCTGACCTTGCATTGCTCGCCGCCGATGAACGTCCCACTGGTGCGCCGCAGATCGAAGGTGAGGTCCACTTCCTCCTGGGCATCCAGCAGCCGGGTCTGATACACGACCGGCTCGACGGGGAAGTCGCAGTCCGTCACCGTGACGAGGTACTGTGCCCTGAGGTCCCCGTCGTTCTTGATGCGAACGCTCAGTTGCGCCTCGGTGGCACCGGAGGCAAGGGGTTCGATCTGGGCGTCCATGACATAGCCGGGCGACTCGGTGACGACCCGTTTGACCTTGTCGGCATTGATGGTCAGTTCGAGACGTGCGTCCGAGAAGAGCGTCGCCACGAGGTGGAAATTACCTGTGTATCCGGGGTCGGCCTTTGTGTTGTAGACCGGCGTCTCCGGTGAAACGGAGAACGCATGGGTGTCAGGGTCCTCGGTCAGCGTGACGTGGACATCGTATGCGTGGATCGTCGGGGCCGGCTGTCTCCACCGCTTCTCGATGTCGATTGCCACGACCTCCTCCGGCGGCCCCAGGTCCGTCACCGCGTCCAGACGAATCAGGTGTTCCTCGAATAGACTGACACCGACAAGAACCTTCCGTGTGCAGTCGATTCCGTCTCCAGACTGGGTGCAGTCTTCAATGCCGATTCCATACTGCGCGGTAGGCGGCGTGTGGTGGGCATGCGGATCGGCGACGTGGTACGCGATGTCCACGCCGTCAACAGCGCCGCTTACAGTGATATCACCAATCACATCCAGCTCTGTCGCCGGCGTGGCTGTCCCGATGCCGACGTTTCCGGCGTTGTAGTAAATGTCGCTGCCGCTGGGGGCCCAAAGGCCTGCGCCGCTGGCCGTGCTCTGCACGCTGCCGTCGGGGAACTTGAATCCGCCCGCGGTCGATTCGACGGTGCCGGCGACGGTCAGCTTCTCGCCCGGCGTGGCGGTTCCGATGCCGACGTTGCCGCCCAGATTGATGGCGAGGTCGGCCCAGGCACTGAGATCTGTGTCGTGCCCGCCGATCGTTGCCACGCCGGACAACTCGCCCAGGATGACCGAGGCTGAGTCGTAGCCGAACGCGGCCCCGCCCTTCCAGTACACCGGTGCGTCGCTGTACGACCGGAGAGTGACGCCCTGCGTGTCTGCCGTCGCGCCGCCCAAGGACAGCGGGTGCTGCGGCGTGGTCGTCCCGATGCCGACGTTTCCGGCGTCGTCCACGGTGATGCCGCGCGTCTGGAGGGCGAGCGGCGTCGGCGCCAGCGGCTGGCGCGGGCTG
The DNA here is from genome assembly GCA_964391465.1 of uncultured Planctomycetales bacterium. GTDB lineage: Bacteria > Planctomycetota > Phycisphaerae > UBA1845 > CAYMME01 > CAYMME01. The sequence goes on from CAYMME010000171.1 coordinate 9,007, forward strand.
AGCGTGGTGAACGGGGCGGTGTCGCCGGGGTCGTGCGGCGAGCGGACGGCGATTTCCAGCCACCGCGCATCCTGGCCATTGAAGGCGTCGGGGCCGAAGTCGAGATCGACGGTGAACTGCCCGCCGACCACGGACACGTTGCTGGCGCCTTCCGGTAGGCCGACCTGGACCCCGCCGACCGGCGGAGCGCCGCTGCCGGGATCGTCCCACAGGCTGAACTCGAAGTCGGCCGTACCGTCGAGCGGCACCCCGGCCTGCTTGAGCTGCCCCTGGTACGTGAACGCCGTTCCCAGCGGCGTGGCGCCCGAGGCCGCAGCGGAGGTCGACGCGACAACCGCGCCGAGGGCGCACATCCAAGCTTGACTACGCTTCATCGTAGTTCTCCTTCCCTTGGACAGATGTGTCCAAACGCTATCTCTCGAGAGGGGGCGCTTCCCGCCTCCCCCCACGCAATACGTTTGCTTCGGGTCGCTCAGACCCGGCGTCCCGCCGCCGTCACCGAGGCCGCGATTCGGCCGACCTGAGGCACGCCGCCCGCGGGACGACTTCCATTCTATCGAATCTCGGGTCGGAAGAGCAACGAACGACCGGGACGGGGCATATCCCGGTCTCCTTCCGCATGCGGTTGGTGGGTGCCCCATCCTCGGCCCGCCGAGAGGCGGGGCCAGGGTGGGGGACTGACACGAAGGGTACGTTGCTTGCCGGCTGGTGGGGCATCCGGCTGGACGGTATCGTGGCGGGTGCCCCATCCTTGGCCCGTCGAAAGGCGGGGCCAGGGTGAGGGACTGACCAGACGGGCTCGTTGTCCGTCCCCCACCCTTCGCAAACCGCCGCGAAGGATGGGGCACCCGCCCCGGACTACTTGGGAGGCTCCCGCATGATGAACGACTGCCGTCTCACCCGCTTCTTCGCCGTTCCGCTCTTGGCGTTGATGTGTTGCCCGCTGGTCGCGCGGGCCGATCTCACGCTGGTCGAGGCCGGTGCGGCTCGGGCGACGATCGTGGTGGCCGAGAAGCCGAGCGATCAGGCGACCGAGGCGGCGGAAGCCCTGCGCGGCTACATCGAGAAGATCAGCGGGGCGAAGCTGACCATCGCCCGTGAAAACGAGGGCGTCGATGGCGTTCGGATTCTCGTCGGGCACAGCAAGGCGGTGCGCGACCTGGGGATCGACGTGCCGAGCGGATTCACACGCAAGTTGAACGAGGAGGGGTTCGTCACCAAGACCGTCGGCAACGCGCTCGTTCTCGCGGGCAACGAGGACTGGCGCTACCGCGGCACGCTCTTCGCGGTGTACGACTTCCTCGAAGGGCTCGGCTGTCGGTGGTTTCTTCCCGGGCCGTACGGCGAGGTGATTCCGAAGACCAAGACGATTCGCGTCGCGGCGCTGGACAAGCGCGAACGCCCGGACTTCCGCATCCGTGACATCCACTACTCGGGCTGGATGCCGGTCACCGACGACGACGGCCGCAACATGCGGGCGTGGTACGAGCGGAACAAGCTGGCCTCACCCAACATCAGCATGCCGGGTGACGGGTCGATCACGGCCCTCGCTCCGCCCAAGCAGTACTTCAAGACACACCCGCAGATCTACGCCGTGGACAAGGAGGGCAAGCGCGTCGAGCACATGCTGTGTCTGTCCGAGCCGGAGACCACGCGCATCGCCGTGCAGACGATCAAGCAGGTCTTTCGCGACCGGGCCGAGCGCGTCAGCTTCGCGTTCGCACCGCCGGACGGCTTTCCGATGTGCCACTGCAAGCCGTGTCAGGACGCTATTCCGGGGTTCGTCGGCAAGGGGTACGGCGACCCCAGCCTGAGTGACTCGTGGTTTCGGTTCGCCGACAAGATTGCCCGCGAGGTGTACAAGGAGTTCCCCGACCATTGGATTCTGACGAACGGATACGCCAACCGCGTGCGGCTGCCGGAAAGCATCGAGACGTTCAGCCCGAACCTCGGCATCCAGTCGGCGGTCATCGCGACGTGCACGTTGCACCGCATCGGCGACCCGACGTGCTGGCAGCGGACGCTGTACAAGCAGATCCTGACCCGATGGACCGACAAGCTGGATTTTGTGGTTGTCTACGACTACGACCCGGGCAACTCGCTCGTCAACCTGCCGTTCCCTGCGCTGCACAACCTCAGGCACGACATGCCCTACTTCAAGCAGCGCGGCCTGTGGGGGTTCTGGACCGAGGGGACCAACACCTGGATGGTGACGCACCTGAATTACTACGTGCGGGCCAAGTTGATGTGGAACGTTGAGGCCGACGTCGACGCTCTGGTGCGCGACTACTGCGAGAGGCTCTACGGCCAGGCCGCGGATGCGGTAGAGCGGTACATCTGGACGCTCGAGGGAGCGGTCGAGCGGACCACGATTCACGAGACGTGGGGCCGGCTCATGCAGTGGAAAGAGATCCTGCGGCCGGTGCGGCCGGAGCTGAATCGGTTGATCGCCGAAGCCGAGGCACGCGCCGAGCAGCCGGACGCGAAGCTGCACGTGCAAGTGCTGCGGCACGTGCACGATCACATGAACGCCTATGTCTTCATGGAGGAGGCCGTCACTCGCGGCGCGTTTGCGAAGGGCGTGGAGTGGGCCGACACGATGCTCACCATCCGGGGCAAGGTGGGCGAGATCGGCACCGGCCTCCTGCCCGAGACGCCGGACTGGGTCAAGGAGTTCCGGACGAGTCTCGAGTGGCACAAGACGATGTACACGGGCTTGGCCGACCGCGTCGGCGGCGCGCGAGGCGAACTGGTGACGCTGTTGCCGCGGCGTTGGGAGTTTCGCTTCGACCCGAAGGACATCGGCGTGCTCTATCAGTGGTATTTGCCGACGACGGACGGCCCCTGGGACACGATCGACTCGACGCTGTATTGGGAGGCGCAGGGGCATCAGGACGAGCAGGGGTGGAGCCGGTGGGGCAAGGCGTGGTATCGCACCGGATTTCATGTGCCGGTCGAGGCCGCGGGCAAGCCGCTGTGGCTGACCATCGGGGCGGTCTACAACCGTTCGGACTTCAATCGAGGCGTGTGGGTCTGGGTCAACGGTGTGATGCAGCAGTTCGAGGGCGAGCGTCACCATCGCTTGGGCCACCACGACGTTCGAACGCCGATCGACATCGACGTGACCAATGCGATTCGGCCCGGAGGCATCAACCACGTGGCCGTGCTGGTCAACACCGGTCCGCCGGGCCGAAACCCGCGCGGCGGCCTCCATCGTCGGTCGTTCCTGTGGACACCGAAGTAAACAAGAAAGAGGCCGTCCCGGCCTGATGCATCCGTGCCCTGCGCACGGCTCGCCGTCGACAAAAAAAGCCGGGGTGCTTGGCTGAGACACCCCGGCGGCGTGGGAATGCGTCGTCTCCCCACTCTCCCCGACCCCCCGTTGCGCGAGGCTATGGTGCCTCGGCATCCCCCGTTTCGTCGATCGCTTCGTCCTCGGGCTCCAGCGGCTCCGCGAACTCAACGAGCGGATCGTCGGCGGTGGCCGTGACCTCGACGTCGGCGTCAACCGCTCGGACCACGATGTAGATGATGTCCTCGACGTCGGCAGCCCCCGGGCTCGGCTCGGCGGCGGACACGGCGTCGGTGTTGGCGTTCACGGGCACGGCGGCGGTGCGGACGATGGCACGGAGTACGTGGTATCCAGGTGTGTCGAAGCGGTGGCGGACTCTGACGTCCGCGGTTCCGATGCTCGGCCCGGCCCGCATGGCGCGGGCGCCGTCCCGGCCGAGCGGTTTCCAGCGGCGCGCAGCGTCCGTGCCGTGGCGCACCAGTAGCTCGACTCTCAGGCTTGTGCCCAGGTGGCCGAAGGTGTCCGGATACCAGACGCCTTCGATGTTGTGACCCAAACGGAAGGCGACGACCGTTCCGAGGCGGACGGTAAGCATGCCGTTGCGTCTGGGAAAATTGTAGGCGGCGCCGTAGACCGGCCTGAGGGCGTCGGTGGTTGCCGGCGGTCCGACAAGAGCCGCCCGGGGTGCGGCGACGACATACGGAATGGGCCGAACGGCGTCGACTGTGCCGTCATCGAGTTCCTGGGCCGGAGCCCATGGGACGGCCACGAGGCTCGTGGCGCAAATCGCTGCTGCCACCCACAGAGGTTTCGTGCGACTGCGAATCATCGTGCGTCTCCTTCAATAACACGTGCAACTTGCGAAACATCAATCATCAATCGAAAGCAACCTGGCTGGTGGTGCGAGTCACCTCCTTCCGAGAGCCCGAGGGTGCGCACAACACCTTCGTCCGGGCAGTCCGCCGCGCCATGCGTCCTGCCACGCGTATCTCGAACGGCTGCTGTAACGGCACGGTGATGCGCACACCCCCACTGCGGCGGCGATCATCGCCCGCAACTTCCGCGGCTCAGGATTGCCTTGCTTATTGTAGGGGCGCACCAAGTGTCCGAGATGGGAACACGACGACTCAGATTGCGACGGCGCCGTACGTCTCGAGGGCCTTGACGCGCTGTTCGGCCGCGTCGCGCACCGGCGGGCTGAAGCGCCGGACCTCGTAGTCCGGGCGCGCGGCGTCGAGCGCGAGGGCGCGTCGGTATGCGCGGAGTGCATTCTCGGCGGCCGTGCGGTCGTCGGTGGCCTCGAACAGATGGTCGTAGACCCGGGCGAGGGTCAGATGATCCTGCGGGGACTCCGGGTAGCGCAAGACCACCTGCTCGGCGGCGGCGACGGCATCGCGCAGGAATTGCGGCTCCTTTGCCCAGCCGAATGCCGTGGTCAGGGCGGCGGCGAGTTGGCGATAGTGCCGGCCGTTGTGCGGATCCCGTGCGATGGCGGCGCGCACGAGCCGGGCCGCGTGCTCGACATTCGCAATCGCGGTGGGCGGATCGGTGTACGGATACTCCGCCAGCCAGCGGGCCCGGTCGGACGGTGGGACTGGGTCGAGCGGGTCGGCGGCGGCAGCGGCGGCGAACAGGCTACTGGCCGGATGGTCGCCCGGATTGGCGGGGAGCGTTGCGTAGTGCGTGGCGGTACGGGCGGCCAGAAGCTTCGCCCCACCCGTCGCCACCGGACGGAACACGAGAAGCATGAAGGCTGCGAGCGCGGCGGCGCCGACCACCGGCAACGCGACGCGCGTGGGCATCGATGCCGGTCGGGAGGGTGGATCACCGTCCGCGTGTCGCACGGATACCGCGATTGCGGCCAACGCGAAAAACGGTGTGGCGGCCGCGGGCACGAACAGCGAGAACGAGATGACGTTGTGCACGCAAAAAGCGAGCAGGCCGGCGCACAGGAACCAGAGCACGACCGGCAACGGTTCGTCGTCGAAGCGGTCGAGTCGGTCGGAGTCGATCGCGCCCAGCACGAATGTCATCGGGAACACCAGGGCCGGGACCGCGCACACGAGAACGAGGTGGGCTCCGCTCGTCCCGAAGGACGTGGCCACGAACACCGCGACCACGACTGCGGTCAAGCCCACCGCATAGGTCAGCACGTGCCCGCCTGAGGGAACGGGACCGGTTCGGTCTCCGCGTATGCTTGCGACCCGCACGCCCGGCATGGCCAGCACGACGGACATGCCGCCGAGTAGGGTGACGAGCCCGACCAGCCCGATCACGCCCCACTCGGCCGCGGCGTGGACGAGCATGTTGTGGGCGTTCGCAACCTCGTCGGGCGACGTGACCGGCTTGTATTGCAGGTAGTTCCGGCCGAACTGGCCGCTGCCGACGCCGAGCAGGTGATCGCGGATCATGGGCCACGACGTGGACCAGTACTGCCAGCGAAACGCGAGCGAGGCCGAGGGCAGGCTCCCGGTTGTGCGACCGAAGCCAAGGACGACCACCGCCCCGAGGAGGACGGCCAGCCAACCCGCGGCCAGGACGCGGCCTCGCTGCCGGGCAAGGCGGCGTCGGCCGAGGGCCAATGCGACGAAGACGACGGCCGCGGCGGCGCCGGCGACCGCGGCTCCGAGCGAAGAGGTCAACGCTACGGCCGCGACCAGCAACAGCGCGACGGCGGCGGTGATGCACGCGAACAGCCGACGGAATGTCTGCGGCGTGGCGCCGAACTTCGCGGCGGCAAGGGCGGCGGCGGCGAACGCGGCGAGCAGGAGGTAGCTGCCTGCGATGTTGGGGTGAGCCATGTAGGCGGTCGGATCGCGGGCGAGGAGCCGACTGCGGAAGAGTCGGGCTACCGGATCCTCCGTGTCGCGTCCGCCCGCGGCCCAGGCTTCGCCCTCGGATGCCGAGTACTGGGCGATGGTCTCGTCGAACTCGAACACCTGCTCGACACACCGCGCGGCCGCAACCGTGGCGGTGGCGACGATCACGCACAGCGCAAGCCGCACCTGCCACGGCCGGCGCAGCAGTTGCGTGAGCAGCATCGCGAGCAGCAGCAGACACGCGAAATCGACCGCGCCGATGATCGCCATGCGCTTGTTGCCGGCGACGACCGTGGAGACGATCAGGGCTACGAGCAGGATCGCGGCGCCGAGCTCGATTCCGGTGCGACGCCAGGACCATCGGCCCGAGCGCGCAACGGCGACGGCGTACAGCAGCAGGGTGGTGAGGATGGCCGCGTCGAAGCCCACCGTCGGCATCGGGCCGGGTAGTGCCGGGATGTACACGCCGGGCGTGGTCACATCCGCATCGGCGCCGCCGGTTTCGAGCGTGACCGCGGCATCCGTGTCGGAGGTGTTGTGGAATCGGTAGACGATTCCGACTCGATCGGCAGCGTCTCCAGCGGGCCACCCCATCGCGGGGAACGTGAACACCTGTACACCGGCTTCGCCCAGCGTTTGTTTCGGGGCGAGGCGCTCTTGGCCTCGCGATGCACCCTCCTTGCCCACGCGACGTGCGCCGACGGACAGATCGATCGAAGGATTCGGTCGAGCCGTGTGCACACGAACCGTCCACGGTCCGGTTTCCCAGCTTGCGCGTCCGGGCACGCCCGGCGGCGTGAGCGCGTGGCCTTCGACCGTGGCCCCGGCCGGGACGGCGACGTCGAACGACGCGGCCGATTCCGGCAACGGCGAGAGCGCGCGCAGGAAGGCCAACGGCCGGGGCTTCGGCGAGAACTCACCGGTCAGGAAGTACGGTTGCCGCAGGTCGAGGGCGGGGCCGACTTGTGCGGAGCTGTAGGACTCGAGAATCAGCGGCCGGACGGCCACCACGGCAAGCAGAATGAACAGAGCCGTCGCTTCGATCGCGGATCCACCGCGGGCGGCGGCCGGGCGCGCGGTTTCGAGCTCGTCCTTGGCGTCGGGCGTTGCCGCGCGTTTCGTGTGCGCTTTGCGTTCACGACGTTTTGCCATTGGCGCGCTTGTGTTCGAGGACGGCGATGATCAGGACGACGCAAAGACATTGGGCCACGACGAGCCCGGCGGTGGTCCAATCGGCGCGGGGCAGCAGCGTGGCCGACAGCCCGGTGGCGAGCGTGGCCAGATAGATCGTCAGCACGGCCGAGCGCGGGTCCATTCCGAGCGTCACCAGGCGGTGCGAGAAGTGCCGCCGGTCACCGCGGAACGGGCTGTGCCCGGCCCGGAGGCGGATGATGACCACCGAGATCACGTCGTACAACGGTACCGCGAGCACGACCAGCGGCACGAGCACGG